>JADLBR010000431.1 GCA_020847615.1 Verrucomicrobiia bacterium
CCCTCAGGTGCCGAGACACGACCAGCACCATATCTCCCTCCATCACCGGTTGCCCGTCCCCAATCTGAAACCACCTCTCTTCGACCCGGGCCCACTTCCCTCCAATGTGCCCGGGGTCGATCGCGACCCGGACACCAGCCAGGGGCTTGCCCGCGGGCGCCGCCCCCATCTCCTTGGCCCCGCGCCAATACCGGGGAACCCGGCCCGCCGCGCCCGGATCCGGCGCAAAGCGCAGCTCGAAGACCCTCCCATCCCCCGCCCCCGTCACCACCGCGCCCGCATCCCCCACCGATATGAAACCCCGCGCGGATCGCCCAGGCGCATACACCCGATCCAGGAGCCGCACGAACTCCTCGCGCGTGACGGTCCCCTGAAATCTCTCCAGCAATGACCAGTCGGGCTCCGGCGCCAGCGGCCCCAAATGACTCCCGTCCGCAAAACCCGCCGGCGGCGGCGGCAGCCCACACAGGGCCACCAGCATCCAGCGCGCTCGGCTCATCTTGGCCGCGCCACGGGCGACAAGTCCCTCACCCCCAGGCATCTTCGCCTCAACCCCCAAACAGCTCATCCGGCCTGAAGAACCTCGCCATCTCCGCCGCGGCCGACTCCGGCGAGTCCGACGCATGCAGGATATTCCGCCGGTTGTCCGTGCCCATGTCGCCGCGAATCGTCCCGGCCGCCGCCTTCCTCGAGTCAGTCGGCCCCACGAGCATCCGCGCCCGCTCGATCGCGCCATCGCCGGCCAGCGCCAGCACGATCACCGGCGATGACATCATGAACGCTTCCAGCAAGGGATAGAACGGCTCCCCCACGAGATGCGCGTAGTGCTCGCGCAACATCTCGGGATTCATCGCCATCATCTTCGCGCCCCGAATCCCAAAACCTGCCGATTCAAAGCGCCGGATCACCTCCCCGACGACCTTGCGCGCGAGGCAGTCCGGCTTTAGCAAAATCACAGTTGTCTCCATAAGAAGCGCTTCACCCTATCCCCCATCCTCCGGCAGGAAAGCCAAAAGCGCACCCGCCATGGCCCGCCCTCCCATCGCCTGAAAAAATATCCTCCGGGCACCATCCCGCGCTGGTCTTTGGTCCGCGGGGACGATAGAATAACACTTTCTCTGACGGAAAACCCATGCCGCCGCTGCCACAGATCGGACCCCTGGACTCATTCTGGAGGCACGCCATAGACATCGCCATCTCCGTCCTGGTCCTGCGCATTACCATCGGCTGGCTCGTCACCTACAGGCGCCTCGTCCATTTCTTGCTCATGTTCACGGCCCTCGTCGGCATGGGCTGGGTTGTCAGCCAACTCAACCTCCCGCTCGCCCAGGTCCTCGGCGTTATCCTCATCATCCCGCTCCTGGTCCTCCTCATGCTCAGCATTGTCCCGGAGTTTCGCCGCATCTACGAGTCCGCCAGCGTCGGCAGGCTCTTCGCGGTCCGCCGATCCCGCGAGGAAGAGATGATCGCCATGGTCCTCGACACCGTGCGCCACCTCTCCGAGAACCGCTGCGGCGCCATCCTCGTCTTCCCACGACGCGACAACATCAACCAGTTCTGCCAGGGCGGCGAGGTGGTCGATGCCCGGGCCAACAAGAGCCTGTTGCTCTCCATCCTCAACACCCGCTCTCCCCGCCACGACGGTGCCATCATCATCGAGGGCGACCGCATCACCCGCATTGGCGCCGTCCTCCCCCTCGCGCCCGCCGAGGACGTCGATCCGTCCTGGGGCACCCGCCACCTGGCGGCGCTCGGCCTCTGCCAGGCCAGCGACGCCGAACTCCTCGTCGTCTCCGAGGAGCGCGGCACCGTTTCGCTCGGTAAGAACGGGCGACTGGAACGGATCGACTTCGCCGACGAAAAAGTCGCGCGCCGCGCCGTCGCCGAGCTCCTGGAGATCGACCTCGACCACAGCCGGGGCAAGAGACCCCGGGTCTCGTCCGTGCTCCTCTGGGGCCTCGCCGTCGCCATCGCCATCTCGGGCTCCCTCGGCGTCGAGGGCCTGCGTAATCGCCTATTCCCCAGGCCACCGGTGATCGTCTCCGTCACCGCCCAGATCGAGCTCACCGGCCTCACCAACACCCTCTTCCTCGCCCAGCAGAGCCACAAGGAGGCGGCCGTGCGCCTGCGCCTCCCCGAGACCCGATCCGCCCCGCTCGCCGACCTCGCCCTCTTCAACCGCAAACCCAACCTCGATCAGCTCAAGCTCACCATCGATCTTTCCGGCGAGGCCGCCGGCGCCAAGGAGCTGGTTCTCCAGCCAGAGATGCTCGGCGCGCTCCCTCCCGACTGGCAGGTCGAGGGTTTCGATCCCAACCGCATCCAGCTCGTGCTCGGCCCCATCAAGCAGCTCGACGTAGCGATCGAGCCACAGCTCTCGTCGCCACCCAAGGGCCTCAGGATCAAGTCCGTCACCGTCGCGCCCGCCTCCGTGCGCGTCGAGATCCGCGACCTGTTCTGGTCGACGGATCGCAAGCTCCGCACCGAGGTCATCGACATCTCGGGTCTCACCCTCCAGCCGCCACCCCCGGCGCCCACCGCCACCAACGCCCCGCCCGCGACACCACCGCCCCAGCCCCCCGAACCCACCGAAGGCGAATTCACCTTCGCCGCGAAACTCGACCTCCCGTCGGGCGTGAAACTCCTGGATAGCGCCAGCAAGGATATCGTCCGCGTCAACGTCACCCTCATCAAATCGTCCA
>JADLBR010000432.1 GCA_020847615.1 Verrucomicrobiia bacterium
CCCCCCCTGGATCGCGCCCACAGGCCCGCCCCGATCGCGGCGAGCACCGCGAGCGCCACCCACGTCGGCGCCGATTCCTTCGGACTCAAGGCCCCTCCTCGATAAACCGCACATCCCCGGACGCGCCGGGCCTCACGATGACCTTCTTTGTCAGCGACAGGATCTCTTCCATCGCCTCGGCGTGCATGCGTTGCCGCGTCAGCACGGAGGCCCCCCCCGCCTCTGCCAGGATGCGCTCGAATCGCTTCGCCCGCGCCTCGGCCAACGCGACGATCTGATAGGCCTCGCCCTCGGCCTGCCCCAGGATCGCGGCCGCCTCACCCCGCGCTCGAGGTAAGAGATCCTCCCGGTATCCCTCGGCCTCCGCGATCAGCCTATCCTGGTCCGCCCGGGCGCTCGTCACCGCGCGAAACGCGTCGGCCACCTTCTCTGGCGGCGCGCTCCGCTCCTGAGACACCGAAAGGATCTGCGCCCCGGCCCGGTGCCCGTCCAAGATGGCCTGCGCCATGTCCCGCACGCGCATCTGGACCTCGGCCTTGCGCAGGGTGAGGATCTCGTCCACCGGCATCTTCGCGGCGATCTCGCACAGCGCCGACTCGCAGGCCGCCCGAACCAGCGCATCGGGGTCGGCGCACGCGAAAAGGAACAGGGTCGGATCGGTGACCACATACTGCACCGACAGCTGGATATCCACGATGTTCCGGTCGCCGGAGAAAAACTGGCTCCGCGAGGGATCGGGCAAATTGCCAGTCACCCCATCCGCGCCGCCCCCGCCCACGCCCACCCGGCGGGCCTTGCTGATCTGCACCTTCGTCAGCTTCTCGATCCCCACGGGCAACCCAAATCGGATGCCGGGCGTCAGCCGGTCATCGACGACCCGGCCAAATCGCTGCACGACGCCGCGCTCCGCGGGACCCACCACGCGGATCCCGCTCAAAAGCCATCCCACGAGGCAGAGCCCGGCGATGATCATCCACCGCCGGCCCAGCCACGCCCACGCCCCACCACCATGGCCGTGGTCGTGCCCATCGCCGTGATCGTGATCGTGCTCACGGCGGTCGTGCGCGTGCCCATCCTCATGGCCGTGGTGATGATGGTGGTGGCCATGGCCGTGCGGGTGATCGTGACCCCCGCCGCCCTCGCCGTGATGTAAGAAAACGCGCATGGGAAGAAACCGTCCTCAGCGGGCCGCCCCGCCCCCTGCAGGCGGCATCGCGCCCGCACCGCCCCGATCCAGCGACCGCGCGGACGGGTCGGTCAAGTACCGGAACAACTCCGAATCCGAGGAGAGCACCATCGTCGTCTTCTCGTTGAGCAACTTCTTGTACGCCTCGAGGGACCGCAGGAACTGGAAGAACTCGGGATCCTTGCCGTGGGCCGCCGCGTAGATCTCGATCGCCTTCCGCGCCGCCTCGCCCCGCTTCAGTTCCGCCTCCTTCTGCGCGTCGGCCAAGAGTTGCGCCTTCTGCCGATCGGCGTCGGCCCGGATCTTGATCGCCTCCTCCTCGCCCTCGGCCCGGTACTGGCGGGCGATCCGATCGCGCTCGGCCCGCATTCGGTCGAAGACACTCTGCTTGTTCTGCTCGGGCAAGTTGAGGCGCCTGAGGCGCACATCGACGATCTCGACCCCAAGCCCAGGGCGCGCGCGCTCCCGGCACCGCCCCAGCACCCCGGCCATGATCGTGGGCGCCACCATCTCGTTGGGCTTGTCGGAGACCAGGTCCGACAGGGGCCGCGTGCCCACCTCGGCCGCCAGCTCGGCCCAGACGATGTCGTGCAGTCGCGCCTCGGCGCCCGCCGCGTCCGTCGCCCGCTGCAGGAACACCAGGGGATCGTCCACCCTCCAGCACACATACACGTCCAGCAGGATATTCTTCGGGTCCTTGGTCAGGAATTCCGATGGCCTCGGGTTGTAGAGCCGAAGGCGCCTGTCGAATCGCAGCACCGACTGGTAAGGCCACTTCAGGTGCAGGCCCGGCTCGCGGAGCGTCGCGACATATCGCCCAAATTCCGTGACGATGCCATACTGCGACTGGTCCAGCGCAACGAAACTGCGCCAGGCCAGGATGGCCGCGATCGCGGCCAGCGCCAGGGGGATCTTCTTTCCGGGTCTCATGGTGATGCTCCAGCCGCGGTGTCGGCGGACACCGGGGGGGGTTGCTCGGTCGCCACGGGGACCGGGACGGCCGACCTCATGACGGCCGGGCCGATGAGCGTTAGCCCATGCCGCGCGGCACCCGGCTCCACGACAGAGAGCCGGATCCCGGCGAGCGCGCCCTCGATGGTCTCGACATACAGGTTGAAATCCGTCACGGCGCGGGGCACCGGATCACCCCGGCGAGCCTCGGCGCGCCTCAGGAAAGATCCCGCCTCGCCCGTGGCCCGTGCGACGGTCCGGAGGTACTCGCCCTCTGCGGTCTCCTTGGTGCGGGCACCCTCGCCGCGGGCCAGCGGGATCTGCTCGTTGAGGTACGCCTCGGCGCGGTTGATCAGCGCGTCCTTTTCCTCCAAGGCGTCGACCACGCCGCGGAAAGCCCCCACCACCTCCAGCGGCGGATGCACATCCTGAAGATCGATGCCGCACACCTCGATGCCCAGGCCACAGGCCGCCACCGCGGCCCGAGCCGTGCCCAGCGCCTCCTTTTCGACACGGGCGCGCCCCGTCGTCAGTATCTCACCCAGCGAAACCCCGGCGACGACTTGCCGCAGGGCGCTCTCGGAGATGGCCCTCAGCGTGCCCTGCGGATCCACCGAGGAGAAGAGATAAGCGGCGGGGTCGGCCACGCGATATTGCACCGCGGCATGCACGTCGAGGAGGCTCTGGTCGCCACACGTCATCGTGGATTCTTCCGGCAACACCCGGTAGCGACCGCCGCGATGCTGGATGTTCCACTCGTACGCGGGCGGGCTCTCGCCCGGCGCCGTCGGCTCGACCCGGAACCCGACCTCGATGCGCTCCACCCGCCCGCTCACCCGATCCAGCCGGGTGATTGGCCAGGGCGCCCGGTAATGCAGGCCCGGCCCGACGGGCGGCTGCGCCACGCGCCCAAATAGCCGGAGAACACCCGTCTCGTCCGCCCGGATCGCAAAAATGCCGCTCGCGAGCCACGCGATGCCCACGGTCACCAGCGCGGGCCGCCAACCGCGGCGCACCAGGACCCCGGCGGTGTCGCGCCAGTGGAGCATCCGGTGCCCGAGCTCGTGCCGGGACCAGAGCAACCGCAGGGAGTTCGCCACGACAAATAGCGAGGCAACCTGATGCAGGATCGCCGAGGCGATCGGCCCCACGAGCCCCCAGCCCGCCGCGGCCATGCCCAGCACGTTCAGGCCAAACGCGAAGAACACGATATTCTGCCAGATCGTGCGGATCACGCGCCGGGCAAACACGATCGCCTCCGGCAGCTTCTCGAGATGCCTCTCGCCAAAGATCGCGATGCCGGCCGCCTCGATGGCGACGTCCGTGCCCACGTCCGTCAGCGCGATCCCGACATCGGCCACGGCGAGCGCTGCGGCATCGTTGACGCCGTCGCCCACCATGGCGACGGGCCCACGATCGCGCCGCCACTCCTCCACCATGCGCGTCTTGTCCTCGGGCAACAGCCCGCTGCGGATGTCGTCGAGTCCCACCTCCGCGCCGAGGTGCCGCGCCGCGCCCTCCGCGTCGCCGGTGAGCATGCAGACGCGACCGGGAAACAGGCCCCTGAGCGCGCCGATGGCCTCCTTGGCCTCCTGTCGCGCCGTGTCGCGCGCGGCAATGAGGCCCAGGATCTCGCGATCCCGGGCCACGAACAGCACGCTGTGTCCCCCGTCTCGCAACTCGCCCGCCGACGCCGCCAGCGCTTCTGGAGGGCGCGCGCCCGCCGACGCCACGTACGCGTCGGAGCCCGCGCGCACGATCCGGCCCCCGCGGTCTTGACCGCGCACGCCCAAGCCGGGCTCGGCCATGATCGCTGCGGCCTCATCGAACCCCAGCGCCCTCTCCCGCGCCGCCTCGATCACCGCCTTCGCCAGCGGGTGCTCCGAACCCGCCTCCACCGCCGCTGCGGCCCGAAGCACGTCGTCATCCGCGACCCCGGGCGCCGCCAGCACGCGCGCCACCCTCAGCCTCGCCATCGTGAGCGTGCCCGTCTTGTCCAAGAGGATCGATCGGCAGCGGCCCAGCGATTCGAGCGCGGCACCGCCCTTCACGAGCACGCCGCGGCGCGCCAGCCGCCCGATACCCGCCGATACCGCCGTGGGCGTCGCCAACACCAGCGCGCACGGGCACGCGATGATCAAGATGGATACCGCCCGGATCAGATCGTTCGTGAGGAAAAACGCCAGCCCCGCGCAGCCCAGCACCACGGGCAAGAACCAGCTCGCGTAGCGATCGGCCAATCGCTGGCTGGGCGCGCGGTGCCTCTCCGCCTCCTCCACCAGATGCACCATGCGGCCAAAGGCCGTGTCGCTCCCAACGCGCTCGACCTCGACCTCCAGGGCGCCCGCCCCGTTGACCGAGCCCGCGAGGACCCGATCGCCCGGCGCCAGGTCCCGCGGGAGCGACTCGCCCGTCAGCGCGCCCTGATCCACCGAGGTGCGCCCCGACCGGATGCGCCCATCCACGGGGATCCGTTCCCCGGGCGCCACCGCCACGCGCTCGCCGGACCTGATCTCGCCGATCGGCACCCGCTCGCGCCCCGCGGCCGAGATCCGCGTCGCCTCCCGGGGCGTCATCCGGATCAGGGCACGAATCGCCCCGCGCGTGCGCTGCACCGCGATGCCCTCCAGAAAACCCCCGATCAACATGATCAGGATCACCTCCGCGGCCACGAAATATTGGCCGATCGCGATGGCCGCGCCCGCCGCCAGCAGGACCGCGAGATCCGCCGACAACCGGAACTTCAGCAGTTCCTTCAGCGCGTTCCACAGGATCGGGCCGCTCCCGAGAATGGCCCCGATCGCGTTGGTCGGTATGCCGGCGACGGCGGGAAGGACTCCCGTGCCGGACGCGATCATCCCGGCGCCCACGAGCGCCGCGAGCCCCAGCGTATCAAAAGGCCGGGGCTCGTGACCGCCGCCATGCGCATGGCCCATGCCCATCCGCACAGCATACACGCGCCCATCCCCGAGCCAAGACCCCAGCCAAGGGCCCAAATCCCCGCACAAGAGTTGGATTCGAGTCCTTTCGGGCAAGCCCCGCCGCCGGCGACCGAGGGCGCTGCATCATTCATGTCGAAACTTCGGGTGGGTCGCGGAGTGTCTAAAGGCACCACTACGAACATCCCGGATGTCTTGGGCTCGTAGTGCCGCCTTCGGCATTCGCATAACCGCTCAATTCCGGTTTTGTAGCCGAAGCCGTGAGGCTTTGGCACCCAAACGCTTACGCGTTCGGCTACGGGAAGCGATGCGGCAATTTCCGAGTCCGCAGCCTGTCGGACTTTGCCAAGCCCAACAGGCCGCTAGTCCAGATTCAGCGCCCGGAGGGTCTCCCGGTCGATCGCGCCGGTCACCGGCAACCCGCGCCGATCCTGATACGCGGCCACCGCATCCCGCGTCCGGGGGCCAAAAATCCCATCGATCTCGCCGCCATAGAACCCGCGGCGCCGCAACTCCAGTTGCACGTCGCGCACGATCTCCCACGTGCTATAGCCGCGATCGACGGTCACGACGCGCGTCGGCGGTTCCACGACGACCACCCTCGAGGTGCCATAGATGACCGGGGAGTGACGACAGGGGTAGTACCGAGGCCCACAGTGCCGATAGGGACCATAGTAGCGCGGGCCATAATAGTGCCCGTGGTGACCGCCGCCTATGCCGACGTTGACAGAAAAGTCACCGCCCCGCGCGCCCGCCACCGGAGCCATCAGCCCCGCCAAGCCCAAGGCGCCCGCCCCAATCCATCCAAAAGTCTTCATCTTATCTCCTTTCGATCAATTCGGCACTTTGGACGGAGCTTGGCCCGGCCCGATTCAATCGTCCTGCGCCAATAGCCCCCGGGCGCGCGCGATGCCCGGCGGAACCGTCTCGCGCTCGATGTAACCCTCTTCCCCATAGCGAATTATCCTGTCGATCTCGCCTCCGAGCAACGCGTCGAAATCCTGCCCCTTCTCCGCGAAGATCCGCACCTCCTCCTCGAAGGTCGTCTCGGGGGGGGCACACTGGCAGGCGACTTGCGGGATGAGCTTGCGGCACGTCAGCAGGACCCGACGCTGGCGATATGGGCTGGCGACCAGGATCGCCGAACGGATGCCCGACGCAAAATTGAAATCGGGCCACGCCCCCGTCAGGCCGCGCGACGTGAAGAGGATGTTTTCCGAGGTGTTGGTCGACTCGCCCTCGACGAAGACCGCGTCGCCCGGGATCTCGGGGCAGGCGCGCCGCAGCTCTTTGAGAAACGCATGGGCCTCGGGCTCCCCGAGGTCGGCTGTCCCACTGCCCACGCCACCGGTCAAAATGACGCGTCCCGCCAGGCCGCGCTGGAACAACGCGCCGCAGACGCGCGGTATCCGCATGTCGAAGTGCCCGAAGCCGATCACCACATCACAGCGCGCCAAGCCCGCCGAGCGGATATACAGATAATCGAAGATCTCGCGCGCCGGGCTCAATCGTCCAACCCGTCCGGCTGATCGCCCAGGGGCGCCTCGTCATTCGCCGCGGCCGGCAGCGGCCCGGCCGCCACCCGCATGCCGCCGACGAAGAGGTCTTTCCGGAGGTCCATCCGCGGGGTCACGGTGCCGGTCTCGCGCGCGCCGTGCAGGGCGTCAAGATCCAGGTCGCAGACGAGGATCGTCTCCTCGTTGGAATCCGCCTCCGCGGCGATCCCGTCCCGCGCGAAAGCAAAATCCGATGGCGTCAGCACCGCGGCCTGCGCGAAGTTGATGTCCATGTTCGTCACGTCGGGCAGGTTCCCCACGTTGCCGGCCATCGCGACATAGATCTGGTTCTCGATCGCGCGCGCGTGGCAGCAGTGCCGGACCCGCAGGTAGGCCTGCCGATTGTCCGTGCAGAACGGCACGAAGAGAATCTCCATCCCCTGCTCGGCGAGGAAGCGCACCGGCTCGGGGAACTCCGCGTCATAGCATATCAGCACGCCGATCCGCGCCTTGGGCGTCTCGATGACCTGAAGGGCGTTGCCCCCGACGATGCCCCACCAGCGGCGCTCGTTGGGCGTGACATGGAGCTTGGGCTGCTGCAGCACCGTCCCGTCCGGCAGGCAGATGAACGACACGTTATAGAGCCGCCGCTTCTCCATCACCGGGTGACTTCCCGCGATCAGCGTGAGGCCATAGCGCTTCGCCAGGCCCCTCGCCAACCGCGCGATGCGCGGCGTGTAGGCCGCCAGCCGCTTCATGCCCTCCTGCGGCGAGAGCGCCCCCGTCTGGGAGAGCAGCTGGATCGTGAACAGCTCCGGCAACAGCACGAAGTCCGACTTGTAGTCCGCCGCGATGTCCACGAAGTACCCGACCTGATTCGCGAAATCCTGAAACGACCTGACCTTCCTGAACTGGTACTGGACGCACGCGACCCGGACCTTGCGCGTCCCGGACGGGCGCGGCCTGAACGCGGGATTCAACCACTCGATCAGGCTGGCAAAGTTGTGGCTGCGCGGGTCGCGGAGGTAATGCGACAGGATGCCCTTGAGGACGAATCCCTCCCGCAGCTGGAAGCTCAGCACCAGGTCGCGGATCAGGCCGGCCTCCACCTGCCGCGCGTATTCCTCGGGAGAGAATTTGTCCGCATAGTCGCAATAACCCCAGAGTCGCCCGCCGGCCAATATGCGCCGCAGGTTGAGCCTCCGGCACAGTTGCCTCCGCGCCTCGTAGAGCGCGGCGCCCACCCCCTGCCCGCGGGCCGCGGGATGCACGTACACATCCGCGCCGTAGAGCGTGTCGCCGCCGGGGTCATGATTCGTGAAGTAGCCGCTGTCGGTGATGCCGGCCCAAGTGTGTGGCCGCAGCGGATCCGGCCCGAGGTTGACGATCAGCGAACTGCACGCCCCCAGCACCTTGCCGCGCGCCTCCGCGACGAGCTGGCCCTGCGGGAATACACGAAGGTGGCTCAGCAGGTGCGAGCGCGCCCAGACCACCTGCTCCTGCGCCATCTGGGGGTAGCACACCCTGTTCAGCTCGATCAGGGCGCCCACGTCATCGCGCGTCGCCTCCCGGACGCGCACCCTCGCGCCACCCTCCCGCACAGGCTTTGGCTTCGCCGCCATCGGACAGATCCTCTCACATCCTTATGCGCGCCACCCCCACTGAACGCAAGGCGCTCCGTCTACTCCAGAATCACCAGCCGGTCGCGCGCTGGACCCCGCACCTCGAGCCGCGGACCCCCCGCGGTCTCTTCAATCGTGCAGTCCCAGCCATCCGGCGGATAGCGCCCCGCGACGCGCCTGGCCGGCGCGCGCCGCCCATCCAAACGGATCGAACAATCCCCATCGCCGATCAGGTGCAAGATCCATCGCCGGCGATCCGGCTGCTCGGTCAAGACCGCCTGAAAGCCATCGGGCGCCACCGTGATCGGCGCAGGCCCCGCCAAGGAGTCCACAGCCGCCTGCAGGAGCGCGTCCGAATCCAGCGATGCCAGATAGCCGACGCGACCCGACCCAAGCCGATTGACATGGAAGAGCGGCCACGACCCCTGCCCATCCTTGAGCCAGAGATGCGTGTCCCCGTGCCGCGGCTCGACGCGCACCACGCGCGCGATCTTGGCGCCGGGCGGCGGCGCACCGCCGGGCATCTGGCCCGAGATCACGGCATCTTCGGGCACGTCCGCGATCCCCTGGAACGAGACGCCCATCGCCTCCGCCATGGCAAAGTCGGGCCCCTCCGCGCCGCCCGGATCATGGCGCAGCGCATCGCCCGCCACCAGCAGCGCGCCCCCGCCCTCGGCATAGCGGCGCAGGGCCATCACCGCGCCTCCATCCATCCCCGATGTCTGCGGCACCACCAGAATCGCATAGCGCCCCAGACGATCCGCGTCGCCCGATAGATCCAGGCTGTTGAGGAACGCGGGCGGCATGCACCGCCGCAACCTCTCCTCGGCAAACTTCTGCATGGGCCCGATGTAGCCCGCGCGGTCGAGATTCTTGAAGCGGTTGCGCGTGTTCTCGCAGAACACCACGCCCAGGTGCGCGACCGGCCGCGCGCCCACGAGCCACGGCTCGATGTCCTCGACCATCGCATAGAACGGCGCGAGTTCGCCCGCGTGCCACTGGAGCATCCCGGGCGATGGCATCAGGCTCCGGTGGTCGGTCAGCTTGTGCCCGAAGTACGAGTAGCATCGCCCGCCCAGGGCCAGGCTCCAGCGAAATGCCTCCCGCTCCAGCGGCGCGATGGGCGTCGTCCGGTTCATCAGGCCGTTGATCGCCGCCGCCTTGTCCAAGACCCCGCAGAGGAACAGCAGCCGAAACGGATCACCGTACTCGTTATACGCGATGTCCAGCGGGCGCCCGATGTTCAGGTCGTTGTCATGATAGCTCTGGATGCTGTTCTGCCAGATCTCCACCGACGGCTTGATGCCCTTGCACAGGGCGTGCAGCCTCTCGACGACGCGCCGGGTCGTCGAGAGGTAGAACTCCATGTGCCGCCGCTCGTCGAAGTCCTCCCACCGGACCAGTTCCCGCCCGTACATCTCGAGGAACCGGCGCCTGCAGCCTTCGCACGTGCAACGCTTCGCCGAGGAGAGGATGTCCCACCGCATGCCGTCCACCGGATAATTCTCCAGCACCTCGCGCGTGTAGGCCTCGACCAGCTCGAGATACCCCGGCGCGTTGAGACAGATCAGCCCCCGGCTCGAGAACACGCCATCGGGATCCGGTTTGCCGTGGATGAAATCTCGGCCCAGGTTGTCCCGCATGAATTTCCAGTTCCAGTTGAGCGTCACGTAGCCGAAGGCCGCGATGCGGCGCCTGTGCAACTCCTCGATGGTCCGCCCGAACCAGTCGCCCTTCATCCCGGGGAACCTGACCCCGACGCGGGTCGCGTGGGTGCAGTAGCCGTGGTGCGGCACGGCCATCACGACCGTCCCGTCGATGTGCGTCCTCGCGCAGAAATCCGCGAACGCGACCGGGTCCGCCTCGCTCAGGAATTCCGGGATCTGCTCCGGCCGCAGCGCGATCCAACTCCAGTCCACGTTGAATTGCCGGAAGCAGTGGGTCGGCCCCTTGGGCCTGTACCCCGCCACGCTCGCGGAGGGCTCGAACCAGCTTTCCCCGCCAAATGCCGCTGACCCGAACAGCACTGCCGCGAGAACCCCCAGAAACATCTTGGATCTCATGCCCTCACCCCTCGCATCCATTCCATATCTATTCGAACCGCGCGCCCACCATCTCGCCGTCGAGTTTCTCCCAGGCCGCGCGCAGTTCCGCCAGCCTGTCGGGTTGCTCGGCGGCCAGGTCGCGGCTCTCGGCCGGATCGTCCTTGAGATCGTAGAGTTCCCACGCGGCTTGCTGGCCCCGGCGGGGCACCCGGACAATCTTCCAATCGCCGTCGCGCAAGGCCGCGCGACCGCCCTGGCGCCAATAGAGTCGCTCGTGGGGCCGCCCTTGCCGCACGCCCGCAAGATAGGGGATGAGGTCCACGCCATCGGTGGGTTTCGGGACCTCGGTCCCCGCCGCCATCGCGGCGGTCGCCGCGATGTCCGGCGACCAGACGGGCGGCCGGTAGGTCGTGCCCGGCGGCAGCGTTCCCCGCCATTGCACAAGGAATGGGACCCGTATCCCCCCCTCGTACATGTCCCCCTTCTCCCCCCGCAAGGGCCGGTTGCTCGACGTCAGCTCACGGGTCGGCCCACCGTTGTCGCTAAGAAAAAAGATCAGGGTCCTCTCCTCGAGCCGCCCTTCGCGCAAGGCCCCCAGGATGGCCCCGACACCGTCGTCCAGGCCGGAGAGCATCGCCGCAAAGATGCGCCGATGGACGTCCCCGATGTGGGCGAAGCGCCCCATGTTGGCATCGGCGCCCTGCAGCGGGGAGTGCACCGCATTGAAGGCCACGTAGAGAAAGAAAGGCCGCCCCGCACAGCGCCCGATGAAATCAACGGCCTCCCGCGCCAGCACGCCCGTGAGGTATTCCCTTTCTTCGACGGGTTGCCCGCCGCGCAAAATCGGGTTATCCGCGTCGTAGGCGGGTTCGTCGTGACCCATGTGCGTGGAGAGCACGAGTTTTCCATCGGGGCTCGTCCAGAGTCCCTTGCCCCCGCCGGGTAGCGCCCGGCGGCGCAACATCGTCGTCACGCCGCGATACGGCGGGGGCACATAGAAATGACCCTCGTGCAAAAACCCGACGAACTCGTCGAATCCCCGCCGCAGCGGGTTGTGCGCGGCCGAGCCGCCGAGGTGCCATTTGCCGATGGCCGCCGTCGCGTATCCCGCGTCGTGCAAGAGATTCGCCAGCGTGTCCTGCTCCGGCGGCAGGCCGGTGCCCGGATCCTCGTTGCGCGCACCGATCGGGTTAAACTCGTGCCCGAAGCGCGTCTGAATACGACCCGTCAACAGCCCCGCGCGCGAGGGGCTGCAATTGGGTGCCGTCACGTAACCGGCAGCGCACTGCACCCCATTCCGCGAGAGCGAATCGATATGCGGGGTCGGGATGTCTCCGCCGTAGCAGGTCGGCTCACCATAGCCCAGGTCATCGGCAACTATGATGATGATGTTGGGCCGGACCGGCCCGGTGTCCGCCGCGCGCAACAGCGCCGTGGCGAGGCCGAGGGCGAGAACAAGGGCGCGTTTCACTGGCTGCCTCGCGGGCTAGTGCCGGCTTCCGTCGGCGTTTTCCGGATATTCATGCGATGCTCTCAGGCCGCCGCAGGCCTCCCCGCTTCATAGGAGATCGTAGCCCTCTCGCGCCGTTCGCCGCAAGAGTGCCGCGCCCTCTTCATCGCCCAGGATCGCCCGTTTCCCCAGGTCCCAGCGTATGGGTCGCCCCGCCAGCATCGCGATGTGCGCCAGCAGGCATAGGGTGTTGCTGCGATGGTGGGACCATACGTCGGCGACGGGTTCCCCGCGATCGCGGACGCAGGACACGAAGTTGTCCATGTGCGCGGTGGGCACGATATCCCCCGACACCTTCTCCGCCTGCGCCCAGCGCGGGACCTTGCCCTTGTACAACCGCATCATCGCATCCCTCACCGCATCGCGACCGCGGGCGTCCCCCTCCGCGGCGTCGAGCGCCGATCCCCGGATCGCGTGTTCCTTCCCCTCGCGACTGACCCAGACGGACCCGCCCGCGCCGGACAGCTCGAGGCCGTTGGGGGGCTTCCCCTGCCCGGACTCCCGCGCGCGGCCATCGATCCGCAGCTCGTGCCCGCCCGGAAAACGCAAGACCGCACCATAGTCCATCACGGTGCTGAAACCATTCGGCAACGAATCGAATGGCCTCCTGCCGAGCAGCACATCGCGCGACGCCTCCCGCCCGTGCGGGAAGGTGCCCGAGCCCTCGATCTCAACCACGCCATCCGCGGGAGGATCGATCGCCCATATCGCGATATCCACATGATGCACCCCCCAATCCGTCAGTGGCCCGCATCCCGTCTCCAGCCACATCCGCCAACTGCCGTGGCATCGCTGCGGGCAATACCGGGATTTCGGCGAGGGTCCCAGCCACCCGTCCCAATCCAGCCCCTCGGGCACCGCCACGAACGGGAAGACCTCATTGCCTTTGCCGTAGCGCGGCGGGAGTTTCACGGTCGCGGTCAACCTGGGGCCGAACTTCCCCATCCGCGCCAAGGCCACCGCCTTGAGAAAGATCCCGTCGTACTCGCTGCGCTGCTGTGTCCCGACCTGAACGACCCGGCCGCTCTCCTTCACGGCGCGGCACACGGCCTCGCCCCCGCCCACGGTGAGCGTCATCGGTTTCTCGACGTACACGTCCTTCCCGGCGCGCACGGCATCCACGATCATCTTCGCGTGCCAGTGGTCGGGCGTGCCGATGGTCACCGCATCGATGTCGTCGCGCCCCAGCGCCTCGCGATAATCGCGATACACCCTCGGCCTCTCCGGTTGCACCTTGTCCAGGTGCCCGAAGAACTTCTCCACGCATGACGTGTCCACATCGCAGCACGCCACCACCCGGCCGAACGCACGGCTCCCGACCGAGATGGCGCCGCCACGGTTCCGCACCCCGATCGCCAGAAAATTCAGCCCCCCATTCGCCGATGGCGCGCACCGCGCGACGCGCCCCCAACCCGCCATCCCCGCAGCCCCGGCCATCGCGCCCAGAAACGTCCGCCTACGCATCTCGTCCTGCCTTTCCCGTCACCGATCCCACATGCCCGAAACCCGACCCCCCTAAAAGGAAAAATCTCGGGCCGTGATTGCTGTGGCGGGCCAGTCCATGATATGAAGATCGGGATGCAGGACGCACCCCCCGCCCCCCCGCCGGGACCACTCGCCTTCGACAACGAACGCTACCTCGCCGAACAGACAGCGGCCATCCTGGAGCGGATCGCGCGCTCCGACAACAAGCTCTACCTCGAGTTCGGCGGCAAGCTGCTGTTCGATTACCACGCCGCGCGCGTCCTGCCCGGCTTCGACCCCAACGTGAAGATGCGCCTCCTTCAGCACCTCCGGGACAAGACGGAGATCCTCATCTGCGTCTACGCGGGCCACATCGAGAACCGGAAGGTGCGGCTCGATTTCGGGATCACGTATGATTCCGACGTCTTCAAGCTGATCGATGACCTCCGCGAGTGGGGCCTGTCCGTCCGGGCCGTCGTCATCACCCGCTACACCGATCAGCCGGCCGCCACGGCCTTCAAGGCGCGGCTCGAGCACCGCGGCCTCGAGGTCTTCACCCACGGCCCATTGCCCGGCTACCCGGCCGACATCGACCGGATCGCGAGCGACGAGGGCTGGGGTGCGTGCCAGCGCATCGAGACCAGCCGGCCCCTCGTGGTGGTCACCGGACCGGGCCCAAACAGCGGGAAGATGGCCACCTGCCTGTCCCAGGTCTACCACGAGCACCGGAGGGGCGTGCGCGCCGGCTACGCGAAGTTCGAGACATTCCCCATCTGGAGTCTTCCGCTCCGCCACCCCGTGAACGCCGCCTACGAGGCCGCCACCTCTGAACTCCGCGATGTCAACATGATCGACCCCTTCCACCTCGAGGCCTACAACCGGCGCGCCGTCAACTACAACCGGGACATCGAAAGCTTCCCGCTGCTGCAGCGCATCCTCACCCGCATCAGTGGCGCGCATACGATATACCGCTCGCCCACCGACATGGGGGTCAACCGCGCCGGCTTCGCCATCATCGACGACAAGGCCGCCGCCGAGGCCGGCCGACAGGAGATCATCCGTCGCTATTTCCGATACGCCTGCGAGCACGCCCTTGGTTCCGTCGACATCGAGTCGGTCGAGAGGGTCGAGCGACTCATGAAAGAGTTCGATCTCGCGCCAGAGGACCGGAGCGTTGTCCAGCCCGCGCGGCGGGCCGCCGCCGAGGCCGAGGGCCGTCCGGGCAAGGGCAATGCCGGCGTGTACTGCGGCGCGGCCATCCAACTGCCCGACGGTTCGATCGTGACCGGCTGCAACTCCCCCCTGATGCACGCCGCGTCGAGCCTGGTCCTCAATAGCGTCAAGAAACTCGCCTCCATCCCCCCGCATCTCGATCTCATCAGCAAGAACCTCGTCGAATCCATCGGAACCCTCAAGACCGACATCCTCAAGCGCAAGAGCATCAGCCTCGATCTCGAGGAGACTCTCGTGGCTCTCAGCTCCAGCTCGACGACGAGCCCCGTGGCCCGCCTGGCCATGGAGCATCTCAAGACACTCGCCGGTTGCGAGGTCCACTTGACCCACATCCCATCCCCGGCCGATGACATCAGCCTGCGCCGCCTCGGCTTCAATCTCACCTGCGATCCAAAGTTCGCCACCGACAAGCTCTTTGCCGCCTGACTCGAAAAATGCCGCATCGCTTCCCGTAGCCGAACGCGTATGCGTTTGGCCGCCAATCGCCCGGGGCGATCGGCCGCATGATTCCCGTCGCCACGGTCGCCAGATCGTGGCCCGGTCCAGCGGGGCACTATCCCAGCGCCCGCAGGATGGCCTCCGTGTCATACACGCACCCGCCCCACGTGCCGCCGCCGAGCTGCTGCAGGGCCGCCCACAGCCGCGTGTCGTCGGGCAGTTCGGGGTGTGGCCTGAGATCATCTCTCGGCGGGCGCTCCGCCAGCGCCGCGGCTCCCTCCTCCGGCGAACACGGCCGCTCCCCCGTCCCCACGAAATCGACCGACCCGTCGAGCCGCCTCCTGTCGAGCACGATGCGGATGCGGTCGCCATCGCGCAGTTTTCCGATCGGCCCCCCCGCGAGCGCCTCGGGCCCCACGTGCCCGAGGCACGCGCCCGTGGAAACCCCCGAGAAGCGCGCGTCGGTGAGCAGCGCCACGCGTTTCCCGAATGGGAGATGCTTTAACGACGACGTGAGCTGGTAGGTCTCCTCCATGCCGGTCCCCATGGGGCCGCACGCGCAGAGCACCAGCACATCGCCCGCCCGTATCCGCCCATCCTTGATGGCGCGCATGGCCTCGCGCTCCCCGGTGAAAACGCGCGCGGGCCCCTCGTGGCGGTAGACGCCATCGGCATCGACCACGGACGGATCGATCGAGGTGCTCTTCACCACCGAGCCCTCGGGCGCCACGTTGCCGCGCGGGAACATCACGGTGCTGGTCAGGCCACGCTCTCGCGCACGATCGGGAGACATGATGACCTCGTCCGCGCCGACGCCATCTTTCTCGCGCAGGATCTCGCGGAACCGGCGGCGCCGTTCCGAATCGCGCCAGGCGTCAAGGCTCTCCCCGAGGGTCTGGCCCGAGAGCGTCAGCACACCCGTCTCCAAGACGCCGAGTTCTCGCAGGTGGAGCATGACTTCTGGGACCCCGCCGGCGAGGAAGACACGGACGGTCGGGTGGTTCAGCGGGCCGTTCGGCAAGACATCCACCAGCCGGGGCACGCGGCGATTGATGCCGATCCAGTCATCGACCGTCGGCCGCGGCAGTCCGGCGGCGTGGGCGATCGCCGGAATATGGAGCAGGAGGTTCGTCGACCCACCGAAGGCCGCGTGCACCGCCATGGCGTTGCGCACGGCCGCTGGCGTGAGGATATCGCGCATCGCCAGCCCCCTCTTCTCCATCGCGCACACCGCGCGCGCGGCCCGTGTGGCGATGTCGGTCCAGACCGGTTGCCCGGAAGGGGCGAGCGCCGAATGCACCGGCGCCATACCCAGCGCCTCGCCCACGACCTGGGATGTCGCGGCCGTCCCAAGGAACTGGCATCCGCCGCCCGGCGTCGCGCAGGCCCGGCAGCCGAGATCGGCCGCATCCTGCAACGAGATCATCCCGTGCGAAAAACGCGCGCCCACCGTCTGAATGAGCGCGGCATCCTCCCCCTCCTCGGGCGGCAGGGTGACCCCGCCCGGAACCAGAGCGCACGGGATGTCGCGCATCGCGGCGAGCGCCATCATCATCGCGGGCAATCCCTTGTCACAGGTCGCCACGCCGATGACCCCCGCGCGCAGAGGCAGCGAGCGGATCAGTCGACGAAAAATCAGGGCGGCGTCATTGCGATAGGGCAGGCTGTCGAACATCCCGACGGTCCCCTGCGTCCGCCCGTCGCAGGGATCGGAGCAATAGGCCGCGAATGGCAACACCCGCTGGGCGCGCAGCTCGCGAGCCGCCGCCTCCACCAGCAGGCCGATCTCCCAGTGCCCCACGTGATAGCCCAGCGCGATCGGCGTCCCGTCCGGTGCCCGCACCCCGCCCTGCGTGCTCAATATCAGGAACGGCTTGCGGCCCACCTCCTCGGCCCGCCACCCCATCCCCGCATTCTGCGTCAACCCGAAAATATCTCCGCTCGGGCTGTCGCGCAGCATCGATTCCGTCAGCGGCAGCGTCCCCTCAGGGCCCCTCGCCTTCGTTTCGATATCGAAGATGCCCGGATCTGCGCCAAGACCGCGATCGTCGCTCATGGTCCAATCATAATCGGACTGCGGATGACAGGGACAGCACGGATAATGTGGGGCCAAACGCTCGCGCGTTGGATTACGGGAATATTCGACCCATGCATCATCCAGCAGCCGCCGCACCACCAACGCAGAAAATGTAGCCGAAGCCGTGAGGCTTTGGCGGTCAACCGCTCGCGCGTCGGGTTACGAGAATTTCCGAGCTACAACCCTTTGATCTTAACGTCCCTGAACCAGACGCGGTGGCCGTGATCCTGAAACCCGATATATCCCTTGCGCGGCGCCGTCTTCCACGGGAGCTTGTATTTATTCTTCGTGCCGTCGGGGTTCAGGCCGGCCGTCGCGTACTGATCCTGGTCCATCTCGCAGATCTTCTCGCCATTGAGTTCCACGGTGATGATCGGCCCCTTGCACGTGATGACCATCCTGTTCCACTCCCCGACGGGTTTTTCGACGTTCTTGCTCGGCGCGACCATGTCGTACAGCGCGCCGCAGTCGTGCTTCCCCGGTGTCGCGACGCCCACGCTGTCATACACCTGCACCTCGATGCCGGTATGAACCGGGTTCTTCAGATCGGACCATCGGATGAATACCCCGCTGTTGCACTTGGACATCGCCTCCTTCTTGGTCTTGGGGTTCACCTTGGGCACCGGCGCCGAGACCCTGAACTCGAACGAGAGAACGAAATCCTCGTATTGCTCCTTCGTGTACAGGTAGCCGCCCCCCTTGACCTGGCAGGCGATCGCGCCGTCCTCCACCGCCCAGCCTTCCGCCTTGCCGGTCGTGGCCCAGCCCGCGAGGGTCTTGCCGTCGAACAGGGGCCTCCACCCGTCGCCGCCAGCTTCGGCAGAGTGGGCCGGGCGCGGCTCCGGCATACAGACCAGGGCAAGCAATGCGGTCAATGCAGAGGATCTCATGAAGCCGTCCTTTCTGATGCGTTCAAGAACCGTAGGCAGCGCTAAGGAAGACTGCGCAAATGGCAGCCGAAAGGCAATGCCGCCGGGCCCTGAACCCTATCCGGCGGGGCGGTCCCGGGCGGATCTGCGATCGGTCGGTCGGCCAAGGGCTCCCGGCCCCTCGCCAGGTTCGGCGGATCGGCCCATGAGCCACGACTGCCAAAAGGTCCAACCGATCAACATCGCCACCGCCGCCTTCTGGAGCAATGGCATGGCCGGCCTGGATCGGATGCGCCCCACATCGATCCCGGCCCGAATCATGATCGCCGCAATCACCACAAGGGCCAACAGGCCGAGCGTCGCCCTCCGGGAAACGGATGGCTCGAGCCGACCCCCGGAACGCGCCAGGGAAATCGCCACCGCCACACAGCCACTCGCGCAAGTCACGGAACAGAACCAGTCATGGATGCGCGGGAATCGGTCGAAAGGGGTCAGGCCAATCCCGGCGATTCCAGCCGCCATGAACCAGCCGCAGGACCAGACCGAGAACCTCCAGAAGGGGCTCTCCACAAAGGTGGCGCGCGCCGGCCAAAAGAACATGCCGTAGAGCACCCCGCAGCCCACCAGCGCCCCATTGAACAAGACGGAGGCCCACGGGTTGGCCGTGCCATCGGGGGTTCGCGCGCGCCCCAGGGCGCTCAAGAACTCCATCGAGATCGAGTACCCCCGGTTCGCCGGGGGGCCCAAGGGCTGTCCCGGGTACACGAGCCACGCGAGGCCAAACGCCAACACCAATGGGATACCCAGCCAAAATACCGCGCGATGGGCTATCCTCACCCTGGCCGCGGATCCCCCAGATACCTTGCACATACTCGCCTCATCCCATGGGGCATTGGTCGATGCCGGCCCACGCTGGAAGCCCAGGCGCTCCGGCCCGCACGCGCCGCCCCAGCTTACACCGAAACCCCCAGCGCCTTGAGTTCCGCATCCCATGGCGCGCGATAGGGTCTCACCAGCATCGCGTTGGCCGCGGGATCGCCGACGATCTCCTCCTTCTCCGAATCCCAGACGATCTTGCGCCCCGTCCGCAGGGAGATGTTTGAGATGTGGCAGGCCGTGGCAATCTCGTGCCCGCTTTTCAGGTCAGACAGCGGCTCTTTGCGCGACTTGACGCAATCGAGGAAATTGCGGGTGTGGCGCGCGTAGTCCTTGATGGCATCGCCGCTCTCGTCCTTCTCCGGGGTCGTCCAGAACTGGCCCTTCTCCTCGGGCTCGAGCTGGGGCCCGCCCACCGGATGCCCCTTGACGCCCAGGATTCCGGCGACGACGTTGTTCGGGTTGACCCTCGGGTCGGCGCTCAATTCAAACCCGGCGCGAGAGATCGGCAGGCAGCCCTGCGTCCCATAAAATGTTAGCCCTCCCATGCCCAGGCCGCCGCGCCCCGCGGTCGCCTCCCGATACTGGCACGTCACGGTGAAGCCGGGGTATTCCATGATCACGTCTTGGGTATCGGGCACCTCGCAGTTGTCCTTGAGAAACCAGCGTCCCCCAAGGCTATAGACGGACTTGGGCGCCCTCACGCCGAGCATCCAGTGCACCAGGTCCAAGGAATGCTGGCCCAGGTTCGTCGCCTGACCGCCCGAGTAATCCCAGAACCAGCGGAAGTGATAGATGGAGCGGTTCGGGTTATAGGGGCGCTTCGGCGCGGGGCCCAGGAACATGTCATAGTCCAGCTCGGGTGGCGGTGCGCCGTCGGGCGGGTTCCCGAAACCCGGCATGATGTTGCGGGAGTTGTTGACCGTCGCGGACACGATCTTGCCCAGCCTGCCCTGCCCGATCAGCTCGCGCGCCTTCTGGAAGGGAGGTCCCGAGCGATTCTGCGTGCCCACCTGCACGACCCGCCCGGTGCGCCGCGCCACATCGAGCATCCAGCGCCCCTCGCGAACGAAGAGTGTCAACGGCTTCTCGACATAGACGTCCTTGCCCGCGGCGCAGGCCATCATCGTCATCAGCGCGTGCCAGTGGTCCGGCGTCGCGACGTAGACCGCATCGACGCCCTTATCCTCCAACAGTTTCCTGAAGTCGCCATATCTCGCGACGTTGCCGCCGGCCATCGCCGCCGCCTCGGCCACGCGCCCCCGGTGGACGTCGCACACCGCGGTCACCGCGACATCGGGCTGCTCCTTCAGGGCGGCCAGATGGAACCTCCCGATGAGGCCAAACCCGATCAGGCCCACGTTGATCCGCTCGTTCGCGCCCCACACGCGGCTCGCGGACAGGGCAGTCGCGCCCATCGCGCCCATCCTCACAAACTGCCTCCGCGACATGCCGCCTCTCCGATCGATCCCGCTGTCATGCCTCTTCATTCGCATTCTCCCACTTTGACCGCACCCAAACCCGCGGGCGCCTTGCCCGCTTGAAAGGCCAATCCGACATCGGCTCGGCCACGGGGTCCGGCCGCGGTCCTTTTCGCGCTAGATGCCCAGCCGCTCGCGGGCATATCGCACGCTCCGTTCCACGTTATGGCGCTCCAGGGCGACCTGCTCGGCCACCGAAAGCGCCGACACCATGACGAGTGACTCCCTCGCGCCCCTCGAGCGCACCAGCGCCATCGTCCGATCGATCTCCTCATCGCCCAAATCGGCGAATGTCTCGCGATAGCCCGGCGTCAGGGCGGGCACGAGGATCGGGTCGCGGGTGATCACCTCGAGATTGAATCTGGCGGCGGGCCGCGCCTTGCGGATGGCGCCGACCATCGCCGGCAAGTCCAAGAGGCCCTCGCCAAGGGCCACGTCGGTCATCCAGAAACCCTCCGGGCATTCGCGGACGGCGTGATCCTTGATGTGCGCCGTGAGGGCCCACGGGGCGAGCGCACGAACCACCTCCAGCGGATCCTCCGCCAGCGCGAGGTTGTTGCCGAAATCCACGCAGGCGCCCACGTACTCGCTATCAAGCTGTTTCAGGACATCGATTTTCTCGTCGGCACGATGGTCTTTATGGTTTTCGACCGCGAGGCGCACGCCGATGCGCCGCGCGATGGGTTCGGCGCGCTCCAGCGCCTCAAGCCCCGACGCGCACGCCTCCGCGAACGCCTCGCGCGTCTTGAACTGCTCGTACCGCCTCCCGGGCAACATGACCGTGCGGGCGACCGTCGCGCCCGCGGCCCTCGCGGTGGATAGCTCCTTCTCAAAGCGGCCAACGTCGTTATCGCCCTTGGGCAAAGCCACGATGGCCTCGACGTGGAGACCATGTCGCTCGGCCGCCTCGCGCACCGGGCGCACCGATGCCTCGCCCCCGCCCCCGAACGGGAACTGCACGCCCCCCGCCCCGAAGTCGCGGCAGGCCTCGAGGAATCCCACGGCATCGTGGGCATCGCGCGCACCGGTCCCCGCCTTGCGCTCCCTCTGGTGTATCCCGAGGCAGTACGCCACCAGACCCATCCCGCAGCAGTCGGGCACGGAGGCCGCTCGTCCCCCTCCGGCAACAGCGGCACACGCGGCCATTCCGGCCTTGCGCACGAAGGAGCGCCGGGACAATGGGGGATGCTCGGTGCGCGGGCGCCCCAGCCCGCGATCCTGGGACCCCGCGAACGGCCGCGGACATGAATGCCTGCCCCACGCTTGCGGATCGCGAAACAAGTTCATCGCCAGTCCCAAACCCGCCCGTCGCCGGAATCCTCCGCGGGAGCCCCGGTGGCCGGGTGAATTGATCGCAGCTATTCTTCCACTCGCACCAGATGCGTCTTCGTCCTCAGGTAGAGAGCCTTTCCGGAAACCGCGGGCGATGCCCAGAACCCGCCGGGCAGTTCGTTTGCGGCCAGCTCCTTGTACTCGCGGCCCGGCTCGACGACCGTGGTCTTCCCCTGCTTGCTGCAGAAATACAACCGGCCATCGCCGAAGATCGGTGACGACGCGTACTTCCCGCCGATCGCCTTCTTCCAGATCCTCTCCCCGTTCTTCGGGTCGATGCACGAGACGACGCCATCGTCGGTGACCATGTACAACAGCCCATCGACCAAAATCGGCGACGCGGTCCTGGACACGAAGGAGTCGGTCCTCCACAGAATGTGCGTGTCGGTCACGTCGCCCTTGCCATCGGCGCGCACGGCCATCAGCTCCGTCTTGCCAAAACCCGTGATGAAGAAAACGACACCGTCCTGATACAGTGGCATGGGCGCGGCGGACCAGGCCTCCTCGAACCGAACCCGCCACAATTCCTTCCCGGTTCTCGGGTCGTAGGCATACGCGGCCTTCGCGCCGGCGCTCAGCAGTTGCGGTTCGCCCTTGACGGTTATCAGGAAGGGCGTGCTGTGCGCCTTGCGGCGGTCCCCCTCGCGGACCATCGGGCTGGGGTCGTTCTGATCATTCCACTCCACGGAGCGGTTCGTCTTCCACACGTCCTTGCCCGTCATCTTGTCGAGGGCGAGCAGGTACTGGAAATCGACGCCGTCCATCGTCAGGATCAAGAGGTTCTCGTACAGGAACGGGGTCGAGGACGGCCCGCGATAATGCCGGCAGTGGATGTCCTCCCGCCGCCAGATCTCCTTGAACGTCTTGGTGTCGAGGCAGGCGGTCCCGTACGTGCCGAAATGGATGTAGACACGACCCGACTCGATCACCGGCGACGGCGTCGCGTACGTGTTGTGCCCGGCGGCGTTGTAGAGCGACTCCGGCTCAACGCAGCGAAACAGCCGCTCGTTGAATAGGATCTTGCCGCTATCGGCATCGGCGCAGATGGCGTAGAAATCATGCCCGTCCTCAGTGGCGGTCGTCAGCCAGACCTGACCCCCCATCACCGCCGGCGTGGACCATCCAAGGTGCGGTATCTCCACCTTCCATTTGACGTTATCGGTATCGCTCCACTTGAGCGGCAGGCCAACGGCCCTGGAATCGCCCGGCGCCGCGACATGCCCATCGCCAAACGGGCCGCGGAAAGTCGGCCAATCGGCGCGCGCGCGCGATCCGCCCAAGATCATCCCCGCGAGCGCCAGACACAGCGGGGAATGCAATGTCCGCCCCACGATCCTGGCCGCGGCAGGCGCCGCCGCACGTTGCCCGGGAGTTGTCACGCCACGACGCAGCATTCCACACATGGCGTTCAGGGTGGCACAGGGGCCAGCCGAGGTCGAGCGGGAACGATATCGCGCACCCGGGCGCGTCACCCAGCCCGCGCATTTCCCGCGCACGCGCGAAATGCGCAGGCTAAAACCCCTATCGCGGTGTGATCTGGTACATGCCCTCGAGCGCACCGAGGTTCCCCAGCACCAGCCCCGCCAACGTCGCCAGAATCACGCCCAGGATAATCCACAGCGCCGCGCGCGATCGCGGGGCCGGATCCTTGAAGTAGAAGATTCCCCAAAGGGCGTTCACCACCACGCACAGCGACGCGATGGTATACCCGGGACCCGGGCCGATCGCCTTGACCGTCAACAGCATCCCGAAGTTCCCGGCCGTCCAGAGCGCGCCGGATGCGATGGCGCGCACATAGTCACGCCCCTTGTCCAATCGCGGGCCCCTGCCGGTCAGCGCGACGAGCACGCTCGTCCCGATCATCATCCCGACCGAAAGGGGCAGCGCGGATGCCCACGGCGAAACTTCCGACGCCCCCCGCATGCCGCGAGAAAGATAGGCGCTAGGAATGTAGTACGTGCCCCACAGCACGCCCGCCGCGCACGCACCCGAGACGCCAAGCCGCGCCGACTTGCCCGTCCCCGCCGCATCGCGGACCCCCGGATCTCCGGCGAAAATGATCATCAGGATGCCGATGATCACAAGCAGCACCGACTGCGCGGCCAGCAGGCCGATCGGCAGAGAGCTGTCCCTGAACTGCCCAAAAAGCGTCAGGCCCCAGATGAATGAAACCACGATGTTCAGCGGGGCCCAAATGCCAAATGCCTTCGCGATCCCGATGTGCCTGCACCCGACAAAGGCGCAATAGGCGCTCGCCGCCCAGATCAACCCTCCCAGCACCGGCACCCAGGCGGCGATGCCCGCCAACTGCCCGAACTCACCGCGAGCGAACACCACGGGGATGACGATCAGCAACGAGGCGAGGGCCACGTAGAAGGTCTTGGCCTGCTCATCGGGAAATCGGACGCCCTGCGACGGCACCAGCCACGACCCCCACGCCATCACGGTCACCAACGCATAGACGATCCCCGGCGCATCCATTGCCTATTTTCCTCCCCCCACCTTGCACGATGCGGGCCCCGCGTGTCACGCGCGGCCGCGCGCGCATGATCCCACGGCACCAGGATTATGGGCTCACCGGCCTACACGCCCTCCGGCGTCGGATGCAGCCACGGCGACCGATAGGCGCGCGCCAGCAACCCGTTGGCCTCGTCGTCGCCGGCAACGCACCCCTTGGCCTCGTCCCAGGCCAGACTTCGCCCCAGCTGCAGGGAGATGTTGGCGAGCACGCACGCCGCCGTCGACGCGGAACCCTCGGCGATGTCCGCGCACGGCCGTCCTCGGCTGGCGCCGCACTCCAGCAGGTTCTTCATGTGCAGCCGGATCGCCGGGGCGACGTGGTACTCGATCCCCTTCTCCGTCTTGTCCTCCGGGAACTTGTCGCTGTCCACGGGGTACTTTGCGGCCGGGTCGTCCCACTCGCGGTGGATCGCCTTCCCCTCGCCTATCGGCGTGAAGTCGAAACTCTTCACGCTGGCCTTGAGCGTCCCCTTCTCCCCGTAGAAGGTCGCGCCCCACGTGTACTTCGGGTCGGGCGCCTCTCCCCAGTGGCGGTGATGCCAGGTCATCTGCAGGTCCCCGTAATCGAACGTGGCGGTCTGCACGTCGGGGATGTTCGGCTTGCCCTCCCTGTGGAAATAGTTGCCGCCCGTCGAACTGATCCGCCTGGGCGACCCCAGGTCCATCATCCATCGCGCCATGTCGATCATGTGGATCCCCATGTCGCCGATCGTGCCGTTGCCGTACTCCATGTAACTCCGCCAGCCGCGGGGATGGATATTCTTGTTGAATGGGCGCATCGGCGCCGGCCCGGTCCACATCTCGTAGTCCAGCGACTCCGGCGGTTGCTCGTCGGGCGGGTTGCTGATGCCGCGGCGCCCATAGCAGTAGGTCTCCACCAGCCCGATCCGGCCCAGCCTCCCCTCCTTGATCAGCTCGCGCGCCTCGATCAGGTGTGGCGTGCTGCGACGCTGCGTGCCGACCTGCACCACGCGCCCGTGCTTGCGCGCCGCCGCCACCATCGCCCGGCACTCGACCACGTCCACGCCGATCGGCTTCTGCACGTACACGTCGGCGCCCGCCTGCACCGCGGCGATCATCGGCAGCGCGTGCCAATGGTCCGGCGTGGCGATGAGCACGATATCCAGATCCCGCTCCTTGAGCATCTCGCGGTAGTCGCCGTAGGTGCGCGGCCTCCTTTTCGAGAGCTGGCGCCCCGCCACGATCTCGGCCGCCTCGGCCAGCAACTGCCTGTCCACGTCGCACAGGGAGACCACCTCGACCGGCGCCACCTGCATCAGCCGCAGCAGGTCCACCTTCCCGTACCATCCGGTCCCGATCAGCCCGACCCGCTTCTTCTGGTCGGCCATCTCCGCGGCAAAGGCCCGGCCCCCCGACAGCGCCCAGCCGGCCAATGCCCCCGCTCCCAGCCTCATGAATTCCCGACGGTTCATGCGCAGTCTCCTTCTTGTGTTCGCTCCCGCGCAGTCTCTATCACCTCCAGACAAACGTCCATGCGATTCGGCGACCGCGGATCAGCCGCGCGCGATCACCTCGAGCCGCCGTGATTGGCCGTGTCGGTGAAGGGCCCGTAGAGGTGCGGGCGCCGCTGGAACCAGTTCACGTCGCGGAAACAGCCGCCCTGCCAGATGCGGTGCCCCTCGCCGAGGCCCACGTCTGCCGCGATGTACGGGCGGTCGCCGTCGTTCCAAGCCAAGATCTCGCCCTTGCGGTCGATGATGCAGCTGCCCAGGGCGTTGTTGCGCGCGACGACCATGCAGAGCTGGTTGTCGATCGCGTGCGTCCGCATGATCGCGCGCCAGCGGTCCTCGTTGAATATTGGCTGACCGAAACTCCAGCGGTCGGCGCGATGGTCGCCCATGATCGGGAGCAGCAGAAGTTCCGCGCCGTTGAGGCCGACCATGCGCGAGGACTCGGCCGCGGAACTGTCCATGCAGATGTTGAAACCGATTCGGCCGATATCGGTGTCGAAGACCGGGAAGCCGTCGCCCGGAAGGACACCCGAGGTATCCTCGCCATCCGCCGCGAGATGGACTTTCCGATATCGGCCCTCGATGGATCCGTTGGGCCCGATCAAGATAACGCTGTTGTGCACGGCGTCGCCATCGCGCTCGTGCATCCCGAGGGCGATCCGCGTGCGATGCCTGCGGGCGATCGCCGCGAACGCCTCCGTCTCCGGCCCCGGGGCCGGCACCGCGAGATCGATGGCCTCGCCGGGCACGCCCCACTGGAGCGCGATCTCCGGCAAAACGATCAGCCGGGGCCGCTCATTCTGGCACGCGTCCTCGCAGAGCGCCCCGTAGAAATCGACGTTGTCCTGGACTGTCTTGAACTGCCTCCCCCGGCGCTCCGTGTGGTGTCCCGTGACGACGCAGACGCGCACGGGCGGCGATTTCACGAGAGGCTCCTTCGCGAGGGCCACGCGGGGCGCGTGCCACAGGGTCTTTCCCGTTGCGGTCCAGCGCAGGGTCGCGCGGACGGTGAGGTTGGTCGCGCGCTCGGGGGCCACGGCCCGACGCGAGAATCCGACCCGGTCGTCCACGCAAGGCCCCGGCAGCAGGTACTCCCAGATCGCACCCGCGCGGTCCTGGTCTGGGGCGGGCGCGCCCCAGATGGCGACGCACGTCAGGGCGTCCCGCGGCACGGCGATCTCGCGATACGACGCCTCGATGGCGATCTCGTAGGTCTTTCCAGGCTCGATGCCGTCGAATCGCCATTGCCAGCCGCCGCTGCACGTCCGCGTCCCATTGGCATCCGCGGCGAACGCGTCGCCGCGCCTCTCGGTGACCGGCGCCGCCTTGGGGTGAGGCGACCAGGGGTGGGCGGCCCTCGGCCCGATCGCGGACGCCCCGGCGGCGGGCCGCCCGCATTTTGGCGGCTGGACCATGAGCCCGTCGATGCGCGCGCCGACCTCATCGCGGGCCGCGTCCCGGAGAAGCAACAGCACGTGGTTGCCGCTATCGGGCTGGTCCCGCCACTCGTTCGTGCCGTTGGGGAAGATATGGTTGTGACCAATCGTGCACGTCCGCCAGAAAGGGGCATCGGGCCGGGCCGCGTACAGCACGGCGACCTCGTCCCAGCTCGGGCGCGCGGGCGCATCGCCGAGGTACAGCTCGTAGGCCCGGCGCACGGGGTTGTCGGGGGGCGTCTCCTTCAGGCGCGAGCCGGTGAGGATGTCCTCGCCGAGCCCGGTGAAGACCAGTTCGGTGGGCCAATCGCGGGCGACCTCAACGGTCGAAGTTGGGTCCGTCTTGAAGTTGCCGTAGACCTTCGGGTCGAGATGGCTCGGGTAGCGCCCACCCATGCACACCCATCGCGCCACCTTGCGCCGCACCAGCTCTGGGCCCGCGAGGTCGCTGAACTCGTCAGCCGGGCTGCGCAGCAGATTCCGGAGGTTGGTCAGGTCGCCGACGCTGACGATGACCACGGCGCCGTCGTCCTGCGACGCAAGCGCTCGCCGGTAAATCCGGACGGCGTCCGGCGCCCCGGCATTCGACTTCAGCCGGGTGACGCAGGATTCGGCGATCTGGCGGGCGTATCGCGAGCCGGCATGGCTGTCGACCGCATCGCGCTTCGGGGATCCGATGGGCAGATCCGGCCGCCCGTAATAGCGGTTGATCGCCTCAACGCACGGCACGTTCCACTGGTAGAGTGAGCTCACCACCGTGGCGAGGATCTCGACCTCGCCGCGATCCGCCAGCGCGTGCAGCACGGCCAGCGCCCCCGCGTCATCGCAATCGCTGTCCATGTCGGTGTCAAAGATGATCCTCACCGGCCCACCGCTCGCGGCCGGCGCTTGACCCGGCCGGGCGGCCGCCACCGGCATCCCCAAGAACGCGAGGGCCGCGGCCTGCAGCCGACAGATCTGGCGCATCCCCATGAAATGAATCTGCACCCCCGCGTGGCGCGGGTCACGCGCAAAGCCGCGCCCCTCGGCTCAGAACATCCGAATGGTCACCCCTCCATCGACGACGAGGATGCTTCCGGTGATGTAGCCCCCCGCCTCCGAGGCGAGGAGCAGTGCCGCGGGAGCCAGTTCGTGCGGCTGGCCCCAGCGCCCGAGCGCGGTGCGGTCGGCGAAGCGCTTTTGCTGGTCGGCGCTCAGGATCGACATCGGCATCTCCGTGGCGAACGGGCCCGGGCAGATGCAGTTGACCGTGATGCCGTGCGCGCCGAGATGGAGGCAATTCGCCTTGACCAGCCCATGCAGCGCGGCCTTGGTCGCGCTGTAGGCGGGCCGCTCAGGCGTGCTCACGAAGGCCATGATCGATGAGGTATATATGATCCTGCCCCATTTGCGCGCCACCATGCCCGGCGCCAGCGCGCGCGTGAGCACCATGGAGCTGGTCACGTTCAACTCCACCAGCGAATCCCAATCCTCGTCCCGGATTGATTCTGCGGTCTGCGGGACGTTCCACCCCGCGTTGCTGAAAAGGATGTCGATCTTGCCCATGCGGGCCACGGCCTCCTTCGCAAGCCGCTCGGTCTCCGCGCGCTTGCCGACGTCCGCCACGAGGCCCTCGACGCGCGCGCCGGTCTCGGCGGAGAGCTGCCTCGCGGCCTCCCCGACACCCGCCGGCGTCCGGCTGCAGATCGCCACCTCCGCGCCGGCCCGCGCCAAAATCTTCGCCATCTCCCGCCCCAGCCCCCGGCTCCCACCCGTCACCAGCGCCGTCCGGCCCTTCAAACAAAAGGGTGTGTTCTCGTACATGCGCAGAAGATCAGAGAACACCGGGACGACGGCAAGGATTTTTCGCCGATGCCCCGGATCGTAGCCCATCTCGCGCAGAGATGGGCCCGCGCGCTCGGCCGACGCGTCCACGGTCTGGCGACCGTGGCTACGAACTCTCGAGTCAGCGATACGGAAACTCTCGAGTCAGCGCGCGCTCAAATCCGCGCGGACGATCTCCCGATCATTCCGCGCAAAAATGCTTCGGTCCGCGAAAGCGGGATGCGACCAGACCACCATGCGGCGGCCCGCGTTGGTCGTCGGCTCGATCAGTCGCGCGCGGCCGAGTTCGGCATATCCGTCGGGCGACAGCCGCGCGAGGATGAGGTCGCCATGCTCGTTGCAGATGAAGAATCGGTCGCGGTGCCGCACGAGGAAGGCGTGGGACCATCGTTCCTCTCCCGTCGCCTCGAGCGTGGCCCAGACGCGTTCCCCCGTGTCCACCCTCAGGCAGCGGAGGTGCCCATAGCTGCACACGCCATAGATGTGATCGCCCGCGATCGCCGGGGTGCACATGAGCCCGTGCAATTTATCCGTGCGATCCGGACGCTCGCTCTCGCTGGTGCCGCGCCACAGCGCCTCCGCCCCGGCGCCGTCGGCCCCGAGGCGCACCATGAGCGGCCCATTAAAGAACGCCGTCACGAATAGCTGGCGCCTCTCCGCGTCGAAAATGGGCGTGGCCACCGAGTGCCCCATCTTGCACGGAAATGGCAGGCCCCATTGCACCGCGCCCGTATCCGGGTCCAGCCCGTGGAGCCCCACCGGATTCCACACGATCAGCTGCCGCTTGCCCGCGTCTTCGATCAGGATCGGCGACGCGTAGCCCGGATCATCGCACTCCAGCGAGCGCCAGAGTTCCTCGCCGGTCCCCTTGTCCAGGGCCATCACGCCGCGGCCCTCGCTCCCGCCGACCAGCACGATCAGCCTCGGCCCGTCCACCAGCGGCGCCGAGGCCATCCCCCACGGATTCATCCGCGTCCCAAAATCCGCGACATAGTTCTTTCTCCAGACCACCTTGCCAGACGCTGCATCCAAACACAAGAGATCCCCCATCGCGCCCAGCGCGAACACCAGGCCGCCATCGACGGTGGGCGTCGCCCTCGGTCCCACGGGATAACTGATGCGGTAGCGGCACGGATACCGATGCTCCCAGAGCACCTTTCCCGTCGCCGCATCGAGGCACAGGATCCGCTCGCCGCCATCGACGGGATCGGTCAGGTTCCACCGGTTCTCGGGCTCGGGCGAACCGCCCGGCCTGACGCGGTCGCAGACATAGACGCGCCCCCCCGCGACCGCCGGGCCGGCGAAACCGCCGCCGATCGGCGCCCGCCACTTGACGGGCAACGCCGCGGGCAACCCTTCCACGATGCCCTCCTCGCGCCACACGCCGTCCCGGGCCGGCCCGCGCCACTGCGGCCAGTCGTCGGCCAGCGCGAGCCACGGCGCGCCGGCCAAGATTAGAATCAATGCCTCACGCACACCAGGGGCGCTGCCGCGACATGGATGCCGCGATGTATTGGTTGGCGAGCTGGCAGTTCTCGGCGATCTGGAAGTCCATCATCCCGACCGCGATGAAATCCGCGCCATGCTGGAAGGCGTGCTGGAATCCCACGCGGGGGTGGATCGCGCCGGCGGCGAGGACCTTGAAGGCGATCCAAGGCTTCTTCACCGACGACATGAACTCCGCGGTCTCCTCGGGATTGATGCACCACATGTTGTCGTACCAGCCCTCGCCGCCATCGAGCCAGATGAACTCCTTGCGCAGCGCCTTGGGCGTCGCCGAGGGATAATCGTCCCGGTGGAAGGTCTTGACGTAGAAGTCGCAGGGTATGCCGTGCTTCTCGCAGGCCTGGGCGACCAGCAGGGAGTGGCCGCCCACGCCGATGGGCAGCCCCGTGACCTTGGCCAACTCGACCGCGCGCGCGAGCCGGTCGATCTCGCCGGCCTTGAGCAGTTTGTCCGCGGCCACGCCCCAGACGTACAGCGCCACCGCGCCCGTGTCGGCCTGCTGTGCGATGTGGTCGTTCAACTCCGTCTCGCTCTGTTTCACATCGACCTTGATGTGCGGGATGAACTGCATCTTGCCGCCGAACTCGCGGTTGTAGCGCTGCACGAACTGGCCACCCGTCTCGAATACGGTGTTGATGCCGTGGGCCTCCGCGACCTTCAGCGTCTCGAGGATCTTCGCCTCGGTCGCGTACGCCTTGAACAGGGCGTTCACGTACTTCAGGTCGCGGGAGTGCATGAATCCCGAGATCAGGTTGCCGCCCAGCAGCACGCGGCTGATCTTCGCGCCGCAGAGATCGCCGCAGGGCAGGCCGCCCGCGGGGGCGGCGGCCGCACCCGGCTTGACCTCGGCCATCGCCGCACCGGCGGTGGCGGCCAGCGTCCCGATGCCAGCCTGCAGCAGCGAACGACGCGTCAGGGAACCGGGGCACGGGCTCGGTCTTTTCATGGCGGCCAGCGTAACGGCCCGGCATCCGCGCTGGCAAGCCCGGGCGAACCGGGGCCCGCAGCCGATCCCGCCCGTGTGGCGGGATTGGCACCAAAGCCTCACGGCTTCGGCTACACTCACCCGTAGCCGAACGCGTCAGCGTTTGGCCCGAGGAATGTGATGACAAGGGCGCCGCGCGCGCCATCGTTCCTGCATGCCACCGGGCACCCGAAACATCTACGCGTTCGCCTGGTTCAACGCGATGGCGTTCCAGATCATCCTGGGCAGCCCGATGGTGCTCTACGCCAAGAGCCTGAACGCGAGCGCCACCACGCTGGGCATCATCGCGGGCATGATGCCGCTGATGGTGATCCTCCAGATACCCGCCGCGCGCTTCGTCGATTCGGTCGGCTACAGGCGCTTCGTGCTCTCGGGCTGGACGGTGCGCAGCGTGTTCGTGGCGCTCACGGCCCTCGTGCCACTCGGCACCGGGTGGCTGCCGGCCTCCAGCCAGATCGCGCTGCTGCTGTTGCTGCTCTTTCTCTTCAATCTATCGCGCGGCATATCCAGCTGCGGTTGGCTGCCGTGGATCACGGCCCTGATCCCCGCCCCGCTGCGCGGCCGATACCTGACCATGGAGGCCTCCATGGTCAACGCCGCCAGCCTCATCATCTTCTCGATCTCGGCCTGGGTCCTCGGCACGCATCCGGCCCCGTGGCAATTCTCGGTCATATTTGGCATCAGCGCGACGTGCTCCGGCATCAGCCTCATCTTTCTCAACCGGATACCCGACGAGCGCGGCGTGGAGCAAGTTCGGGCCGCCGCTCGGCCCCGCCTGCCCGACATGCTGCGGCTGCGCCCATTCCGGAGATTGCTCGCCATGAACATCGCGTACGCGATGGCCAACGGCGGCGTCCTGACCTTCGCGGTCGCCTTTCTGAAGGGCATGGCCGACTGGCCCGAGCAACGCATATTGTTGCTCAGTTCCCTCATGTTCGTCGGCGGATTGACCAACCAGCTGCTCATAGCGAGGCTGCTCGACAGGCGCGGCAGCAAGCCGGTGCTGCTCTTCGCGTCCTGCTTCTGGGTCATCACCCTCGCGGGATGGACCGCGGTCGCGGGCAAGGCGCTCCCCCTCGGGCACGCGCTGGCCGGGGCCCTGATGTTCGCGATCGGCCTGGCCGGCTCGATGATGAACCTCGCGAACGTCCGACTTGCCATGATCACCGCGCCGATGGAGGGGCGCAGTCACTATTTCGCGATATTTTCCGTGGTGGGAAGCGTCACGCTCGGCATCGCCCCCATCCTCTGGGGTCTGTTGGTCGACGCGTGCGGCCCGATGGCGGTGGCGTGGGCGGGCATCGAGTGGAACCGGTTCAGCGTGCTCTTCGCCGTCCTGACCGTCCTATTCACGACGGCGGGCGCGCTCTGCCCCAGGCTCGAGGAGCCCGCCGCCGCAAGTTTCGACGAGTTGCTCGGCGACATCCTCGGGCGCTCCCGCATCCGCTACTGGCTGCGGCTCTGGTTTCGCGCTACGCCGCGAGGATGACGTCGAGCTTCCGCCGCGGGCTCCTGCCCACGCGCCCGAGTGGCCCGGTCACTTTGCCGGCGACGCGGTCGCGGCGAGGGCGGGTGGCGCCTGGGCGGGGGCGCTCGCCGCGGCCGGGGCCTGTCCCGGCCACGGGGCGCCGGCATTGATCCAGCGAACGAGGCGCATGACCTCCTCGTCGCGCAGGGCGGGCTTGTTCGAGGGCGGCATCGCCTCCTCGTCCTCGCGCGGCAGGAGGATGCGGCGCACGAGCTCGCTCTCGAGGGCGCGGCCGGGAATGATCGCGGCGAACCCGCTCTTGCCGCCCCTGAATGCGTCATCGCGCGCGTCGATGCGGAACCCTCCGCTCTGGCGCTCGGCGCCATGGCAGGACTGGCAGTTGGCCTCGAAGATGGGCTGGATGGCCGCGTGGAACTCGGAACCCTCGGCGGGGGACGCGGCGACCTGGCCACCCGTCGCGGACGCAAACCAATGGGGGAGATAGCGCGTCAGGAACCCTTTCCCGTGCGTGAGTTCACCGCCCGCGTGCCCGGCGAGCAAAGTGCAAAGCACGGCCTGGCCCAGGAGGGTCCAGTAGGTGGCCCGGCCCCACTTGGGGGTCAGCCGGCGGGTGAGCGCTGCGCCGATGGCGCCGACCGTGGCCGCTATGCCGAGCCACTTGTGTCCCCGGATTTCCAGCGGGTCGTAGCCGGGCTCGAGCGCCAACAGGAGCCCGAGGAGCGCGGTGAGGGCGGCCATCGCGGCTCCGAGAAAGAGCATCTGGCCCGCGACGCGCCCGCTCCAATCGTTGCGCCGCCAGAGAAAGTCCATCTCCAGCACGAAGGCCACGAGCAGGATGCCGATGGGGAGGTGGAGCATCACGAGATGGAATCGCCCCAGAAAGAACCACGGCGGCTGCGCCATCGGTCCCCTCGGCGCACCCGCCGCAATGCCGGCATCGGCGGGGGCTGAGGCCACGGCATTCGTATCCCCGCGGATGTCCGATGGCCGAAGTTTTTCGAGGGCGACCGTGGCGGCCCGAACCAGATCAGGCAGGGGCGGCGGTTCCTTGGCGTTGGGGGCGATGCGGCGCGCGGCGGCGCGCAGCAACTCGTCCAACTGCGCATCGCGCGCGCGCTGGAGCCGGGCCTCGGAGGAGACCATCTCGCGGCGGGCCTTGTCCAGCGCCTGCTCCAGCTCCCCGGCCTGCTTCTTGGCGGCGTCGGCCTTGGGCGATGTGGCGGCGAGCGCCTTGCCGGCATCGTTGCGCGCCGCGGCGGCGGCCTGCCGCGCCCCCTCGGCCTCCGCCCGCTTTGCGGCCGCGTCGGCCGCGAGTTTCTTCTTCTCCTCGGTTGCCTTGCGAAGCGCATCCGCCTCGGCGCTCGCCGTGGCGGCCTCGGCGTCGATCGCCTTGAGGGCCGCGGCCAAGGTCCCGGCGTTGGCGCGCGCGTCGGCGAGCGCCTTGGAAAGCCTCTCCCACTCTGCCGTTGCGGCCTGGGCCTCCTGTGCCGCCCTGTTTGCGGTCTCGGCTTTCGCGGCATCGGCCGCGTTGGCATCCGAATCCGCTTTCGCGGCGGCGTGCGCGGCGACCAGGGCGTCGGCCTTCTTCTTCTGTTCGGCGACGGCGGCCTCCATCGGGACCAGGGCGGCCGACGCAACCGCGAGTTTCTCGCCCTCGACCTTGCGGCGGGCGGCGATCGCGCCGATCGCGCCCTCCTTCGAGGTGAGCGATGCCTTGGCCTTCTCCAGATCGGCGGCGGCGATCTCGGCGGTCTTGGCCAACGCGGCGGCATGGGCCTCGGCCTCCTTGAACCTCTTCTCCGTCTCCGCGGCGCGCGACTTGACGGCCGCGAGCGAGGCGCCCTGGTCCGTGGCGGCCGACCGCGCCTTCGCGAGCTGCGCCTCGGCCGCGGCGATCTTTTCGCGCGATGAGGCGATGGCAGCGATGGTCTGCTCGATGTGCTCGGCCAACGTCGGCGGGTTGGCGAGCAGCGCGCCGGCGCGCTCGCCCGTGGTGGCATCGATCACCGCCACGTGACCTCCCCAGTCGCCCGCGATCGCGCGCTTGCCGTCCTCGCTGACCGCGACCGACAGCACGATCTCGTTGAAACCTTCGACCGCGCGCTCCTGCTTGCCCGAGCCGTCCCACACGCGCACCCGCCGGTCGCGCCCGGATGACACGATCCTCCCGTCGTGCGCGTACTCCAGCGAAAGGACGCCGCCGTCGTGGGCCTTCCACTGCTTGATCTGCTTGCCGTCGTTCGGATTCCAGAGGCGGATGGTCCCGTCCTCGCTCGCCGAAGCGAGCACCTCCGCGTCCTTGCGCCAACTCACGTCCGTGATCGCACCCTGGTGCCCTTGGAGCACCTGGAACTCCTGCCCGCTCTCGGCCTCCCAGAGGACGAGCCCGCCGGAGCGATCGCCGGTGGACAGGAGCACGCCGTCGGGGCTGTACTCGATGGCGGTGACCCAATCGGTGTGCTTCTTGATGTCGCGCAGCAGGCGACCATCATCGGCGGCGTAGACCCGCACGAGCCGCGCCGGGCCACCCAGCGCGACCGCCCCCTGGTCCGGGCTGATGTCGGCCGCGAGCACAGAATCGAACTCGTCGCCCACCTCGATGAGCCCCGTGCCCGTGACCACGTCCCAGATGACGACGCGGCCCTGGCGCGCGCCGATGCCGCCGCCGCAGATCAGGAGTTTTCCGCTGCGGCTGAACTTCAGCACGCGGGGCTCGCCATCGCCGAATGGCAAGACGCCCAGCAGTTCGAGGTCATCGGTGCGGTAAAGGGCGACCTGTCCCGCGCCGCCGAGGGCCACCAGCGGCGCCCACGGGCTGGCCGCCAGGGCCAGGACCGGTCCCGGGCGGCCGGGGCGCGACACCGGCTGGAGAGAGAGGCCCCGGGGCATGGGCGGTGGGCCATCGGGCCGCTTCATCGCCGAACCCGCGACGCGGAGATCCACCTTGGACTTCGCCGCAGCCTGCGCGGCCCCACCCTTTTTCTCGATCAGGCCGCCCGCGATCCATGCGCGCACCACCTCCAGTTCGGCGTCGGGGCGCCGCGGGGCATTGGGCGGCATGTGCGGCTCGCGCTGATGCGAGAGCAACTGGAAGAGCGTGCTGGCGTCCGGGTCGCCCGGCACCACCGCATCGCCCGAGGAACCGCCCCGCATCAGCGCGCCAAAACTGCTGAGGTCGAGCCCCCCCCGGGCGGTCCCCGGATTGTGGCATCCCGCGCACTGGGCGCGCAGGATGGGCTTCACCTGCTCATCGAAATTGGGCGGGTCGGCCAAGGCCGGAAGCGCGAGTGCGGGGCCAATCAGCGCCAGCAGCCCAACGCGTGCGCTCTTGGCTCTCACGGCCAAAGCCTCGCGGCTGCGGCTAAGGACGTGGCCTCGTCTGCGGATCTGGGTGTGCACGGCGTCAATGATTGAAGACGAATTCCTTCGAATTCAACAGCGCCCAGAATATGTCCTCGAGCACCTGCTGGCGCTCTGCCTCGGGGGCGGCATCGACCTTCGCGAGCAGGTCCCTCTCCTCCTCGCCGGTGGGCACGCGCTGGAGACAGCGGAGATACAGCTCCCGTATCACGAGCGCCGGGGATTGCTCTTTGATCAGGGTGGCGACCACTCCGCCCTGCCTGATCTTCTGGTGGGTCGTCTCGCCGTTCAGTAGGTGCAGGGCCTGTGAGAGGTTGGGCTGCATAACGACCTCGCACGAGCAGACCGACTCGCGCGTCGCGCGCCCGAACGTCGTGAGGAAGTACGAGGTCGTGTTGCCGTCGGCGATCTGGACCGCGCGGGCCCCCTCCGGGAGGCCGCGGAACTTGTTCTTGGTGTTCGTCACCCCGG
>JADLBR010000433.1 GCA_020847615.1 Verrucomicrobiia bacterium
ACAGTTTGTGATTTCGAAAAATGGTGTTTGGGAGCGCGCGTCTCCATCCCAACCTGTTGCTATCGCGCGGTTTTCCCAGAGCCCGGGCACTTCACAGCCCGCAAGGCTGTGAAATGTCCGGGCTAGCCCCGCGCGCCCGCGTCTGGCCGCAAGAGCCCATCACCCTACCTGAGGCACGCCACCGTCCCATCCTCCAGCGTCACGAACAGCGCCCCGCCCGCGGCGATCAGCCCGTCGAATACCGGAGCCGCCGGCAGATCCCGCTCGGCGAGCATCGCGCCATCCTTTGCCGAGAGCGCCACGAGCCGGGCGCCCCGCCTGCCCTCGAACGCCGCCAGCGGGTCATCCGGTTCCAACTCGTCCGGCGGACCGGCGGCAAACAGCACGTCCCCGGCCTTCACCATCGCGCGGACGCGCACCTTCAGCCACGCCGTCCACACCGGTGGCTCCGCGCGCGTGTAGCCGATCATCTTGTCCAAACCAAAGGCCGGCGAGTCGAGTTTCTGCACGCCGTCGCGCCGCGCATAGTCCGATTGGGGCAGCCACTCCACGGGTTTCTTCGCCCCCTCCTCGCCCACGATCTGGGGCTCATTCGTGTTCTTGTCAGCGAATACAAGATAGCCCTCCTTCCCGGGGAAAAACATCGGGCTGTGCACATTCCGCCTGTAGAACGGGTTTACCCCATACGTTTTCTCGCCGTCCACCACCAGCAACTGCCCGGCCTTGGGCGCCTGATTCGCCAGCTGGAATCCCGGCCACCGCTTCGAATACAGCCAGAACGCCCGGTTGTACCACGAGTCATCCAGTAGCCCCGACGTGGAAAACAGGTGGAGGCCCACGTCCATCTCGCCCTTGGACGAGAGCACCTCACCCCTCATCTCCTCAAGGGCCGGGCTGAACCGCTTCTGTCGCATGTAGATCGCCCCGCCCTCCGCGGCCAACAACTCCGCATTGGCACCCAAGACGTAAAATGCAACATCCCGCTCCTCCGGTCTCTTCGGGAATGGCCCCTCCACGCGCCCGCGGTGCACTATCTGGCCCGATGCCGCATCCAGGCCGAAAAGCCAGATGCCCCCGTCCATATAGCTGGAGCGCCCCGCCGCACAATAGGCGATGTCGCGCCCCGAGGCATCGATCACCAGCACGCTGCCATGCACCGGCCAAGCCGACTCGATCTGATCGCGGCACCCGATCCTGCGGTCGACCGGCGCCGCCAGAAACCGCCACGCCAGCGCCCCATCCGCCGCACGCAGGCAGTACACCCTCCCATCCGCGCTGCCGAAATACACCATGCCCCGCCGCACCGTCGGCGGCGAATCGATCCTCCCTCCCGCGGTGAAAGACCAGATCGCCTTTCCGGTCGTTGCGTCCAGCGCATGGATCGCGTGCCCATCCCTTGAAGCCACGTACACGCGGCCGCCAGCCGACACCGGCGCCGTCAGCGGCCCGCCCAGCTTCGCCGACCAGACCGGCGCCACTCGCTCCCCGACGGCCGCCGCCGTGCTTCCGTGCCGCGCCGGATCGTGGCGGTACGTCGGCCAATCGTCCCCGCCCCCGGGATCTGCCTCACCGGCATCGATCTGCCCGAACGCGGGCCCCTTCTCCAACCGCCGGTCATCCGCCACCGGAATCACAGGCGTGCTGGGCGCGCCCGCGGTCGCGGTGAACCCGAGCAGCTTGGCGCCCGGCTGGCAGAAGCACTGGTCAGGCGGCGCGTACAGCAGCCCGTTGGCCGGCATCATTCCGTACTTGCACGCACCTCTCAAAAAATTGTCCTGGGAGTGCCCGTCGCCGACGATATCGATGAATTCGGCCCCCTCCATGGAGGTGATCACATATCTTTCCGTCGCCTTGTTCCGATAGCAGCGGTGGTGATGCTCCGGGCTGCGGATCTCCTTAACGTGAACCCTCTTGCGCTCATCGCCCGTCTTCAGGTCATACCCGATCGCCAGGATGTCCGGGGTCTTGTCCCCCGGAGTGAGGTCCGCATCGACCGACAGCACCCCCGGCCACACGGCGCCGTCCACCACAAAAAGGTCCTGCCCCTCCGGCCCGTGCGCCATCGGCACCCGCTTGTGCCACAGCGTCCTCCCTGTCGACCCGTCGTGCACCTCGATGCCCGAGGCCCCGGAGACCACCACGCAACCCGCGTGCGCCACCAGCGTCTTGGGCACCTTCTCCTCGATGGCCACCGACCAGGCTTCCGCGCCCGTTCTCAAATCCAGGGCCACCAGCCTCGGCCCCGCCATGAAGAGCACACGGCCCGCGTCGATCGCCAGCGAAATCGCGCGCAGCCCCAGGGCATCCGAGCGCCAGATCACCTTTCCCGAACGCCCGTCGACCGCGGACACCGACCCGGGCATCCCACCCTTGGCCGCCTTGTTCCCTCTCTTCTCGCGCCCTCCCTCCCCCTCTCCGTCGGCCGACGAAAAAACCACCGCGATCCCGCCCGATGCCACGATCTCGCGGACCGGAACGGTCCCCTCGACCGTCGCGCGCGTCGCGCCCGTGGCCGCGTCCAGAATCGATAGCGGCGCCTCGAAGGAAAGCGTCGCGTAGATCCGGTCGCCGTCCGCGACGATCCGCCGCTGGTTCTGCTCGGGGACCACCGTCCTTCCCCCCGTGATATTTGTCCAATCCGTCCCGCGGAATCGGTCCGCGGCCCACTCCGGCCAGCCCCACTTCTCCAGCGGTCGCTTCCACAACAGCTTCCCATTGAAGGCATCCCGGCACACCAGCGACCAGCGCTCCGGCAAACGCTGGTCCGTGATCCCCACGATACCCTCGTCAAAGAAGTAGTACAGTCGGCCCGCGGATGTCACCAGGGCCTCGATCCCCGACGGTGTCTCGTGGCTCCTCAGCCACTTCGGGTCGGCGATCCAACGCAGCGACCGGGCCGGCGCGACCTCCCGGTCGCGCGCGACCGCGTTATTGCCCGAGTCATGCAGGTAATGCGACCACTGGTCGATGGTGCCCGGCCAAGGTTTGACGGATTTCTTCCACACCCCCGCCTCGCGTCGGCACATCACCCCGCCCGGCGCCAGCGCACGCATCACCTCGGGCTCGGGCACGAGGCCCTCGTCCTCCACCACCGCAAGATTGATCAGATTCTCGCAGTACGGCAGGATCTCCCCCGTCGCCCGTTCCACCGAAACCGGCCCATCCAGACCCAGGCCCCGTATATGCGATCGCGCGGCCTCGATCTTCGCCGCGTCTCGGTCCAGCCCATGAACCGTAAAACGCGCGTCCACCCGCAGCGCCGCCGTCAGCCGCCCCTCGCCACAGCCCAGGTGCGCGACCATGCCGCCCGTGACCCCGGAGATCCCGAGCAGCTGGCGCGCCATCGCATCGGCATCCTCCGCCCGCCCCCCGGCACCGCCCGCCAACCACCCACACAGCCCAAACCAAAGAAACCGATCGATGCCCGACGGTGATCTCATGCGCCCATTTTTGCGCCCACTCACCGCCAGAGGTCAATCCGCACCGTCGGAAAATTCGCTTTGGAACCTGCGAGGATGGGTCTATTATACTCACATGAGTAAAGCTTACCTCGTGACCCCGGCGGCCCTCGCCACCGCGATGCTCCTTCTCTGGACGGGCTGCGCTTCCAACCAGCAACCCCAGTCGGCCACCGGCGACGGCGGCACCAATCTCGCCTACATGGCCGAGGGCGCCCCCCTGATCACGAGCACCGGCGGCGCCGCGCCGTCCACCGCCGCAGGCACTATGCCATCGGCCACGCCCACCGCGCCCCAAGAGTCCTTCCTCTACACGGTCCAGCCCGGCGACTCCCTCTGGAAGATCGCCAACAAACACGCCACCTCCGTCTCGCTGATCCAGAAGATGAACAACATGCCACCGGACAAGATCACGATCCGCGTCGGCGACAAACTGACCATCCCGGGCAAAGCCGACGCCGACAGGTTGCGCCAGCAACCCTCCGCCCCAACGACCGGCGCCTCCACGGTTCCCACGGTGACCGTCCCCACCGCATCGGCGCGCGTCACCGCCCCCACACTGACCGCGCCCACCGTCACCACGCCCGCGGTCTCCCGGACAACCGTAACCCCACCCACGGTCACGGCACCCACAGTCACGGCTCCCACGGTGACCGCTCCCAGCGCCACGGCCCCGGCCGCCTCGGGAGGCGCCTCATGGTTGCCGCCTTCGTATCGCACGCCCCAGGCAGGCTCGGCAACCGCCCCCGGCGCCTCGGCGACCACGCCCAGCCTCTCGATCGCACCGGGTTCGGCCACGCTGTCGCCCGGGGCGGTGAACATGACGCCGAGTTCTCCCCCTCCGGCTTCGCTCACCCTCACCCCCGGCACGGTCACGACCCCGGTGGGCGGCATGACGATCCAGGCCGTCGGCCCCAGCGGCATCGCACCCACGACACCGCCCGCGACGACGACCCCAAGCCCCAATCCCTAGGAATCTTTCGGACTATGTCCGACAGATTCCTCCTACATCGACACGACCTCGAAGGGGATCGCCGGCAGTGTTCCCAGCGGGATCCGCACCATGTTGCCCTGCCCGCCCGGTCGTGAGAATGATCGCTCGAAGAATCCCTCCACGATCAAGTTGCCCCTGAGGCCGGGCTTGACGGTCTTGGCGTCGGCCTTGAGCAGCAGTTGCACGCCCCCCTCCTCGCGCGACACCCGTTCGACCACGAGGCCCTCCGGTGGTTCGCTCAACTCGAGTTTCACCTGATCCGCCATCCACCCCCCCAACCCGGGCAGCGGCACGCGCGTCACGGTCCCGCTTCGGACGCGCACGGCCTGGTCCACCGCGCCCCGGAGAACCGGCGGCGTGAAACGCCCACCGCCCCCGGTCGTCGCCACCGCGAACCAGTCCTGCGCCGGGACAAGGTGCCTGTAGGCGAAAGCCTGCATCATGTCCTCGGCGGGCACCGCCACCCGGACCACGTCCCGACCCCGGATCGTCGCGCGCCCCTCCATCCCCAGCCGCACCGGGCCCCCGGCGACCGCGTCCGGGAACGTCAGCGTCATCCTCAGCTTCTCCGCATCGCCCGGTATCCGGCCGCCGCTCAGGC
>JADLBR010000434.1 GCA_020847615.1 Verrucomicrobiia bacterium
CCACCCCCAGAAAATTCCGCACGAACCCGACCTCCCGGCAGGCGACCGACTCCGCCCCCGCCGCCCATAGGGCCGTCGATGAGCCGCCATCCAGATTCAGCGCCCGCGAGATCTCAAATCCCGTCGCACCATCCCCGCCCGCAAGAATCGTCGCTAGATCGCCGAGCGCGATCGGCCCGGTCGCGACAAGGGCCCATCGGTGATGCCCATCCGTCGCCACCACGCTCCTTCGGTCGCGCTTCCTGTTCTCCAACCCCGGGACCGCTGCGCCACGATCGACGAGAAATGGCCCCGCCTGGAGGCCCTCCATTGTCTTCGGGCCAAACCTGTACTCGGAAGAGCGCAGCAATAGCGGCTTCTCGGCGGTCACCGCCAAAACCCCGCTCAGCAGCCTCGCGCGCTCCACCGGGTGAACGACGCGACCCCCGCTGACCATGAGGCCCAGCGGGGTCCAGTCCGCATGGAAGAACCCGCCGTTGATCCCCGCATCGCACCCCTCGCGCCGCATCGCCTCCGCCAGGCTGACCTCGCCTCCCCGCGGGTTGTCCACGACGCGCAGCCTGTGCCGGCGGTCGTCAAAGGACACCACGCGCAGCACCACCCGCGACCCGCCCGACTCATACTCCCTCTCAGAAACAGCGAACCCACCGCCCCGATCCGCCACCACCCTCGGGGGCCGTCCCGTCCAAGCGCCCGTCGCGCGCGGCCCGACCAACGCCAGCGAAAGAAGGGCCAAGAGCCTTCCGCCAATCGCCCTCATGCCGGTCTCCCGAAATCTCGCACGCTGTCCATCCAGCAGGCCCCGCAGGCCAAGAGCATTGCCACATCGCGCGCCACCCACCACGGGTAGTTTGCCACCGTCGGGCCAGACCCAAAACAGCCGCAGCTAATGTCCAGCCCGCGCGCCCACGCCTGCACCAGCGCAAACAGGAATACCACCAGCATCCCGATCGCCGCCAGCGCCGCCCCGCCATACGGGCGCTTCAGCACCAGCCCGGCGCCCGCCGCGATCTCGAGCCATGGCACGAAGAAAACAACGGCCACCAGCAGGGGCCCGTCCACCATCCGATAGCCATCGATGTCGCGCATGAACCCCGCCGGGTCGATCGCTTTCAAGACTCCCGCGATCAGGAATACCGCACCCACGACCCAGCGGCATGCCCCGGCTACGAGGTTCATGGCTCACCCCCTGCCGCGCCAAACGCCGCGCGCAGTTGCCGCCAGTCCCCCTCAAGATAGCGGACGTCCTCCAACCCAATGGCCACGCGCGCAATGGCCGCCGCGCGCCGCGCCGAGCGCCCATCGCCCGGTTCCGCATAGGCGACCACGGCCATCCCGGGGCGCCACGCAAACACCAGGGACGACGCCTGCGCCTCCCAGTTCATCTCATTGAAACAGACCGCCCCCGCCAGATGCCCCCCCTCGTGCGCCTGCTCCCACCGGGCATCCACCCACAGCACCCGCCCGGGCTCCAGGCCGCCCGCCTCCCCCACGCCCAGGCCCCGCACGTCCGCGCAAGCCAGCCGCACAGCGGGGATCTCCCGGTGCCACCAGAACGAACCCGCGCCGGCCAATCCCGCACTGGCGGCCAGCGCGAACGCACCCAGCGCCGCCGACCGCAGGTCATGCAAGAATCCCCTCACCGCCCAGTCCCTCCCCGCCCAAGCCCCTCGCCCTCGCCGAGAACCCTCGCGAAAATCGGAACCGACATCGTGGGCCCATCCGCAAACTCCACCGTCACCGCAACCACCGTGGACCCCGGTGCCCCGCCCTCGGGCGCCCGCACCAGCACGCGGTATCGCATCCCCTCCCGAACCGCCAGCGGCTCCGCGCCCCATGCCGCCTGCGTGGCCCGGGCACGCACGGACTTGATCCGGGCGTCACCCAGCGCGTCCACCCACACCGACTTCGCCCCCCGCGACCCGCCGCCCTCCCACCACACGAACCGCGGCGCCACAAACATCGAGTCCGGGATTTCCACCACCAGCACCAGTTCCGCGACGCGCGCCCCGGGATCATCCGTCTCCACGCGAATGTACTTCCGCTGGACCCCGCGCCGCGACTCCACCCGAAATACGACGCGCAACGCCCCCGCCTCATCCGCCCCGAGCTCCCGGTCTTCCAGGATCGCATCCGTGCACCCGCACGACGTCGATACGTGCGTCACCTTGACGGGCGCACCGCGATTCACGAAACGGAAGGCCGTTCGCACCTCGCCCACCCCCCGCGCCACCCTCACCGTCTGACGCCGGGAGTCCCACTCGATCGAGCCGTGTCCGACAGAGCCCGCCAACACCAGGGCAACCACCACGCCAGCGATTCTTCCCAGGCCCATAGCCCATCTACCATCTTCCAAAAACCAGGCACGCATTGATCCCCCCAAAACCAAAGGAGTTCTTCAGCACCCGCTCGACGCGGCGCGCCACCCCGACCCGCGGTATGCAGTACAGGTCGCATTCCGGGTCCTGTTGTTCCAGATTCAACGTCGGTGGCAGCCACCCCTCCTGAAGCGCCAGGCAACATATCAGCGACTCGGCCGCGCCCGCCGCCCCCAGCGAGTGCCCGTGGGCCGGCTTCGTGCCGCTCACGGCCAAGTTGCCGGCATGCTCCCCGAACACATCCCGGATGGCACCGCACTCCGTCGCGTCATTGAGCCGGGTCCCGCTGGCGTGCGCGTTCACGTAGCCCACCTCGTCCGGCGCCACCCCGGCCGATGCCAGCGCGCCTCGCATGCACGCCGCGATCGTCCCGCGGTCCGGTCTCGGCGACGACATGTGGTACGCATCGTTGTTCAGCGCGTATCCGAGGATCTCGGCGATCGGCCGGGCGCCCCGTGCCCTCGCGTGGGACAGCGACTCGCACACCAGCGCCGCGGCGCCCTCGCCCATGACAAAACCCCCGCGCCGCACGTCGAACGGGAACATCCCCTCCGGGCACATCGTGTCCAGCAATTCGAACGCGCCGAACGTCAGCGGCGCCAGCGGCGCCTCCGCCCCAACCGCCACCATCACGTCGCACCGCCCCTCGCGAATCGCCCGAAATGCCTCGCCGACCGCCACCGCGCCTGCGGCGCAGCTGTTCGAGTTCGTGATCGAATACCCGGTCAGGCCAAACTCGATCGCGATCTGGCTGTGCGCCGCCGCGCCAAACACCTGCAGCGCCAACGACCGCGTCACCGCTCCCAGTCCCCGCGAGAGAAACTTCGCGTGCTGCGCC
>JADLBR010000435.1 GCA_020847615.1 Verrucomicrobiia bacterium
CTCGAGATGCGGACGAGCGTGGGGAGGCGGTGGAGGTCGTTGTGCATGAGCGCGACATCGGCCGTCTGGATGGCGAGGTCGCTTCCGAGGGCGCCCATGGCGACGCTGAGGTCGCCCGCGGCGAGCGCGGGGGCGTCGTTGATGCCATCGCCGACGACGGCAACGCGGTGCCCCTCTTCCTTGAGCCCCCGGACGACGGCGAGCTTTTCCTCGGGCAGGGATTCGGCGATGACCTCGGAGAAACCGACCTCGTCGGCAATGCGGCGGGCGACATCGCGGTGATCGCCGGTGACCATGAGGAAGCGGCGGACGCCGAGGTCCTTGAGGCGCTGGCCGATGTTGCGGGCCTCGTCGCGGAGGTTGTCGCGGAGGCAGACGACGGCGGCCAGGCGGCCGTCGACGGCGACCCCGATGGCGCTGGTGCCGGCCTCGTCGTGTTGTCCGCCGGCGATCGACGCGCCCTCGGACTGGAGCCAGCCGAGGCGTCCGACACGGACGCGGCGACCGTCGACCTGTGCCTCGATGCCCTGGCCGGCGACCTCGCGGAGGGCGTCGGCATCGGGGATGGGCAGCCCGCGGCTGCGGGCCTCGTGGGTGATGGCCTTGGCCACCGGGTGGCGCGAGTGGCACTCGACGGCGGCCGCCAGGGCGAGCGCCTCATCCTGTCCGAACGGGTCGGCGGGTCGGATGGCCGCCACGCTGAGCTGGCCGTGTGTCAGCGTGCCGGTCTTGTCGAAGACGACGGTGTCGATCTGGCTGGCGACCTCGAAGAAGCGGACGCTCTTCACCAGGATGCCGAGGCGGGAGGCGGTGGCCAGCGCGGCGATCATGGTGGAGGGGCCGGCGAGCACGAAGGCGCAAGGGATGCTGACGATGATGACGGAAATGGCCCGCTGGATCTCTCCGGTGAAGAAGAGGACGAAGCCCGCGAGCAGCAGGATCATCGGGGTGTAGTAGCTGGCGTACTCCTCGGTGAGGCGGACGATGGGCGCGCGGGATTGCTGGGCCTCCAGCACGATCTGCCCGGCGCGACCGATGAGCGTGGATTCGCCCGAGCGCTCTACGGCGACATCGATCGACCCGGTGAGGTTGGCGGTGCCGGCAAACACGCGGTCGCCCTCGGCGACATCGACGGGGAGGGACTCGCCGGTGACACTGGCCTGATCGATGGTCGAGGTGCCGCGCGTGATGTGGCCATCGGCCGGTATGGTGTCCCCGGGTCGCACGCGGACGAGGTCGCCGGGCCTGAGGGTCGCGGCGTCGACGCGCTCCTCGCCGGAGCCGGTGAGGCGCTGGGCAAAGACGCGCGTGAGGCTGAGGAGGTCGCGGACGGCCTGCTGGACGCCGATCATGCTGCGCTCCTCGAGGAGTTGGCCGACGATCAGGACCATCGCGACGATCGATCCGGTGAAGTACTCGCCCGCGGCGAAGCACGCGGCCAGCGCGAGCGCGATGAACTGGTCCATGTAGAATCGGGTGGCCTCGAAGCCGTGGACGCGCATCGAGGTGACGGCGTCCCAGAAGACGGGGGCGCCGAGGACCAGCATGGCGAGCATGCCGAACAGCGAGGCGAGGGCATCCTGCTCGGGCCGGAGGAGGCGGATCAGGCCACCGGTGACTAGCAGCACGGTGCCCAGGGACAGGAACACGAGGCGACGGGCGAGGGCGCCCTGTGCGGCGTGCGGCTGTTCCGTGGCGTCCGCCTTACTCGGGGATGGGCTCTGGGTCATGGGCCGGGGGTCGGATGATCAGCTGCAGGGGGAGACCCTGGCCAGCGTTTACTGCGGGGAGCCACGTGCGCTTCATCACGTATTCTATAATCTCCAGGTGCCGCCGGATCCTGAAGGCATCGGGGCATTCGCGGGCCGCCTCCCATTGGGCGACGAACGCGGCGGCCTCGCCGCGCGCCTTCTCGATCTTTCGCTGGGCCAGGCCGTCGGACTCCTGCTTGATGCGGAAAATGCGCGCCTCGATCTCTGGCATCCGGGCCTGGCGGTAGGTCTCCGCCTTTTCCTTGAGCGTCCTCGACTCGACCTTGGCGCTGACCACCTCTTCAAAGGCCTGCAGCACCTGGCGGGCGGGCACGATCTCTCGGATCTCCCAGGACTGCAGGGCGATGCCGAGCCCGAGCCGGTCGATCTTGCCCTGGGCGATCTGCTGGCACTCGTGGCGGAGTCGCTCTTGGCCGCTGGTCAAGGCGTCGTCGACGCCGAAGGATTGCACCGCCTCCGTGGCGGCGTCCCGCAGTATCTTGCGCAGGAGGGCGTCGCGGTCGTGGGCGCTGAGCGCGTACGCGGCCGGGTCGGAGACGGTGTATCGGACGGCGAAGCTGGCGTGGACGAGGTTGACGTCACCGGTGAGGAGATAGCCGTCGTTGACGGGGTGGAGGGTCTCCTTGGGAGGCGGGGCGTCGGCGGGGGCCTCGGGCGCGGGTTCGCCCGGTGCCTGGCCCGGGGGGGTGGTGTCCGGCATCGGGGGCGCGGCCCAATCGCGGAGTTCGATCTCCTGGACGGTGCGGGATGGGACCTTGATGACGTGATCGATCGGGAAAGGCATGGCCACGAGGAGCCCGGGCGCGTGGACGCGATCGGTGAGTCGCCCGAACCGAAGCACCAGGGCGCTCTCGTTGGGCCCGACGATGGTGACGTTGGACGCGAGGTAGATGACGACGAGCAGGATGAGCACCCAGCGCAGCACCCCGATGGAGGCGCGGAGCGCATCGAGCGTCGCCGAGGGGGCTGATCGCGGTGGTCCTTCGGGTTGGGTCATGGCGACTCCCGCCGATCCGGGGGGCCATTCGTGGCCGGCGCATGCCCGCCGATGGGCATGCGGAGCGCGTCGAAGGGCGGCGTCTTCGTGTCGAGGATGAGGGTGGTATTGATGTCGCCCACCTTCTTCAGGGTGTCGAGGCGCCTGAGGAATCCATAGAGGTCTGGGTCGCGCCGGTAGGCGTCGGCGACCAGGCGCGCGGCCTCGGCCTCGGCCTTGGCGACAGTCTCGGCCGCGGCGCGCTCCGCCTCGGCGACCAGCACGGTGGATTCCGCATCGGTGCGGGCGCGGATGTCGTCGGCCTCCTTCGCGCCCACGGAGCGGTAGTGCTCCGCGATCTGGGCGCGCTCGGCGCGCATGCGCTCGAAGACAAAGCGCGTGTTGGATTCCGGCAGCCCGAGCCGGCAGATGCCGACCTGGCGGACGGAGATCCCGAAGGCGGCCTCCGCGCGCTCCGAGACGATCTCGGTGAGGCGCTTCTCGATCTCCTCCAGTTTGACCTCGGTCCGGTTGGTGGAGGCGAGGTGATGGAAATCGTATTGCCCGAGGATGGTGTTCTTGGCGCCGGTGACCAGGCCGTCGAGCTTCTGGCGCGCGTTCTCCTCGCCGCCGAGGCTCTGGAGGAACAGGAGGGGATCCTTGATCTGCCAGGCGGCGTAGACGAAGAGGATCACGTTGCGCTTGTCGCGGGTCAGCGCCTCGGAGGGGCGGCTCTCGAAGACGGCGAGGCGACGATCGAAGAGCCGGGCCGACTCGACAGGCCACGGGTACTTGAAATACAGGCCGGGATCCTGGATGACGCGGACGGGGCGCCCGAGGCGCGTGACGACGGCCAGCTGGTCTTGCCGGACCTGGAAGGAGAGCATGACGCAGGCGAGGATGACCGCGATGACCGCTGCGACGAGAAGTCGGAAGAGGATGTCTTTTGTCTTCATGGGGTCGTTATTGCATGGACGCCGGCTTGTCATCCAAGACGGGCACGATGGAGTAGCCCGGGTCGAGGGGCAGGTAGAACAGGGCGGGGGCGGGGACGGGGGCGTCGCCATCGATGACGAGCTTGGGGCGGCCCGGGAGGGTCTCCTCGAGGGCCTCGAGGCGGAGGCGCTCGCGCAAGAAAGCCGGGGCGACCTGGAGTGCGGAGACGATCTGGCGGAACTTGTTGGCCTCGCCGGTGGCGGTGGCGACGCGGGCCTCGCCCTTGGATTGGGCCTCGAGCTTCTTCTTGTTGGCGGTGGCCTCGGCGGCGGGCATGTTGAGGGCGCGGTACTTGTGGCCCCCGTAGACGATGGCGTGGCGCTCTTCCTCGGCGCTGATGACATCCTGGTAGGCCGGCGCCACGTCGACCGGCGGATGGATGTCCCGCAGGCCGACGAAGAGCACCTCGATCCCGAGGCCGAATCGATCGGCGTCCGACTGGAGTTCGCGCCTGACCTTCTCCGCGATCTCTTCGCGCTCGCCGATCATGACGCCGAAGCTCTCGCGGGCGGCGAGCACGTGCACGAGCTCTCGGTAGGCCATGTGGGTCAGGGCCCCGGCGTGGCCGCGGGCGTTGAGGAGGTGCGCGACGGGGTCGGCGATCCGATAGAAGAGCAGGACGCTGACGGTGAGCAGTTCTTCGCCGCTGCCGGCGAGCATGTTCTTCTCGCCGCGGTAGTGCCGCTGGTCCCAGAGGATGGGGCCGCCGAGATCCTCGTCGTAGCCGAGGTGAATGGTCTCGATCCGGCGCGTCGGCACGATGGCGATGCGCTCGAATGGCCAGGGCCAACCCGCGTGCAGGCCGGGCTGCAGGGCGGCGGGATGGAATTGGCCCATGCGGATGCGCACGCCCTGGCTTTCGGCCGGGACGATGGTGAAGCAGCTCGAGCCCCAGACCATCAGCGCGCCGAGCGCGACCAGGGGCGGGAACAGGTCGCGCAAGAAGCGGAGGGCCCAGATCTCGCCCAGCCTGACGCCGTAATTCGCCTCGATGACCTGGGCCATCTGGCGCACGGGGTTCGCCCGCGATAGCGTCCAATCCAGGAGCGCGCTTCGTCCGGGGGGCGCCTGGCCGCGCCGGGCGGCCGGGCGGTAGATGTCGGCGAGCATGCCCACGATGGCGTCCGCGACCAGGATGGCGGTGAGGGCCGCGATGGCGCGGGCGGTCCACGGGGTGAGGTCGATCCCCGAATAGAGGAAGAAGAAGAGCGCGACAGCGCCGGCCAGATGGACGCCTATGCCGAGCCAGGTGATGTGGATGGCGCTGGCCAACCGAGGGTCGGCGGACTGGCGGTGCTCAGAGTGCGCCCATCGGCCCAGAAAGAAGAGGACGAAGGCGGCGACGCCGCTTAGGATGGCCACCATGCGGACCGTCTCGGGCCTGTCGGACGGCAGGGCCGCCCCCGCGCACCAGCCGCATGCCGAGAGGCAGGCGAGGGCTCCGAACAATCCGGCGGCCAGGGCCAGCATGGGCAACGAGGATGCGAGAGCGCGGGCGAGTCTTGCGCGCGAGGTGCCGGGGGTCGCTGGAGCGGCCGCGGGGGCGCGGAAGGCCATGAGGTTGATGGCGACGGCCGTCGCCCAGGCGAAGAACGACGCGTGCGCCCAGAGGGGGGGCAGGGCCATGGAGAGCGCCAGGGCCGTGATCCCGATCAGCGAGAGCGCGAGGGCGATGGCCAGGATCAGGGCGCCGCGCCGCGGCGGCGTCCATGTCTTCTCGCGGGTGCCCGGCCTGCTGCTGGTGTCAATCATCATTGACCGTGTGACCGCGCAGTGTGGATTAGTTTTCGAAGACTGCAACCCCGGGGGGCTGGTTTGCCGCGACCGCGGTCCCCGGGTCGATGGCTCAGGGGCGCCCGCCGCGGCGGGGCCGACCTGGTGCGGGTCGCGCCGCATCGTGGATGGGGGGACTTCTCAGGGCGTGAGGGTGAAGACATCCCCGGCGCGGATCGTGGGGGTGACCGTCTTGCCGGCGTAGTGGATGGCGAGGGGCTCGCCCTTGAGGGAGCGGATCTCTGCGGAAGCGAGGTTGCCCTGTTTCCATTCGAGGGAGACATCGAACGCGCCGCGGGCCCTCAGGCCGGACACGCGGCCGGCCGGCCACGCGGAGGGCAGCGCGGGGAGGAGGTCCAGGATGTGGCCTTTGCCATCGGGCGTGCGGCGGTGGGATTGGAGGAGCATCTCGGCGATGCCGGCGGTGACGCCGAAGTTGCCATCGATCTGGAAAGGCGGATGCGCGTCGAAGAGGTTGGGGTAGATGCCGCCGCGGCGATAGTCGGTGAGGCTGGAACCGGTCAGGCGCAGGAGGTGGCCGAGGACGGCGTGCGCGCGATCGCCGTCCTTGAGGCGGGCCCACAGGTTGATCTTCCAGGCCATGGACCAGCCGGTGCTCTCGTCGGTGCGCAGGTCCAGGGAGCGGCGGACGGCGAGGGCCAGGGCGGAGGTCTCCTCCGGGGTGATGTCGCGCCCGGGGAAGGCGCCGATGAGGTGCGACATGTGGCGGTGGTGGGGCTCGGGCTCCTCAAAGTCCTCGTGCCATTCCTGGAGCTGGCCCCGGGCGCCGATGCGGTAGGGCGGGAGTTTTGCGCGGGCCTCGGCGAGCTGCTTGCGGAAAGGGGCATCGATGTTGAGGGTCTCCGATGCCTCGATGCAATTGGCGAACAGGTCGCGGATCAGGGCGATGTCCTGGGTCGTCGCCATGGCCACCTGCGCGATTTTGCCGTCGGGTGTCCGGAACTTGTTCTCGGTGGATGAGGAGGGCGCGGTGACGAGGTGCCCCTTGCCGTCGGGGACGAGCCAGTCGAGGCAGAACTCGGCGGCGCCCTTCATGAGCGGGTACGCGAAACCGCGGAGATAGTTCTCGTCCTGGGAGAAGGCGTAGTGCTCCCAGAGGTCCATGCAGTGCCAGACGCCCCCCATGGCCCAGTTCGCCCAGGTGGGGGCGCCTTTGCCGAAGTTGCCGACCGGCGCGGACTGGCGCCAGATGTCGGCGTTATGGTGGGCGACCCACCCGCGCGCGCCGTAGTTGACCTGCGCGGTCTTGCGTCCGTTGGCGGCGAGGTCGCGGATGAACTGGAGCATGGGGTTGTGGCATTCGGCGAGGTTGCAGTTCTCGGCGGGCCAGTAATTCATCTGGCTATTGATGTTGAGGGTCCAGTTGGAGCTCCACGGCGGGCGGACCTCGTCATTCCAGATCCCCTGGAGGTTGGCGGGCTGGGTGCCGAGGCGAGAGCTGGCGGTGAGGAGGTATCGGCCAAACTGGAAGACGAGGGCGGCGAGCGCGGGGTCGCCGGCCTCGGCGTAGCGCAGGATGCGCCGGTCGGTGGGGATGTCCTCTGGGCCGGCGCCGAGGTCGAGCGCGACGCGCCGGAAGAGCCTGCGGTGGTCGTCGAGGTGTTCCGCGAGCAGCTGTTCCCAGGGCACGGCGGCGACCGCGCCCACCTTGCGGCTGGGGATGGCGTCGGCATCGAGCCCTTCGCGGCCGGGCGATCTGTCGTGGCCGTTGAAACTGGTGTCGGCGGCGAGCAGGAGCCACGCCCGGTCGGCGCGTTCGACGCGCAGCCTGCCATCGGGCGTGGCGCTGACGCTGCCGCCCGAGGCGACGGCCCGGAGGTGGACCGAGAA
>JADLBR010000436.1 GCA_020847615.1 Verrucomicrobiia bacterium
AATCGAAAGAGCCGTTGCGCGCGAGGTTGGTGGCTGGCGAGGCGGCGCCGGCGGCGGTGAGAAGGATGCCGAGGACGGACAGTGCGTGGCGTTGCAGGACGGTTCTCATGCGCGGGTAGGATGGCAGGGTGGTGGCGGCGGGCGCAAGGGCCGGGAGTTGGCTTGAAAGCAGCCGCAGCGCCTCCCGTAGCCGAACGCGCGAGCGTTCGGGCGCCAATCGCCCGAGGCGATCGGCTACATTCTCCCAAGCCGGTGGTCCTGCGGCTGCGGGTGGGATCTAGGGACCTGCCCCCAGGGCGACGTCGTCGAAAAGGATCTGCGCGCCGGATGGTGCCGTGGCGGCGGCGAGGAGCCCCGGGGCACCATCGGGGTGCCCGCTGACATCGACGGCCTCGATGAGCCAGGTGTGGGGCTCCGGTTTGTCTGCGGTCCAGGCGCGCGCGCGGATGAAGGTGGCGCCCTGGGGCCGCGATTCGATCTGGATGCGGAGGCGGTACCACGCGTCGGGTTGCCAAGGGAAATCGATGGACGGGTTGGACTCCTTGCGGGTGCCGGCGATCTCGAGCCGTTGCCAGTTGCCATCGAGGATGAGGCAGTAGCGGCGCAGGGTGAGGCCGGCGCGGGCGTCGATGCGGCGCGTGTCGGGTGCCATGACGCTGGCGGCCAGCGTGTCCGCGGAGTCTTCGGGGTGACCGAAGAACGCGATGGCGTGCTCTCCCTCGGCGGGTGTCGCGGCGAGGACCCTGCGACCCGCTACATCGCGGACGGCCCAGGTGTTTCGGGAACCGATCCATGACGCGGGTGGGCCGGGCGCGGGGGGAGTGCCCTCGAAACCCTCGGCGCAGGCGATGCGCGGAACGAGCCTCACGCGGAGCGCGCCCATGGTATCGCCGGTGCTGGCCTGGAGTAGGCCGGCCCAGGCTCCGTCCGCGGGTTCCGCGGTGGCCTCGCCGTCGTCGGAGATGCTGACGGGTGCTCGTGTGGCATCCGCTGGGCCCGCGCTCTTCCAGAAGGTCTTGATGCCGGTGGCGTACGTGTTGCCGTTGGCGTCGAGGGCGCGCGCCTGGATGCGGCGGACTTCTCCGGGCGAGATTTGCAGTTCGCCTGGGACGAATTGGAGCGCGGCGGGTTCGCCGAGTTCGCCGGCGGCGCCGCGCCTGGGCCACGGGCGGGTCTGGTGGTCGCCGTGGCCCAGCGTGCTGAAACAGTACAGCCGCCGCTCGGTCAGCAGAAATGCCCGTCCGCGAAAGATGGCGGGTGCGCCGGACGGGGCACCGTCGAGTCTCGTGCGGTGGGGCGAGGTTGTCCCGGTGAGATCGGCGATGGCGAACTCGTTCTGGCCGACCGGAGAGAAGAGCTTGTTGTCGGCCGAGGTGGGTGGCGCGGACGGCCAGGCGGGACCGATTTTGATCTGGCGGGCGAGTCGTCCGTCCTTCGGGTCAAAGGCGCGGGCGACGCCGTCGAGGCCCCGGTGCCAGATGAGGCCGGCGCAGAGGACGGGCGATGCGGAGGGCCTTGACCAGGGCACCGCGCGCGCCGCGGGCGCGTCGGCATCGATTTTAGACGCGGCAGCGCCCCACGCCTCTGGGGGGCCTGAATCAGGGGACGGATATGGGGTGAGGGAGAGAGCCACGAGGTTCTCCGCCGGGCGACCATCGGGCGTCCCGCCCGTTGCGGCGATGAGCAGATCGCGGTTGGCGAGCAGGGGTGAAGCGTGGAGTGGCTGGCTGGATAGGCGCTTGCGCCAGAGGAGCGAGCCCGAGCGGGCGTCTAGCGCAACCAGATGCCCGCAGCCGGTCCCGCAATACAGGATGCGGCGGCTGGCGCGCCATTCGAACACGGGCGATGAGGCAGATCCCGAGCGCGCGGCAGTGCCCGGCGATGCGGTCCACACGTGCTCGCCGGAACGGCGGTCAAAAGCCAGGAATCGGTCGCGGGGTTCGGACTCGTCGCCCCATCCGGCGGTGAGCCCATGGACGATGACGAGTTCGCCATCGATGGCGGGTGCGGGGGCGCCGTGGGGCGATGTGATCCATCCATGGAGTTCCGCCAAGGGACGGCGCCACATTGGTTCCCCTGCGGACGAGAAGACCGCGAGCATCCCCGAGGAACCGAGGGCACAGACATTGCCTGTTTCCGGATCGATGGCTGGCCCGCCGCGAACGGCCCCCGCGGCCTGGGGGACCGAAGCCGAGAGGGCGGTCAGATCCGCGCGCCAGAGTTCGCGGCCGCTGCGCGCGTCGATGCAGAGCAGCGCCTCGTCCGAGGGGGAGGATGCCGAGATGCAGAACAGGCGATCGCCCGCGGTGACGGGAGCGCCGCGCCCGCGGATGGCCACATCCCAGAGTTGTCCTTCGCCGCCCGGTTCCCAGGCGGGCGGCAGGCCCACCTCGGGCGAGTGGCCATCCTGGGCGGGGCCGCGCCAGCTCAGCCATCCGTTGATTTCGGTGGTCTCCTGGCGACCGCAACCGGACAGCGCCAAGAGGGCGACCGGCACCCACGCGAGTTTCCAGGGGCGATGCATTGCGCGCCGAGGGTACA
>JADLBR010000437.1 GCA_020847615.1 Verrucomicrobiia bacterium
AAGATGGTGGCATTCATCCAGGGCATCTCCAAGAAGTACGGGCTCAAGATCGGCACCTTCGGGCACATGGGCGACGGCAACCTCCACCCCACCTTCCTCACCAACGAGCGCAACGGGGAGGAGATCGAGAAGGTCGAGGCCGCCATGAAGGAGATCTTCGATTACGCGATCGGGCTCGGCGGCACGATCACCGGCGAGCACGGCGTCGGCGTGGCCAAGAAGCCCTTCCTCCCCGGCCAGCTCGGGGAGGCCAGCATCGGCCTGCACAGGCGCATCAAGGCGGCCATGGACCCCAACGGGATCCTGAATCCCGGCAAGATGTTCTGAGGTCCCGATGACCACCGCCCCCGCCAGCTATCTCAAGGATCTGGACTACTCGGTCCTCCAGCAGTGCATGCACTGCGGGATGTGCCTGCCGACGTGCCCCACCTACGACGCCACGCTCATGGAGAAGTCCTCCCCGCGCGGCCGCATCGCGCTGATGCGCGCGGTCGCCGACGACAGGCTGGAGGTGTCCCGCGAGTTCGCCCGGGAGATGTCCTTCTGCCTCGGCTGCCTCGCCTGCATGACGGCCTGCCCGGCGGGGGTCAACTACGCCGAGCTTTTCGAGATGGGCCGGGCCGAGGTCGAGCGCACCGGGGTCTCCGATGGTCTCTTCCGGCGCCTGATCCGATGGAGCCTCATCGAGATGGCCTTCTGCCACCCGCCGATCCTGAGGCTGATCGGTCGCCTGATGTGGCTCTATCAGGTGACGGGGATCCAGTGGATCGTGAGGAAGTTCGGCCTCATGGCGCTGGCGCCGAAACGCTTTCGCGAACTGGAGCCCCTGACCCCCAAGGTCCAGGCCAGGTTCTCCTTCGACCTCATCCGCGAGACCGAGCGTCCCGCGGGCGAGCCGAAACGTCGCGTCGGCATGATCACCGGCTGCGTCGCGGATTTCGTGTTCTCGCACGTCAACCGCGACACCGTCGACGTCCTGCTGGAGAACGGGTGCGAGGTCTTCACGCCGCGCGGCCAGGCCTGCTGCGGATCGCTGCACGGCCACAACGGGGAGTGGGAGATGGCGAAGCGGCTGGCCCGCCGCAACATCGACGCCTTCCAGCCCGAGACCCTCGACGCGATCATCATCAACGCCGCCGGTTGCGGCTCCCACCTCAAGCACTACGGCCATCTCCTGCACGATGACCCCGGGTACAGGAGCCGCGCCGAGGACTGGGACCGCAAGGCGCGCGACATCCACGAGTTCCTCGTCGAGATCAACTTCAAGAGGCCCGGGGCACCGGCCTCCTGCTGCGGCCATGGCGGCCCCGGCAAGGTCACGTACCACGAGGCCTGCCACCTCTGCCACGGGCAGAAGATCACCCAGCAGCCCCGCGAGATCCTCCGCGCGATCCCCGGCCTCGACCTCGTCGAGCTCCCGGAGTCCACCTGGTGCTGCGGCAGCGCTGGTGTCTACAACATCACCCAGCCGGAGATGTCCGGGAAACTCCTGCGGCGAAAACTGGGCCACATCGATGGCACCGGCGCCGGGACCGTCGTCACCTCCAACCCCGGCTGCACCATCCAGCTGGAGACCGGCATCGCCGCGTCGCCGAGGCCGGATCGCCCCGTCGTCCACCCGATCACCCTTCTCGCCCAGGCGTATCGGCGCGGCAAGGAATCTGGCGGATAGAGTCCGATGGATTCCCGGGGCGGGTGACGCGCTTGCGCGGTCCCGCCGCCGGCGTGTAGATTGTCAGGAATGCGAGGGACGGACTGCCTTGCGGTGCTCAGGGCGTTGGGCGAGATGAATCGCCTGCGGATCATGCGGCTGCTGCTGCGGGAGAGGGCGGGCGTCGGCGCGATCGCCGCCCGCCTCCGGATCTCGCAGTACAACGCGTCGAAGCACCTGCGCATACTGAGGGAGGCCGGGCTTCTGGAGATGGAAAAGTCGGGCAGGAGCCGGCTGTACGGCGTCGCGCCTCGCCTGAAGGGGGAACTGGCCGCCAACGGGAATGTGCTGAAGCTGAAGTGCTGCACGTTCCGCTTCGACCGGCTGCCGAGATAGGTCGGCGCCACAAGCCCCAAGCCGCGGGCGGCGGAGAAAGCCGTTGACGGCGAAATCGATATATGCGCAAATGCGCAGACATGCATTCGAAGCCGCCCGTGAGATGGCCTCCCGCGTGGTGGGTCGGCGAGGCCATCGGGACCTTCCTGCTGGTGTTCTTCGGTTGCGGGAGCGTGTGTGCGGCGGTGGCGACGGGGGCCCAGGTGGGGGTGTTTCAGGTCGCCATCGTGTGGGGCCTGGGCATCGCGGTGGCGATCCACCTGACCGGCGCGCTCAGCGGGGCGCACCTGAACCCGGCGGTGACGGTGAGCATGGCGGCGTGGTCGGGATTCCCGAGGTCGCGGGTATTGCCCTATGTCGCCGCCCAGATGCTGGGGGCGTTTGCGGCCGCCGTGGCGCTCTACGTGATATTCGGCGATGCGCTGGGGGCGTACGAGCGTGCCCACGGCATCGTGCGCGGGGCGCCGGGCAGCGAGGCCACCGCGATGGTCTTCGGTGAGTTCTTTCCCTCGCCGGGCGGTGCGCCGCTCACCGCCGCAGCGCGGGCGCGGATGGGCTGGGGCTCGGCATTCGTCGCGGAGGTGATCGGGACGGCGGTGCTGCTGCTGGTCATCTGCTGCGCGACCGACGAGCGCAACCGGGGGCGCCCGAGGGTCCTGGCGCCGGTGATGATCGGCCTGACCGTGACGCTGCTGATCTCGCTGCTGGGCCCGCTGACGATGGCCTGCTTCAACCCTGCGCGCGACCTCGCGCCGCGCGTGTTTTCGTCGCTGGCCGGCTGGGGCGCGGTGCCCTTCGAGACCAACGGCCATGGGTGGTGGGCGGTCTACATCGTGGCGCCGCTGATCGGTGGGTGGCTCGGGGGCGGCATTTATCGCACGATATTTCGGTCGGCGTACCGCGGCTGAGACCGGAGAAGGCATGGCGGGAATTGGTGAGTAGGAGGCGTATGGCAGAAGGGACGGTGCCCATCATCTTTGTCGGGGGCTTTCTGGGGGCGGGCAAGACGACGCTCCTGTGGGAGGCCGCCCGGGTGCTCATCGCGCGCGGCAAGAAGGTCGGCCTGATCACCAACGACCAGGCGCCGGGGCTCGTGGACACGGGGTTCCTCCGGAGGCAGGGTGTCAGCGTCGGGGAGGTCGCGGGCAGCTGCTTCTGCTGTGATTTCGGCGGGCTGATCCGGGAGGCCCGGGGCCTCCGGCATTCGGTGGGGGCCGATGCCCTGATCGCCGAGCCCGTCGGAAGTTGCACCGACCTGTCCGCCACCATCCTCCAGCCGCTCAAGGAGAACTTCCGCGAGGATTTTCGCATCACGCCCCTGACGGTGCTGGCCGATCCGATGAGGCTGGCCGGCGTGCTGGCCGACGAGCGCGGGGGCCTGCATCCCGGCGCCGCGTACATCTATTGGAAACAGCTCGAGGAGGCCGACGTGATCGCGGTCAACAAGAGCGACCTCATCGGCGCCGGCGAGAGGGCGCGGCTGTGCGGCCAGCTGGGCGCCCGGCTGCCCGAGACCGCCGTGCGGTTCATGTCGGCGGCGACGGCGGACGGCGTCGAGGCGTGGCTCGATGCGGTCCTCGCGGGCGCGGAGGGGGGCGGGCGCGTCGTGGCGGTGGACTACGACACGTACGCGGACGGGGAGGCCGCCCTGGGTTGGCTCAACGCGACGTATGAGCTGCGGCGATCCGACGGGGCCCCGGCGTGGGACAACTTTGCGTCCGATGTGATGGGAAGGCTCGGCCGCGCCCTTGCGCGCGACGGGGCGGCCATCGGTCACGTGAAGATGCTGCTTGAGGCCGGCGATGATCACCTCGCCGTCAATCTCACGAGGACGGGCGATGCGCCCTCGGCCCGCGGCGCGATCCGCGGGGCGCCAGAGCGGGCCCTGCTCACGATCAACGCGCGGGTCGAGATGGCCCCGGAGCGACTCCGGGAGTTTGTCGGGGCCGCCGTCGCCGAGGGCGCCGGCACCGGGATCGTCGTGGCGCCCGCGGAAATCCGCGCCCTTCGCCCGGGGCGCCCCAAACCCACGCACCGCTACCGCGAGGTGTTCGTGGCCACGGCGTCCCGGGCTCCGCGGCGACGCACGTGGGGCCGGTGGCTCGTCGTGATCCTGGGCCTGTTCCTGGTGGCCTACGCGCTCTTCCTGATGCGGGCTTGGCCTGCATAGTTCATGCGGGCGCGTGAAATATTCAGGTTAGCCCGGACATTTCATCGCGGGGGGAATTTTCTGGGAGGGTCGCAGGGTTGGGTGGATTTGGGATCGGAGCGCCGGATTGAGGGCCGAATCGGCGGGGCGTGA
>JADLBR010000438.1 GCA_020847615.1 Verrucomicrobiia bacterium
ACCTGAACTGCGACCTGAGACTCGATCCGGTCAGGAAGGAGATCCTGGGCAACGCGGAGGCCAAGAAGCTGACCTCTTGGCCGCCGTCGCGCAAGGGTTGGGAGATCTGAGGCGTCCGGCTGCGGGACTTCTATTTCTTCTTGCCCGCCTTTTTCTGCGGCGAGTTTGAGGCGCGCCCGGAGGGTTTGGCGGGGTCGTAGGCCGGATTGGGCGAGGGCATGCTGGCGCCGACGTGCTCGCGCCACGCCTTGAGTTTGGCCAGGAGTTCCTTGGCCTTGGCGGGTTCTTGGTCGGCGAGGTTGTTCTTTTCGCCGATGTCGTCGCGCGTATTGAACAGCTCGACGGTGCCGCCCTCGTACCATTCGATGAGTTTCCAGTCGCCGGCGCGGACGGCGCCGCCGGGCGCGCCGCCCGGGTTGCCGTAGTGGGGGTAGTGCCAGAAGATGGCATCGCGGGCCGGGGCGCCGGCCTGGCGGAGGAGAGGGACGATGCTGGTGCCATCGACGTGCTGTTGGGGGCGAGGGGGCAGCCCGGCGACCTCGAGGAGAGTGGGATAGAAGTCGGTGCTGATGACGGGATGGTCGCAGGTGCTGCCGGGGGGCGTGACCCCGGGCCATTTGATCATCATGGGCTCCCGGATGCCGCCCTCGTAGAGCCAGCCTTTGCCGGCGCGCAGCGGGACATTGCTCGTGGGCGAACCCTCGGAGGTGCTCAGGCCACCGTTGTCGGACATGAAACACACCACCGTCTTCTCGGCCAGCGCGAGCCGATCGAGTGCGCCCAGGACCTTGCCGACGGCGGCGTCCATGGCCTCGACCATTCCGGCGTAGACCGCGTGATCCTGTATCTGGCGTGCCTGGCGCGTGCCCTCGGGCAGCCAGTCGGGCCCATCGTGTTTCACGGCCTGGGCCTTCTTCTCGTATTTTGCCTGGAGATCGGGCCGGGCCATCAGCGGCGTATGGACCGAATAGAACGCCAGATAGGCGAAGAAGGGCCTGTCTTTGTTGGCCTCGATGAACTTGACGGTTTCGGTGGCGAGCCGGTCGGGCAGATGTTCTCCCTTGGGGCCATCCTCCAGCCGGGGGTTCCCGTAGGGCGAGAAGTACTTGCCGGGGCCGTAGGGTCCGCCCGCACTCCACCCGCCCTTGTTGATATCAAAGCCCTGATCCTCGGGCCAGAAACCCTCGGGGCCGAGGTGCCATTTTCCGGCGAAGAAGGTGGCATAGCCGCCCTCTTTAAAGGCCTCCGCGAGCGTCGTCTCCTTCAGGGGGAGCTGTTCGTCGTACGGGGCCGGCAACAGCACGGTATTTCGTTTCCATTGGTCGGGCCCGGCCGCGCCGAAGTAGTCGGTGGTCTTGAGCCTCGCGGGATACTTCCCCGTCATGATGCTGGCGCGCGTGGGGCTGCACACCGGGCAGGCGGCGTAGCCGCCCGTGAACCGCATGCCCTCGCGCGCGATGCGGTCGGTGTTGGGCGTCTCGTGGAACGTGCTGCCCCACGCGCCGAGGTCTCTCCAGCCGAGATCATCGACCAGGAAGAAGACGACGTTGGGACGATCTGCGGCCGCCGCGACGGCGTGGAGCAGCGCGACGAGGGAGGGTATGACGATGTGTCGCATGGCATTCCTGTGGTGTGGGCGCGATGCGGCGCCCGCGGGATGAATGATGCGCGGCCGACCCGGATCGCGCAAGATCCTCGTCTGCGGCCAGACTCTTCGCCCGTGCGCCGAACATCGTTCGCGACCCGGCGGGGGAGCACGCGCAACACCTCGCGGCGGCTTCCGCGCAGGTCTCAGCGAGGTCTTCCGCCCGTCATCTGCGGGCCGATCTCCTGGAAGAGTTCGACCCAGGAGAGCCAGATCGCGTTGTGGACCGTGGCCTTGCCGGTCCTTTTTAGCTCGGCCAATCGGGCGGGGGATTCATCGGGCCAGTGGCCGATCCAGCCCTGGGCAAATTCGCGGCTCCTGAGGAGGAAATCTCGCTCGTCGTCCACGCCACAGCTCAAGGGGAAGGTCTCGCCGATGACGATGGGTTTGCCCCAGGCGAACTGTCGGAGGAGCGCGATCTCGTCATCGACCTTGCCGGTCTTCGGGTATAGATGTGGCGAGACAAAATCGAGTTGCTCGGCGGCCGCCCTGTACGCGGCGGGGAAAGGAAGCATCCCCATCGTGATCAGGTGCGCCTGGTCGTGCTTGCGGATGGCGCCGACCATGCGCCCCGTCCACTCGCGGAAGACGCCATCGCCATCGCGCGTGCCGGGATCCAGGCTGAGCCGCTGGCAGAATTCCACATCGCCCATCCTGCCCGCGTACCAACCGTCGGAACGCTTGCCGACCGCGGAAGGCTCGTTGACCAGATCATAGGCGAAGACGGCCGCGCTGTCGGCGCAGGTGCGGGCGACGGTCTCCCAGAAGAAGGCCTGCGTATTCCAGCGATCCCGCTCATCCATCGAATCATACCACGCCAGGCGACCGCCGATCTTGTAGCAGGCCAGGCCGGTGATCATGAGATGGATGCCAGAGCCCTCGGCGATCTCGAGGACCTTTCTGAGTCGGCCGAGCGCGGCTGGATCGGCCCTGCGCGGACCCACCAGAATGCGTGGCATCTCGGGATGGATCCGGGCGACGGTGGTGCCCGCGGCCCTCATCTCGCTGAACTCCCGCGCCACGCGGGCCGGGTCATCGGCCAGGCGTTCCATGATGTCCACCGAGGCGTAGTTGTGGCCCCAGGGAATGTAGCGATCACCGGACGGATCGAGAACGAAGCCCTTCTTGTCGGGGGCGATCCTCACCGTCTCCATGCCCGCCGCGCAGGCTCCGCCAACCAGGAGCGACAGGATGGACGCCAGCCAGCCATCGGCCGAGCGACGGGGAGCCTTGTGTTTCGCCATGTCGACAACCTATCAGCCAGCCCCGCCACGCGCGACACAAACCGGTCCGCGAAAGGGGTCTTGCGACGGTTTCAACGTCGCCAGTGACCGAACGCCGCCCGAGGACTGCCGCCGTCACCGACCAACCGTGGCGCGAAACTCCCGCACGACCTCGCGCCATGCCCGCCATGAGCATCCACTCATCGGACGGTCCGGGAATCCCGACGTCGTGCCCATCAATCTCCGCGTCTCCGTGAGTGATTCCTGTTTGGTCGAGACGCTCACGGTGAGTGACGCTCTGGGGCGCCAGCGGACGAGCATTCGCTCCAAGGTGTGGTTCGGTCTCCCTGATCTCCGCGCCGCGGGCAGGGCGCGAGCGAACCTGATTCTTGGGAACGCTGATCTTCACTGATCTTCGCTAATCGAAATCGTTGCTCTGGCTTCTTCTGGTCCCGATGCTCCCGGTCTTGGTTCAAATCAGCGTCGATCAGCGCAGATTAGCGTTCCGCAGTCCTCCGTTGCCCGAGCGTCTCAATTGATCAACGTCGCGCGTGAGCGAACCCCCGGAACGTCAGTGGAGGAGGGTTCGCTCGACGGGCTGGTTGGGTGTTCATTCGTAATGCGTCCAGAGGCGAAGGATCTTTATCACGCGTTCCTCCTCTAGGACCTGATAGACGAGACGGTGTTGCACGTTGATGCGCCGGGAATACGCACCCCGGAGGTCGCCCAGAAGCGCCTCGAATGGAGGCGTCGTCGAAAATGGATCTCGTCGGATCACCTCCAGAAGTTCTTTCGCCCGTGCGGCCAACGGCGTCCCCTTGAGCTTCTTTGCGTCCTTCTTTGCTTGCCGCGTATAGACCAGTTCGTAGCTCACAAGTCGATCTTTTGACTGCAACGCGCAACGGGTTCTGCCATGCCCTTGACAATTGACTCCCTCATCCCAGGAATGCTGAGCAAGTGAAGAGTCTCCTGGATGGCCCGCCAATCCTCCTCGGAGAGCAAGACGGCATTGCCACGCTTACCGGTGATCTGGACCGGTTCATGATCCAGGAGCGCAGAGTCCATCAACCGATACAGGTTGCTCCGCGCCGATGTGGCGGAAATCGTCTTCATGGGCGCAACGTACGGAATACCGTACGCATGTCAAGTGTCACCCAACGCCGGTGGTGACCGAACGCCGCCCGAGGACTGCCGCCCTCACCGAACACCCGTGGCGCGGCGGTTCGGTCCACCATCTGGTTAGGCGGTGTTTATCTCTTCGACGGCGACCTCCGGGAGTCGTGCCCGCTCCGATGCGTGTTCGACCGTCATGCTCACCAGATTTCCGTCGTCGTCCAAGTCAACGAGCACGTTCTCGCTCACCTCACGCGTCTCCGCCACGTGACGGTCGCTGAACTGCAAAAGCGCCGTGTCGGTATCCCTAAAGTACTTTACTGTCATATTTCACCTCGGTCGGAAGTCCCTGTCGAAAAACGCGTTGTGAACCGTCTCGTCATCCGCCAACGTGATCACTCGCAAGAATCTACCAGCTTCTGGGACCCATGTTTACCGACGGACTCTGCCGTCTGACTGAATCTCGGTGGCGACCGGTGACGCTAACGCGGCAAGAATCCATTCGTCCTTGATCCATGCCCTGTCTGGACG
>JADLBR010000439.1 GCA_020847615.1 Verrucomicrobiia bacterium
ATTACGCGGAATTGGCGGAGATGGATCGGCTGGGGGCCAAGATGGTGAAGTCGGCGCTGGTGATGGCGCACGAGGTCAAGGCGGATGCCGTGATCGTGTTCACCCGGGCCGGATCGATGGCCCGCAACTGCGCGTGGCTGCGGCCCACGCACACGCCGCTGTATGCGTTCACCGATAACGCGCGGCTGCTGAACCAACTGACGCTGTTCTGGGGGATCCGCCCGTTCCAGATGCCCTTCAGCGAGGATCCGGCGATGACCGTGGCGAGCGCGGTGGCGGTTCTCAAGGGGCGCGGCCTGGTCCGCACCGGGGGAAACGTCGTCGCGGTGACCGAGGTTAACATCCGGGGCAGGCTGGTGCGGACCGTGTTGCTTGAGACGGTGGATTGAGGGGCGATTCGGCGGTTATCGGGTCAGCGCCGCGGGCATTTCGCGGCGACGGCCCTGAGCGCGGCCAGGCCGGCGGCGAGGTCGGCGCCAAGGTCGGAGACGTTGGCCTCGATGCTGATGGGCCCCTCGTACCCGATGGCGCGCAAATTCTCGAAGAAGCGCGGGAGCCCGGGGATGTCGGCGCCGGGGCGGGGAAACTTGCGGCCATCGGGATCCGCGAGCTGTACGTGCGCAACCAGGTCTTTCGCCCGGAGGACCATGTCGACGTCTTCCTTCTCCACGACGAGGTGGTAGAAGTCGATGGTCACGCCGATCTGTGGGCGATTGACCTCGCGCGCCAGACGGATGGCGTCGGCGAGCGAGTTGACGATGTTGGTTTCGCCGCGATTGAGGTGCTCGATGCCGATGCGGATGGGGTAGTTCTCCCGTGAGATGATGTCGGCGCAGATGCGGCAGAATTCCACGAGCTGTGCCCAGGCCCTGTCGTGCGGGAAGTTCTCTGGAACGGTGCGGGCCCCCGGGCTGCCAAACACAATGGCCTGGGCGCCGAGGCCGTGGGCGAGGGCGAGGGCCCTCTCGGCGTAGGCGCGGGCGGCGGCGGGGTTGGCGTCGGGACCGGTCAGCTTGACGGTGCCGGGCACAAACCAGTTCATGGCGCGGACGCGAATCCCGGCGGCCCGGAGGCCATCGGCCGCGGCGCGGAAATCACCCTCGGGCAGTGCGACCGCCTTCGCGAGGCCAGGCTCGATGTAGTCGTATCCGGCCGCGATGATCGCGGGGGCGTTCTTGAGGGGCTCGGATGTCGAGAAGTCGGCGACGCCGAAGGTCCAGTCGGCGCGCACGGGACCCGTGAACAGTACGGATAGGAGGGCGAGGACGAGATGATGCCGGCGCGGGATAGCCATGCGCGAATGATTCCCCCCGGGGGGCCGGAACGCAACCTTGAATAAGCCCAACTTTCGGGTACGAAAGAGTGGCTTTGGGCGGGGGGTGTTCGGGAGAAGGCGGCCATGGACGAAGGAACGTGGAACGTGGCGGAGATGATAGGGCGGTTGCACCCGTTGCTGGTGCACGTGCCGATCGGGATATTGCTTTTGCTGGCGATCTTGGAGCTGGCGACGCGTGGGCCTCGGCGGGAGGGTGCGGCGTTTGCGCGGCGCGTGACCCTCGTGGTGGGTGCGGCCGGGGCCGTGTTCGCGTCGGTCTTTGGATGGGTGCTTTCGCTCGGGGGCGGTTATGAGGGGAGGCTGGTGCTTTGGCACCAGAATGCGGGTTTTGGGACGGCTGTGGCGGCGGTGATCCTGCTGGTCCTGGACCGCTGGCGGTCGACGGTGCCGTATCGGGTGGGGTTGGCGCTCGCGTGCGCCGTGATGGCCTTTGCAAGCCATCTGGGCGGTTCGCTGACGCACGGGGAGGACTATCTCACGGAGCATCTGCCGCCGTCTCTCAAACGGCTGCTGGGCTCCGGTTCCGTGGCGTCATCGCCCGGGGATGTCTATGCGGCGGCGGTGGCCCCGATCCTCGGCGCAAGGTGCGTGGATTGCCACAGGGAGGGCAAGAGCAAGGGCAAACTGCGGATGGACGCTGTCGGGGGGCTGTTCGCCGGGGGGTCGGAGGGTCCGGCGATCGCGCCCGGCAACTCGGCGGATAGCCTGATCATCCAGAGGATCACGATGCCGGAGGGTGAGGAGGGGCGGATGCCGCCCGAGGGCAGGGAGGGTCCAACGGCTGCCGAGATTGCGGTATTGCGCTGGTGGATCGATGCCGGGGCGCCGACCAATCAGCCGATCTCGGAACTCAACCCCCCGGCGGAAGTGGCGAGGGCGATCGCCGCGCGCCCCGGGGCACCGAAGGCGGGCCCGACACCGGCCGCGGCGACGCCGCCGATGTCGGCCGTCGATGCGGAGGCCGCGGCGAAGAGGCTATCCGAGGAACTCGGGATCATCGTGCTCCCACTTGCCCGCGGCGAGCCTTGGCTCGAGGCCAACGCGTCACTGGCCGGCACGAATTTTGGCGATGCGCAGTTGGTGAGGCTGGCGCAGATCGGGCCGAATCTCAAGAGGCTGGATCTCGCCGGGACCGCGATCACCGACGCGGGCCTCGCGGGCGCCGCCGCGTTCCCGAACCTCGAGTCGCTGCATGTACCGAGGACGCGCGTGACCGACGGGGGCCTCAAGCACATCGGCGCACTGGCTCGCCTGGAGTCGCTCAATCTCTATGGTACAGCTGTCACCGATGCGGGGCTCGAGGCGATCTCGTCGCTGCCGGGCCTCAAGCGGGTTTATCTGTGGCAGACGAAAGTGGGCGGCGAAGCGGCCCGGCGGCTTGGCGAGAGGCTGCCCGCCGCGTCGTCCGCCGCGGGGTACAGGCGTCAGATTGAAGAACTGCAGGCCAAGATCCGGGCGGCGAGCGTCGAGGTGAACACGGGGGCACCGGAGATCGGGGCCAAGCCGGCGGAGGGCGGGGCCCCGGGGCGGTCGCCGGTCAACAAGGTCTGTCCGGTCAAAGAAGGGAAGCCCGTGGATCCGGCCATCACGGCAGAGCACGAGGGCAGGCTGATTGGTTTCTGCTGCGAGGGATGCAAGGCCGCGTTCGTGAAGGACCCGAAGGCGTACCTGTCAAAGGTGAAGGAGTAGATTCACTCGATCGCGCGGACCTTGATGCTCCGGAACCAGCACTCGTCATTGTGGTAGGTGAGCATGATGTGGCCCGGGATCTTGGTGCCGAAATCCTCGAACGACTTGAACTTGCTCTTGGCGAGGGCGGCCTTGAGGGAGTCGCTGCCGAGCTCGTACGTCAGCACGCGCTGGCCGTTGAGCCAGTGCTCGACGAGGTTGCCGCGGACGAGGATGCGCGAGGCGTTCCATTCGCCCGCCGGTTTGACGGGTTTATCCGGGGCGGCGGCCAGGACGTCGTAGAAGGCGGCGGTCTTGTGCGTGTCGCCGCGGATCGCGTCAGGGTGTCGCTCGTCGTCAAGCATCTGGTACTCGTGGCCCGGGGCCTTCGGGCGGTCTTCGGTGACGAAATACTTGATGCCGTTGTTGCCGCCAGGCGCCACGCGCCATTCCCATGACAGTTCGAAATCGCGAAACTTTCGTTCGGTGATCAGTTCCTTCCCTTTGACCTTCGGGACAGTCTTGAGGAGCCCGCCCTCGATCATCCAACCGGCCTCCGGCAGGCCACTGAGCCCGTAGCCGCGCCAGCCCTTGAGCGTGGCCCCATCGAAGAGGAGGGCCCAACCGGCGGCCTTCTCCTCGCTGGAGAGGCTGTTGGGCTCGGCGGCCCCTGCCGGGTTGACGGCGGCCGCGGCGAGGGCGAGGAGGATGGCTCGGAATTTCATGGGTGGCGTCCTATGCCCGGGGATGGTGGGGCCGCGGGGTGGGGCATTCAAGCCCGGAGACACTCGCCGGGGGCGCTGTCATGGGGGGGAGGGCGGCCCCGGCGGTCAGGGGCCACAATGCGTTGGACGGGGGCCGGTTTTGGGGCATAAGTGGCGGGAATGAGCGCATTAGATTCTGGTGGCACACGGCTGACGAGGGTGCAGTGGCTGATCTGCGTGATCGCGGCGATCGGGTTTGCTTTTGACATCTACGAGCTGCTGATGCTGCCGCTGATCGTGAAGCCGGCGATCGCCTCCCTGAGTGGGCCGCTGGTGCAGGCGCTCGTGGGCGGCGGGATGGATCCCGCGCAGGCGGCGGCGCTGTATGCGCCCGGCGGGCGCGAGTATGTGCACTGGGCGAGGACGCTCTTTTTCATCCC
>JADLBR010000440.1 GCA_020847615.1 Verrucomicrobiia bacterium
CCCTGGGAGGCGGTGGGCGCGATCGATCACGGGATCTCACCCCTCGCCGGCGACCGTGAGATCCTCACCCTCCGGGAGACCGCGGCCATGGGCGGCCCGCGGAGGTTCCTCCGCCTGCGCCTCAACTTCGCGGAGTGAGCAGCCAGGGTCCACTCGGCGGTTGTCGGACTTTGTCCGGCAGCCTAGCTTGAAAATAGCCGCAGCGCCTCCCGTAGCCGAACGCGTAAGCGTTTGGCCGCCAAGGCCTCACGGCCTCGGCTACATTTTCTGCCCCGGTGGTCCGGCGGCTGCCGGATGACGTCTGGCTCGAGAATACCGTCGGCTCGCACATAGCGACCCGGGGATGGTCCGCACTCCACGGGCGTTCGGCCGGCCAGCGGTGTTTCCTTGGATTCTGCCCCGCTCGCCGGGAGGGCCCGCGGCCTCGCGGGCCGGGTCGGCCAAGACGTCAGGCACGCTGAAGGGACGCGGACGCCGGGGCCGGCGTCCCTCCAAAACTGCACCCCGGACGCACTGTTCAGATTTATCTAAAACACTGCACTAGCGTGAATCTGCCGACCCCTTGGGAGCCGCGGCGGACTCGCTGAAGTTCCCCCATGAATTGTGCGGCGCGCTCTCGCACCGGCGGCGACGCTAGCCAGCGGTTGTCTCGTCGTTCGGGGAAGGATACTCCGCCCGATCCTCGGGCTCATCAGCCCCGGACGCCGCGTCGCCATCGCCGCCAGCCATCCCACCCTCACCCGACTCGCCCTCACCCGACTCTCCCGAGCCAGCCCCCCCTCCCGCGGTTTCCGACCCGCCCGATTCTCCCTCGGTCGTCTCCGACTTTGCCACATCGCCCCCTGTCCCTTCACCCTGACTATCGTCGCCGCCCCCCATCAACTCCTCATACGGATCTCCCTCGGGATAGGCCGATTCGACGGCCGCCGGGACCACCGCGGGCGCCGACTGCCGGGCCAACGCGCGCTCTCGCGCCTCGCGCGCCTCCCGCTCGCGCTCCTTGCGCTCCATCCACCAGCAGATCACCACGCAGGCCTCGTACAGCAGCCACATGGGTCCCGACATCAGCGCCAGCGTAAACACATCCTGCGTCGGGGTGATGATCGCCGCGAGCACGATGATCGCCACCAGCGCGTGCCGCCGATGGGTGCTCAGCATCTTCGCGTCCACCAGGCCGAGCTTTGCCAAGATGAGGATCACCATCGGAAGCTCGAAACAGATCCCCAGCGCGGCGAGCATCTGCACCACAAAACCGATGTAGTTCTGGACCGTCCACTCCGCCTGAAAACCCATCTCCACGCTGAAATTTAGGAAGAACTTCAGCGCCTGCGGCAAAAGCACGTAGTAGCAGAAGGCCACGCCCCCCACGAACAGGCCCGTCCCCCCGAAAAACACCGGGGCGATCATCTTGCGCTCGTCATCCGTCAGCGCGGGCAGCACGAACAGTCCGCCAAAGTACAGCAACAGGGGCAGGGAGAATAGAAACCCGGCAAAGAAGGCGATCTGCAGCGCCAGCATGAAGGGATCCACCACCCCCAGCACCTTCAGGAACTTGTCGGGGCTCTCGCCGGCCCAGATCAGCGGCTTGTAGAGGATCTCGAGCACCGGCCGACGGAAGATGAAGCAAAGGACCGTCGCGACGACAAGCGTCGCCCCCATCTTGATGAAGGTGATCCGGAGGTCCTCCAGATGCTCAAGAAATGGCTTCGGTACGTCTTTCATCCAACTTTCCGCTAGCCGGGAAAGCTAGGGTCGCGCCCCAAAAAACTCAAAACCCAAAACGCCCCCGCTCATCGCGATGGCCGGTACCATAGAGATTCCCAATACCGGCGATCCAGCTCGTAGCCGTCCGCCGGCGCCGATGCCACATCGAAGTTGGCGGGCAGCAGCCCGTAGCGCCGCATCTCGCGGAGGTATTCGGGCCTCGGCCTGAACCCCGCCATGTCGAACCTCTTGATGCCCTCGAGATAGCGTTTGCCCTCGGTGATCATCGCCTCGAGTCTCGCGTAATCCGCATCGCCCCGATCCGCGAAAACCCACGCGGGCGCGCCATCGGCACCCCTGCACAGCCCCAGCCCGCCCCCCTCCTTGCTCAGGGGCGCCAGCAGCATCAGGGACCTTTCCGGACGCGAGAGATTGAACACGATGTGCCGGCTGCCCCGGTGCCGGGGGTCCTTCTGCTCGAAACGCCAGAAGGACATCTTCCTCTCGTCGGATAGCGCCGTCGGCAGCGACATCGCGCCCCCGGGGTCGTGGCAGGAGGCGCAGCGCGCGCCGATGGCCTGCCCCGCCGCGCGCGTGGTTGGCCATTCGAAATCCGTGTGGGTCGGCTTGTTCAAGGCATATCCGCCGATCATCCCGCTGCCCAGGCCCGCGTAGGTTCCGATGTAGGGCGCGCCCGCGTCGATCCAGAGCCGCAGCCTCTGCGCCTCCGCCGGACTCGCCTTCGCCCCGTGGTGCGAGCCATCGATCATCCCGAGTATCCTGCTCGCCCCCGATCCCAACTCCCGCGGACGATAGTTGCTCTGCGGCCTGTTGCGTCCATCGGAGAACAGCGCCCGCGTCGTCATGGTGAAATAGCTATGGGAGAACATCGGCCCCCTGTCGCCCGTCAGGATGACACCCCCCTCCCGGGGCCCGCCCCGCGCCGTCTTCTCGTAGCCGTGGCAATCCGCGCACAGCCGGTCTAGCACGGGCTGGATGTCCCGCGGGTAGTCAAGGACATCGGGGCACCCGCGCTCGGGCTCGATCCTGTCGGGGGGCCTGGCCAACGCCAGCAGCCCGCCCCGCGGCGCGATGGTCTGCGCGCGGTGCTCGTGGCACCCCACGCACGAGGTCGTCTCGCCCGGCTGAACGGTCAGAAAACTCTGCATCCGCTTCACCGCCAGGCCGTCCTTATCCAGCGCCACCAGAATCAGGCTGCGCAGCGCAGGGGCCTCGAAGTGCGCCGATCCGTCCGCCTCGACCGGCACGGTGCCCAGCACCCTCTCCAGCGTGAAGGAACCCCCATACGTCAGCGGCTCCATGCCCCCCGTGTAATTGATTGGTTTTGGCAACGACTCCAGCACGAGCAACCTCTTGATCTCGCCCCTGGCCACACCCTCCATGTTCCGCCCGCGATATATGTCCGCGACGATCAGTCGCCCGACGGGGCTGCCGGGCTCGATCCGATCGGGGATCCTGCCCTCCGCCCGCCGGGGATGTATGGGCCGGGGCTCATGCAGCAGGAACCCCGCCTCCTGGTCCTCCCGCGACAGCGCGAAAATCTCCACGGGCTTGCCGGCGCCGTCGACCGCCACGATCCCAGCGCCGCGCGCCGCGATGATGCGATCCTCCCCAAATGCCCAGGGATCGCGGAATTCCTGCCCGCCGTTCAACACCCGCGCCCTGGCCGCGTCGTCCGGGCCCGCCCTCGGGTCCACCAGCGCCAGGGTCCCCGCGTGATCCCGCCTCCCGTGGCCCGGCGAAAAAATCGCCACCACCTTCTCCGAGCCGGGCACCGGCTTGGCATCGATCATCAATAGCCCCGGACGCTGGTTGCCGAAGTGCACCATCTGCCCCGTCCCATCCGGGTTGGTCGTCCACAGGTGATGATAGTCCACCTGCGAGCGATCGATGTATTCCCATCGCGTGTAGATCAGCCGCCCGTCCGGAAGCACCCATGGCGTGTTGTCGTGCTCGTTGTTGGAAGACAACGGGCGCACGCCCCCGCCATCCGGCCCGCAGCGATGCAGCACGGCCACCTGCGTCGCCCAGCAATTGACCCATCGCTTGCAGCGGCTCGACACGAACACGATCCCCCCATCCGGCAAGCGGCAGGGCTCGATGTCGTCGTAATCCCCGTCCGTCAGCCGCCTGAGGCCAGTGCCATCCGCGTTGATCGTGTGCAGGTGGTAATGCTCCCTGTCACCGGCCCGGTACGAGAACAGGATCGTCCGCCCGTCATGGTCCACGAACGGATCGCGCACGCCTCCCCGCGGATCATCCAGCAGCACGGTCACCCGCCCGCTCGCGACATCCCACTTGCACAGCCGCCCTCCCTCGCGATAGGCCACGCCCTTGCCCTCGGGACCCGGCGCCGCCCGCTCCCCAGCGCCCTTCTCGCACTCCGCGTAATACCCGAAGTTCGCGTACCAGTGCCCATCGGCCACCGGCTTCCGCATCGCGAACACGATCTCCCGCGCGCCCGCCCGCGCCATCGCTTCCCCCACCGCCGAGCGCGCCATCTCGATTTCCGCCTCCGCCGGCACCTCCGCCGGCACCCCCGCCGGCGCCGCGCCATGCGGCCGCGACATCGCCGCCACCCACGCCACGGACACCGCCCAAAGGATGCGCCAGCTCACCGCCCCCCCTTATCGATACCCGAGCTCTTTGTGCAGCCCGAGCTGATCGATTCGCTTGCGCAGCGTCGCCCGTGCCATCCCAAGCCGCCTCGAGGCCTGCACCTGATTGCCGTTGGTCTCCCGCAGGACCCGCAAGAGCAACTCGTGCTCCACGAGATCAAGGATCGGACGATCGGGGTGCTCGGCCGCATGCCGCAATATCGTCTCCATCGCCTCCTCGAAACCCCCGCCGCGCCGCCCCCCACGCACCGCCCCGCGCCCGGCGCTCAAAATCGACTGCGGCAGATGGTGCGGCAGTATCGCGTCCCCGGACGCCAGCACCGCAGCCCGGTGTATGCAGTTCTCCAACTCGCGCACGTTCCCCGGCCACGAGTAGCCCTGGAATATCTGCATCGCCTCCTGAGAGATCGATACCACCCCCAGGTCCTCCTGCGCGGCGATCTTTCGCAGGATCGCCAGGCTGATCGCCGGCACGTCCTCCTTGCGCTCCCTCAGCGATGGCACCTCGACCCGCACCACGTTCAGCCGATAGAAGAGATCTTCGCGGAATCGCTTCGCCTCGATCTCCGCCTCCAGATCCTTGTTCGTCGCCGCGATCACCCGCACGTTCACCCGGATCGCCACGTTGCTCCCCACCCTCGTGAACTCCCCATCCTGGAGCACCCGCAGCAGCTTCGCCTGCGTGCCCACCGGCAGATCCCCCACCTCGTCCAGGAAGATCGTAGCCTCGTCACAGTACTCGAACTTCCCCTTCCGGGTCCCCGCCGCCCCCGTGAACGAACCCTTCTCGTGCCCAAAAAGCTCGCTCTCCAGCAGGCTCTCCGGGATCGCCGCGCAATTCACCGCCATGAATGGCTGGCCCTTCCGCAGGCTGTGCCGGTAGATCGCCCGCGCGATCAGTTCCTTGCCAACCCCGCTCTCCCCCGTGATCAGCACCGTCGCGTTGGTGGGCGCCACCTGCCCTATCAGTTTGAAAATCGCCTGCATCGCCGGGGTGCTGCCCACGATCGTCTCGGGAACGAAACTCGTGCTCGGGTTCACCCCCGCCCGGAACGACTTGATGCTCCTGACCGTGTTGAGCGCGTCCCTCACGATGAACCGGGCCTGGTTCGTGTCGAAGGGCGCGTGCATGATGTCGTATGCGCCCATCTTCATCACCTCGATCGTGACCTCCGGGTCCTTCGTCTCCGCGACAACCAGCACCGGCATCTGCGCGTTCCACTCCCGCACGCCCTGCAATAACACCAGCCCCTCGTTGGTGTCCGGACCAAGCTCCAGCACGACCAGATCCGGCCGCCACTCCTCCACGGACTTCATCAGCCGATCCCCCTGCGCCTCCACGAGCACCTCCACCCGCTCGTCGGCCAACAACCCCCGGAGAAACCGCACCGTCGCCGCCGTCGGCTGCAATACCGCCATCTTGTCCGCGCCTATTACCGCCGTCATAGTTATGCAACCCTCAAGCCGATCATCGCCATGGGTGTTAATTATTAGACAGGCGCGGGCGCCCCCGCGAGCAAAATTGCGCTCATGATTCGCCGCGGCGCCCGGCGAACAGGATCCCGCGCGCCACCTATTCGCTCATGTTCAAGCGCACGTACTCGACGGTCATGTCGGTCGTGTAGACGGTGTGCTCGCCCTCGCCCAGGTGCAGGTTGATCATCACCTTGAACCTCGGCTTGCTAACGCTCGCCTTCAGCCGCGACTCCGGACAGCGCCCAAGCTGCCCCCCCCGCACGGCAGAGACCCCATCAAAACAGATGTCCACCAGCTCCTCGCGCACCCGGGCCCCCGAATAGCCCAGCGCCGCCATCAGCCGACCCCAATTCGGGTCGCCCCCGGCCCACGCCGTCTTGACCAGCGTGGACTTCGCGACCGCCACGGCCGCGCGCCGCGCGTCCAGCTGCGATGCCGCGCCCGTGACCGCCACCTCGACCACGCGGGTCACCCCCTCGCCATCCGAAACGATCTTGCGCGCCAAGTCCTTCAGCACGTGGTTCAGGGCCTGCTGGAACCGCGGCAGCTCCGGGTGATAGCCGCGCAGGGGCGGATTCCCGCTCGCGCCGTTTGCGAGCATCAGCACGGTGTCATTGGTGCTCATGTCACCATCGACCGTGATCCTGTTAAACGACTCGTCCACCGCCTCGCGCAGGCAGCGGTTCAGCGTCCTGGCGTCGATCACCGCATCGGTCGTCACGAAACACAGCATGGTCGCCATGTTCGGGTCGATCATCCCGGCCCCTTTCGCGCACGCGCCGATGGTCACGCGCCGGCCCCCGATCAGGAAACTGACCGCGATCTCCTTCCGCGCGGTGTCGGACGTCATGATCGCCCGCGCCGCGCTGGCGCCGCCCGACCGGGAAAGCGCGTGGAACGCCTTCAGTATCCCCTGGCGGATCTTCTCCATCGGCAGCCTCCGCCCGATGCGTCCCGTCGAGCACACGAGCAACTGCGACGCCGAACAGCCCAGCACCCGCGCCGTCAGCGCCGCCGTCTCCTTCGCATCCGCGATGCCCTCGACCCCGGTGCAGGCATTCGCATTGCCGCTGTTGGCCACGATCGCCCGCGCCTTCTGCCCCCGGATGTGGCCCATCGACACCCGGACGGGCGCCGCCTTGATCTGGTTCGTGGTGAACACGCCGCTCGCCACCGCCGTCGTGTCGCTCGCGATCATCGCGAAATCCGGCCGCCGCGCCCGCTTGATCCCGCACCGCACACCCGAGGCGCGGAAGCCCTTCGGCGAGGTCACCCCGCCCCCCTTCACCACACGAAAAACGGTCTTTCTCATAAAACCAACCCCTCCTCCTCCTTCCAGCCCATGATGATGTTCAGACACTGCACCGCCTGACCGGCGGCCCCCTTGACCAGATTGTCCTCCGCGGAGAAAAACAGCAGCCGACCCGTCCTCGCGTCGGCCCGCGCGGCCACCTCGCAGACGTTTGTCCCCGCCACGCGCCTCACCTCCGGCAGGCGCCCCGCGCACACGCGCACGAACGGCGCCCCGCGATAGTAATCCCGGTAGAGCCCGTCCAGCGCCGCCTGCCCGGGCATCGCGCCGCGGCAGGAGGCGACCACCGTCGTGTGAATTCCGGCATTGAGCGGCACGAGGTGCGGCACGAACTGCACCGTCACGCCCTCGCCCGCGACGCGCGAGAGTTCCTGCTCCATCTCCGGCGTGTGCCGGTGTCCCACGACCCCGTACGCGCGCATGTTCTCGTGGCACTCCGCGAACAGATAGGCCGCCTCGACTTTCCGACCGGCGCCCGTGGGTGAACTCGCCGAAGAGACGATGACCGACGCGGGGTCCACCAGCCCGCCAGCCAGCGCCGGCGCCAGCGCCAGCAACACCGATGTCGGATAGCAGCCCGGCACCGCCACCAGGCGCGCCCCGGCCAGCGCCCCCCGGTTGGTCTCCGGGCTCCCGTAGACCGCCGCGTCAATCAGGTCCTGGCCCGGCGCATCCACGCCATAGTACTCGCGGTAGACCGCCCGGTCCTTCAGCCGCAGGTCCGCGCTCAGGTCAAGCACCCGAAGGCCCGACGCGAGCAGCGGCGCCGCGATCTTCGCGGACTCGCCGTGCGGCAACGCCAGAAATGCCACCTCCGCCGCCGCGCAGATCTTCCCCGGATCCGGCTCGCCAAAACACAGCGGCGCACCGCCCAGCGCGATCTCCGGAAACACGTCCGAGAGCGACCGGCCCGCGTGCTGCCGCGAGCTCGCGAACGCCACCTCGACCCGCGGATGTCCCGCCAGTATCTTCAGTAGTTTCTCGCCCGTGTAGCCCGACGCACCCACCACCGCCGCTCGGAGTCTTCCAGATGACATGATCAGAGGCTTTCAATGCTTGGGCCGAATCATCCGCCCGTCAAATCCGAATCGCGGCGGCGCGCGCCTTTCACTTCTCGCGCCCGTCATCACGCGTTCTTCCCGGAGAGCCGCCCAGGCCCTCGATCAGGCCCGAGAACGCGCCCAGCCCAACCGACTTCAGCCACCCGTCCCAGTCCGCCTCGAGCTCCCCGCCCATGTCGCCTCGCACCGGCAGCGACCCGGGCAGCACGGTGAACTCGCCATCGGGTCGGCCAAACGCAACGAACGTTGACCCGCCGACCTCGACGTCGCCCAGTCGCACGCGCGCGCGCCGCATCATGTCGGTCTTTCCGGCAAAGCGAGCCTCGCCATCGATTCGCCCGCGATGGTCCACGCCCCCCAAATACCAGAGCTTCATCAGGTCGCCAGAGAGCAGCAGATCCTGGCTCCGCCAGTCGCCTCCGGTCACCTCGAACGACCCCGCAAGCCCGGACACCCGGCACTCCGCCAATTCGGGCGTGACCCGCTTCGCCGCCGACTTCAGGAACGACCGGATCGCGGGCAACCGCTCGCCCCGGGCTCCGGACCACGAGACCCGCCCCGCGCCGCGCAATGACTCGGGGCGCCATCCCCCCCCACCCGCAAGCCGCGCGTCGCCGCTCACGACGCCATCGAGAAAATCGGACGGGGCCGCCACGAATGGCCCCGCGGCCTTCGCGGGAAATGCATCCGCCCTGGCCTCCGCCTCCCACGCGCCGGGCTTGGGCCACCCCATCCGGCACACCAATTGACCGGAACCCGAAATCAGTGACGCGACCCCATCCCGCCAGCGCGATCCCGATTTCACGATCTGCCCCGTGAGCTTGGCCTCCACGTCGCCAAGCAGCAGGCGCTCGATCGCGAAGCCCAATCGGCCATCTTGAGCCCCGGCCACCTGTCCGTCGGGCACATCGCGTCGTCCCCCATCGGGCCCGGGAACCTCGCCCACCGCGGGCGCCGCACCCGGCCCCTCATCCCGCGCCACACCACCATCCGACTCGGCCCCCCACGCCGCCAGCAATGGGAGGATCGGTTTCGGATCAAACACGGGCGCGGTGATCGTCAGGTCCACCCCTTGGCCATCCGTCCGGAATCCCCCCGACACGGCGAGCCGGTTTTCCGAGTCGCCCACTCGCCCTGCGGAAAATGAGCCGCTCTCGATGTCGACACGGCCGCTCCCCACCCCGCCCTTGAGGGCGAGCACCAGATCCACCGCCGGGTCCTTCCCGCGCGCTCCGCCCGCGCTCCCGGTCTCGCGCAAAGCGACCATCCCATCGACCGCCCACTTGCCGGGCACCCTCTGGATCACGACCAGCCCCTCCAGGCCCTTTCCCGCGCACACCCTCGATGCCGGCCCGGGCCGCAAGACGCGCGCGAGACCCTCTTCCCCCCAGCCGCGGAGCCTCGCCTCGATGCGGCCACCCCCCAGCCCATCGCGCCACGGCCCCTCAACCAATAACTCGCAGGGCGGGCCATCGCCCCCGGGACGCACAACCGCGCTCGCCCGGCACACCCGCTCCTCACCCGCCCCCATCGCGACCTCGCCGCGCACCTCGATGCCCAAATCCTCCAATCGGATCGGCCCCCCTTCGCCCGCCAGTCCCTTGCCCGCGGCCACCCACTTTACGGCGCCCGTCCCATTCGTCGAACGCACCACCTCCGCGCTGCCTTCAACGCTTCCCCCCGTGACGCCAAACCTCGGGTTGGCCCAGCCGCGCAGCCAATCTCTACCCAGCGATCCGCCCAGCTTCCACGTCTCGCCCTTGCCCGAACGCGCGCCCGACAGCCAAATCACCGCGCTTTTCTCCGGCGGCCCCTCCACCCTCACCGCGGCGTTCGACACCTCCAGGACCGCCTCGCCCATCCAGCGACCGGAGGACCCCGCGCTCACCGCCATCCCCGCCAAGGACTCCCCCCGCCAGTCGCCCACGAGATCCCGCGCCGCAAGCGAACCCTCCCACCGCACCTCGCGCCCACCCGGCATCGCCACCAGTCGCCCGCGCCCCCCCACGATCCCCCCCTGCAAACGGGCACCGCATGCCGCCTCCACAAAGTGCGCCAGCCGCCGCAAGTCGGTCTCCGGCACGCGCAGTGCCAGCTCCGCGGCCTCCCCCCGCTGCGCCTGCTTGCCCCAGGAGAGCCGCATCGGCCGATCGAGTCCAGCCGCGGCCACCACGCTGTCCCCCTCCACCAGTGAGACCTGCGCCCGCTCCAAAACGAGCTCCCGCGCGTCGGGAAAATGCTCCGCCGCAAACGCGCACCGCCCCTCGATCGGGGGAAACGCCGACGCCCCGGCCTTCCGGTCAAAGCACGCGCCCTTCATCTCCGCGTCACCCTGGATCCGCCGCGACGCCTTCAGCACCTGATACTGACCCGTCACCCGCATCGTCCCCTTCGTCATCCAGAGCCCGCGCGATGCCGTCACCGCGCTCACCAGCTCCGGATCGATGCCCTCGACCAGCACGACCAGGTCGCAGGTCTTGAGATTGAAGTCCACCGCCCCGTTGGCCGCGCACCGGCCCAGCGGACGCCCCTTCAGCGAGGCCGTCGCCACCGCGCTCCTCAGCCAATACGGCGTCAGCTGGATCGTCTGCTCGAACTCCAGCCCGTCCAGCCGCATCTCGCCGCTCCGCCCCCGGCACTCGCCGAACCTCACCCACCCCTCCGCGCCATTGATCTCCAGCTTGGGGTTCAGCGACAGCTTCATGTCGCAGGAGAGTAGCCCGCCCTCCAGCTCCAGCCCCTCCCACAGGCTGCCCGCCATGCCCACCCGCGCCTTCGCGCGAACCTCCGACCCCGGGCGCCACCCGGACAGCTCGATCGACTCGATCCGGTTGGTCATGCACAGCCCCCCGCGCGGTGCCCGGGCCACCACCTCGATCCGCCGCAGCGCCACCGGCCCGCACTCCACCGCAAAGCCCAGCACGGTCGGCCCCCCCCTCCGCGCCGCCTCATCCTTGTCGCCCCCTCCGCCCCCGCCGCCCCTCTTGCCGGTGCGCCACTCCACCCGCGCCCCGGTCACCGAAAGCGAGTTCAGCGCCACCGTCGCCCGGAAGATCTCCGCCGGATTCCACGATGCCTGGATCTCCTCGATCTCACCCGCGATGCCCCCTTTCCCAGAAAATCTCACGCCCTTCGCCGTGAACCCGGAGAGCGGATCCCACGTCGCCTCCGCCGCGCTCGCCTCCACCCCCGCCACTTCCGCGAGTTTCGGGAACCACAGCCCCCGGAAGGCGTCGTCGGTGCCCAGATAGGCCAGCGCCACCGCGGCGGCCGCCACGGCCAAAGCCACAAGGAGCCACGCCCTCATCCCAGGATCTCCCGCCCTCGCCCCGGCACCGCGATCACGTGCCCGTCGCCCCGCCGATCCGGAAGAGCGATGTCACCGACTCGCCGCAGTGAATGCGCTTGATCGCCTCGGCCAAGAGGTCGGCCACGCAAAGCACCGTCAGCCTGAAATCCCCCGACTCTTTCTGCGGCGTGCTGTTGGTCGTGATCAGCTCGTCGATGCACGACTCCCGCAGCCGCTCCTGGGCCGTCCGGTTCAGCAGCGCGTGCGAGACGCCCGCCAGGATCTGCCGCGCCCCGTGATCCTTCAGCACGCGCGCCGCGCTGCAGATGGTCCCCGCGGTCTCCGTGATGTCGTCCATCATCAGCACGTTCCGCCCCTGCACGTCGCCGATCAGGTGGCCGTGCTCCACCTCCGTCGCCGACTTGCGCCGCTTGCCCACGATCGCCACGTCCGCCCCGAGCGCCTGCGCGTACGCCGACGCCATCTTCAGCGCACCCATGTCCGGGCTCACCACCACCAGATTGTCCAGCTGGCGCCGCTTGAGGTGCTCGAAGAAAACCGGCAGCGCGTAGAGGTGATCCACCGGGATGTCGAAAAAACCCTGGATCTGCTGCGCGTGCAGATCCAGCGTCAGCACCCGGTTGGTGCCCGCCGCGACCAGCAGGTTCGCCACCAGCTTCGCGGTGATCGGCACCCGCGGCTGATCCTTGCGGTCCTGCCTCGCGTAGCCGTAGAACGGCAGCACCGCCGTGATCCTCGCCGCGCTCGCCCGCCTCGCCGCGTCGATGATGATGAGCAGCTCCATCAGGTTCTGGTTGGTCGGCGGACAGGTCGGCTGCACGATGAACACGTCCCTCCCGCGGATGTTCTCGTTGATCTTGACGAAGGTCTCGCCGTCCGGAAACGACGTCACCGTCAGGTCGCCGAGCGGCGTGCCCACCGCGCGCGCGATGCGCTCCGAAAGCTGCGGGTGGGCCGTGCCACCGAATATCCTCAAGTCCGCCATGCCCTCGCTCATCGCCAGAACGCCTCCCTCCGCGCCGCTCACTGCACCGCCGGCGCGCCCTCTTGGGGCGGTGCCGGCTCCGCCTTCTGCCACCGCGCCCTGTCGGCAAAAAGCAGGTAGCCAAACATGTCGCCCAGCCGCGGCGGCAGCGCCGTCATGGCCGTCAGCGGGAACAGCTCCGGCACCCGCCGCTGCAGGAACATCGCCGCCCACTCCCGCCCGCGCCCGCTCAGCACCTCGGTGAAGAGCCTCCCGTCCAGGGTCTCCGGCGAGAACAGCAGCCCCTTCGTGGCGCCCGAGAGCACGAAGTCGTTGATCTCGTTGAAATCTTTCACCCCGCGCGGCAACGCCAGCGCCCGCCGGTCCGCGTACCACGCCAGCGCCTCAGGCATGTCGGTGGCCACCACCTCGCCCTTCTCGAAGAAACCGCCGGCCAGCCTGATCACCTGTCCGAGGTACGGGGGCCAGCAGACCGGGGGCTCCTGCGGCGGCAAGATCCGCAGCACCAGCGGCGCCGCGTTGAGGCACACCGCGAATGCCAGAAGCCCCCGCCTCAGCTCCACGATCTCGAGTTGCGCGCGGTCGACGACCACGAGCAGCATCGCCGCCCCGTAGAGCGCATACACCGGCGCGAACACCACCAGCATGTTGGCCGGGTCCTCCGCCGTGAACCCCGCCACGTACCCGAGCGAACCCCCCATCACCGCCGCCGCCGACGCCAGCACCCCCCACCACTTCAGCCCCTCCGCCCGCACCCGCCGGAACCGGTGCATCAGCGCCACCAGGAAGAAACACGCCCCCACCAGGCTCCCGCTCGCGACCGGATACGCCTCCAGCCAGCCCCGCGAATTGGTCAGCACCCGACCCACGAACTTCTTCAGCGTGGCCCTGCCGGCGTCCGGCCTGAAGAAATTCCACAGCGTGTCCCCCGGGAACAGGTCCGTGCCCTCGAGCGGCACCCAGATCGCCGTGCCCAGCGGATTGCCCGCCACCATCATGTTGCGCAGGAACCATGCCGCCGGCACCGCGAGCCACACCGCGATCACCACGCCGAGCGCCGCGCCCCGATTCCGGAAAAATAGGAACGCCAGCAGCCCCGTGGGCAGAACCACCCACCACCAGCCATAGCGGCCCAGCACCATCAGCGACTGGAGGCCCGCGCCCAGCGCCACCCAGCCCAGCGCCCCCTCGCCCGCCGCCTCCTCTTCCAGCAGCAGCGCGCGGTGCCACGCCCAGACCGATGCCCCCAGCAGCAGCATCATGAAGCACGCGTCCAGCCCACCCAGCGCAAGCTGCCAGACCGAATCCGCGCCCAGAAAGAACAGCACCGCCAGGATCGCCGCCTTCCTATCGAACATCGAGCACCCCACCGCGTACAAGAATCCCGCCGCCCCAAGCAGGCAAAGCAACCCAAACCCCGCGATCACCCGCTCCGGAAAATAGTGCTGCACCCCGCCTCCCCCCTCGGCCGCCCCCAGGCTGTAGTCGAAACTCTGAAATGTCAGCCTGAACACGCCGGCCAGCGCCAGCGGATAGAGCGGCGCCTGCCGCGTCTCCTCCATCTTGCCCGGCGCCACCGCGGCCACCCGCAGCACCCCCCCATTCTCCCGCTTCAGCTTCTCGGACAGCTCCAGCGGGCGCAGCACGGAGGTCACGAACCCATCGCCGCGCGCGATGTTCCTCGCCAGCTGCGCCTGATCCATCGCGCGCTCGTGCCGCAGACCGCGAAACTGGCTCGCCATGTGCACGAGGACCAGCGCCATGATGACAATGCCCACCGAAACCCATTGCATCACGCGTTTGCCGCGCCCCGCCTCAAGCGAGAATATCGCATCCTGTACAGCCATCCTGTCAGCTCCTGCCCTCGTCGCGCCGCGGCCCCGCCGCGCCCACCAGGCCATACTGGTGGAGCTTCCGGTGCAGCGTCCGCCTGCTCATGCCCATCCGCCGGGCCGCCTCGGCCCGGTTGCCGCCGGTCTGCTCGAGGGCCTTCACGATTAGACGCTTTTCGGAGTCTGCCCAACTCAATTCTTCGCCGCCCGCAGACCGCCCCTCCCCGGGCGCCCCCGCGCCCCGCACCGCCGCCGGCAACTCGCGAAGCCCCGCCTCCTCGCCCCGGCACAGGACCACCGCATGCTCCACCGCCGTGCGCAGCTCCCGCACATTGCCCGGCCACCCGTACGCGAGCATCCGCTCCGTCGCCTCCCGGCTGAAACCGCGCACGTTCGCGCCATTCTCCCTGTTGAACTCCGCAAGAAAGGCCCGCACCAGCAGCGGGATGTCCTCCGGCCGCTCCCTGAGCGGCGGCATCCGGATCGGCACCACGTTCAGGCGGAAAAAGAGGTCGTCGCGGAATTTCCCCTCGTCCACGAGCCTCCTCAGATCCTTGTTGGTCGCAGCCACCAGGCGCACGTCCACGTGGATCGTCTTGGTGCTCCCCACCCGCTCGAAACTCCGCTCGCCAAGCACCCTCAGGACCTTGACCTGCGTCGCCGGATCAATCTCGCCGATCTCGTCCAGAAAGATCGTTCCCCCGTCGGCCGCCTCGAAGCGCCCGATCCTCCGCTCCACCGCGCCCGTGAACGCGCCGCGCTCGTGCCCGAATAGCTCGCTCTCCAGCAACTGCGGCGACAGCGCCGCGCAGTGCACCGTGACCATCGGGGCCTCCCGCCTCGGGCTCAGGTTGTGGAGCGCCCTCGCCACCAGCTCCTTGCCCGTGCCGCTCTCCCCCTGGATCAGCACCGTCGCCCTCGACGGCGCCACCTGCCTGACCACGTCCAGCACCTCGACGATCGCCGGCGACCGCCCGATGATCTCCCCCAGCCCCTCCCGCTCCGCCACCTTCCGCCGGAGTTCCTGGTTCTCGCTCTCCAGCCGCCTAGCCTTCAGGTGGTGCGCCACGATCAGCTCCACCTCGTCCAAGTTCAGCGGCTTGGCGAGGTAATCCGTCGCCCCCTTCTTCATCGCCTCGACCGCGGTCTCCACGCTGCCGTACGCGGTCATCAGCAGGCACACCGGACGATGCGGCAATTCCAGCGCCCGCTCGATGAGCCGCAGCCCGTCCTCCCCGGGCATCTTCAGGTCCGAAAGCATCAGGTCGATCCGCTCCGACTCCAGGATGTTCATCGCCTGCGCCCCGTCCGCGGCGACGTACACCTCGTACTTGTCCTCCAGCGCGGCCCGCAGCCCCTCCCGCGCGTTCTTCTCGTCATCCACGACCAGTATGTTCGGACGCATGGTTTTCAGCTCGCAGTTCAACGTTCGTGGTTCGGGGTTCGTGGCTCGGCGCTCGTTCCACGCGCCGCTCCCGGAGCCGCCAGGAGCTTCACCCGCGGGCCGGGTTTCGGAAATCTCACGCGCATGTCGGTGCCCACGCCCGGTTGGCTCTTGATCTCAAGCTGCCCCCCGTGCGAGCCCACGATGCGGCTCACCACCATCAACCCGAGGCCCGTCCCCTCCGGCTTGGTCGAGAGAAATGCCTCGCCCCTCCGCGCCAGCGCCGTCGCATCAAATCCCCCGCCCGTGTCCCGAAAAATCGCCGACACCCAATCTTCCTCCACCTCGGTCCGGATCCGCAGGATCCCTCCGGTCCGCATCGCCTCCATCGCGTTCTTGATCAGGTTCAGGAAAGCCTGCCGGATCTGGTCCGCGTCCAGCATCAGCCGCGGCAACCGGTCGGCCAGGTCCATCTCCACGATCAGGTCCCGCCCCTCGATCTCCGGGCGCAGGAACTCCACCGCCTCGCGCACGATCCGGTTCAGCGCCGCGGGCCGCAGGTCCGGCGGCGCCGGACGTATCGCTTTCAGGAAATTCTTGATGATGCCGTCCAGCCGCCGCACCTCCTGACGCGATACGCGCACCGCCTCCCTCAGCCTCGCCCCCTCCCCCTCCCGCAATTTCCGCAGCTCCCTCTCCATCAGCTGCAGGTGGATGTCGAAACTGTTCAGCGGATTGCCCAGCTCGTGCGCCACGCTCGCGGCCAGCGTCATCACCGCACCCGCGCGCTCGCTCTCCGCGCGCTCGTCCATCGCCTGCCGGCTCGCCGTCGCGTCATGCAGCACCAGCGCCGCCCCAAATCCATCCCGCTCCCCCGGCGTCAGCGGGATCGCGTACACACTCAGGTACCGCCGCTCCGGATACGTGATCTCCAAATCCCGCGATGCCGACGCACCCGCCCGCACCAGCGCCTCCCAATCCAGCCCCCGCACGTGCCGCCCGATCCCCTGCCCAACCGCACCGCCCGGACCAAACCCCAGCATGCTCGCCGCCGCAGGATTGTGGTACCGGATCGTCCCGCCCTCGTCGATCACCAGAATCCCCTCCCGGATCGCGTCGAATATCGCCCCGAGCACCCCCTGCTCCCGCGCCATCCGCTCCAGATAGCCCTGCACCTCACCCGTGCCTAACTGGCCCAGCCGGTCCAGAACCTTGTCCAGTATCGCCGCTTTCAACAGGGCCAAATTGGCGCCCCTCGCCCTCGGCCGCAAGACCGTTCGTGCGCACCCCAGAAATGCTCGATGCGCCCTGATGCCTTGCGCCGATTTTCAGGAGTTGACCGCGTCTCCTGATGCGCCTTTATCCTAGCCCTATGCGACCCCTGATCCCCGCCATTCCCCTGCTGCTCTTCGGGACCGCCATCCCATGCCCCGGCTTCGACTTCGATCGCGACCCGATCATCGCCCCCGACACAAACTTCATTTTCATCGCGGGCTCGGATGGCTACGCCTCGTTCGCATCACCCGCGCTCGCCTGCACGACGAACGGCACCTTCGTCGCAATCGCGCGGGCGCAAAAGACCGACGCCAAAAGCCCGGGCGCCAACGCCCTCGTCTTCAGGCGCAGCACCGACGCGGGGACGAACTGGAGCCCACTGCGCGTCCTCCACGAAGGCGCCCCCGGCACCATCGATGGCCCGGCCGCCATCGTCGACCGCCCCACCGACCGCATCTGGCTCACGTTTTCCGGCGCGGGCGGCACCGTCATGGTCACCCGCAGCGACGATGCCGGAGAAACCTGGGCCCCACCCAAGGAGATCGCACAGGGCGACGCCCCATTCCCCAAGTGCCCCGATGCCTCCCTCGTCCGCTACGCGGGACGCGATCGCCTCAAGCGCCAGCTGACCCTCTCGTGCGCCGCCGCCCAGCCCGGATCACTCCAACTCCGCCTCAGCTACGATGGGGGCAAGACTTGGCCCATCGCAAAGCCGCTCTGGTCCGGCCCCGCCCGAAACCCCGCGCTCGCATCGCTCACCGGCGTCGCCATCGGCTGCCTCTTCGAGTGCGGCGAGGCCACGCCGGGCGAGCGCATCGCCTTTTCCCGGTTCAACCTCCACTGGCTCGAGACCGTCGAATCCACCAGCCTCCCCGCCGCGGGCCTCACCCTGTTCGATGGCAAATCCATGGGGCACTGGCTCAAGGGCGACTTCCGGGGACAGGAGGCCGCCGTGCGCCTCGAGGACGGCAGCATCGTCATGGAGCGTGGCAACGACATGACCGGCATCACCTGGGGCGGCCCCGTCACCCGCATGAACTACGAGATCTGCTTCGAGGCCCGCCGCCTCGAGGGATCCGATTTCTTCTGCGGCTTCACCTTCCCCGTCGGCGAAAACCCCTGCACCCTCGTGCTCGGCGGCTGGGGCGGCTCCCTCGTCGGGCTCTCGTGCATTGATTACGAGGACGCCGCCAACAACGAGACGGGCCTCTCCATGAACTTCGAGGACAAGCGCTGGTACCAGGTCCGACTCCGCGTCACCAGGTCCGCCATCGAGGCCTGGATCGACGGCGAGCAGGTCATCGATGTCGAGATCACAAACCGCCGCCTCGGCATCCGGTTCGAGGTCGAGCCCTCCCGCCCCCTCGGCATCGCCACATGGCGCACCACCGGCGCCGTCCGCGATATCCGCATCTTCCCCGTCACCCCCGTCGAAGAGTGACCCGCGGCACGTAGGCTCACACCCTAGGGAACGAGAAGAAGGCCGGTTTTGGACTGCGGCGGCAGAGCGCAGCGGCGACGCCGCTTTCCCGACGGCCCGGTCACCCGCAGCCACCGCAAAAGCGCCATCGCAAATTCGCTGGCGCCCAAAGCGTCTGGCGCCCAGTACCCCGAACCAAGAACCCCAGACCAAGAACCTTGCACCCCACCCCAGATCCCCTATTGCTTACCGATGCCATTTGACTCCCTGTCCCTGTCAGAGCCCATCCAGCGCGCCATCCGCGAAATGGGCTACGAGGAACCCACCCCCATCCAGGCACAGGCCATCCCGCTGGTCCTCGAGGGGCGCGACGTCATCGGTTCCGCGCAGACAGGGACCGGCAAGACCGCCGCCTTCGGACTCCCGATCCTCACGCGGATGGGTGGCCATGGCGCCCTGCGCTGCCTCATCCTCGAACCCACCCGCGAGCTCGCCGGCCAGGTCGATGCCGCATTCCGGCAGTTCGCAAAGTACACCGACCTGCGCATCTGCCTGCTCCACGGCGGCGTCGGCTACGGACCCCAGCGCCAGGCACTCGCCGACGGCACCGACATTGTCATCGCCACGCCCGGACGCCTCATCGATCACCTCGAGCAGGGCACTTTCCACCTCAAGTCCATCGAATACCTCATCCTGGACGAGGTCGACCGCATGCTCGACATGGGCTTCCTCCCCGACGTGCGCCGCATCGCCGGCTACTGCCCCGCCAAAAAACAGGTCCTCTTCTTCACCGCGACCCTCCCCCCGGAGATCGAGCGCCTCGCCGCGTGGACCCTCCGCGACCCCGCCACCATCGAGATCGGCCTCCGCCGCTCACCCGCCGAGACCGTCCGCCACGCCTTCTACCCCGTCGCGATGGACCAGAAATTCGAACTGCTCCTCGCGCTCCTCGATGCCCTCCACTACGAGAGCGTCCTCATCTTCACCCGCACCAAGATGGCCGCCGACCGCATCTCCGAGCGCCTCATCGCCCACAACCACCCCGTCGCCGTCCTCCACTCCGACCGCTCACAGGCCGAGCGCACCGAGGCTCTCGCCGGGTTCAAGTCCGGAAAATTCGAGGTCATGGTCGCCACCGACCTCGCCTCCCGCGGCCTCGATATCGCCGGCATCACCCATGTCATCAACTTCGACGTCCCCGAAAGCCCAGACGACTACATCCACCGCATCGGCCGCACCGGGCGCGCCGAGGCCGAGGGCGACGCCCTCACCATCATCACCGCCGACGACCTCCGCGCCATCCACGCCATCGAGCACGCCGTCGGCAAACGCATTCCCCGCCAGAAGGTCGAGAATTTCCCCTACCACTACACCACCCTGCTCGAAGATCGCCCCATCCCCAAATCCGCCACCCGCCCCAAGTTCGGGCGAAAACGCCGATAGCCAGCCGGCCCAGCCACCGCACGATCGGGGAACGCTGATCTGCGCTGATCTGCGCTAATCCGAGCTGATGTTCGATGTTGAGTGCTGGTTATGGAGTGTTGCCGTACACCAGCACCACGAACGCGATCGCCGCCAAGAGCCCCTTGCTGATCGCGATCCTCGGCCACGGCATCGTCACCCACCGCTCCCGCAGCGAGGGAACCCACGCGTAGACCCCGATCTTTGCCACCATCGCCAGCGCGAAACACACGCAGAACACCCCGGCCGGCAACGACGCTCGCCCCGCCGCCGCATCCGCCAGCGCCAGGAGCAGCAACGTCAGGATCGCCGTCCAGTACGCCTTGGCCCACAGCGGCAACCGGAAATCCGGATACCCGTACGCCCGCCGCTCGTGCCACTGATACTCGCCCCGCAGAATCAGCACCCAGCCAAGGCCCACCACCTCGACCACGATCACCGACACCAAAAATATCAGAGTGAACGGCATGCCATGACACCCGCCCGCATTCTCCACGCCCCAACCCCAGCCTCAACGCAGAAATCTCGGCCGCCGGCCCCCACTTGCGCGACCCTCAACACGCGCCAATCTCTCCCCGTGCAAGACGACGTCCTCACCGTGCTCCAAGACAACCTCGCCGCCCTGGCCAAAGCCGCAGCCGAGAGGCGCGATTGCCGCGATCACCTCGCCCGACTCGACGAGATCGCGCGCCTCGCCAGCCCCTCACTACCCCCAGGACTCCGCCACTACCTCCAGAACCGCTCCTACCACAAAGCCCTCCTCCTCCTGCAGGGCCAAGACCCCGAAAGCGCCCCGGCACGCTGCGGTTGAATTTTTTCTCTCGATTGTTGCGCGTCCGGTGCCGTTTCTAAGCATTTCACGAGCGCCCCCTCGAATCTTCAAACCTCACGCTTGAAACTTCGCCTCGCCCCTGCCAGTATTCCTCCATTCGCTTTCCCGCCGGAGTAGCTCAGCGGTAGAGCAACTGATTCGTAATCAGTAGGTCGTGGGTTCGATCCCCATCTCCGGCTCTCTGATAATCAACGACTTGTGACGGGGGTCGTGTCCCTCACGCGGGTCGTCTTGGCCAATTTCTTCTGCCCGCTCCCCCATCTCCCTTTGGTTGTAAGCGTCACGCCAAGCACCATGGGATTAAAGGAGGGGTCGCAGATGTCGTAGGCGTAGGCTACGGCATCTATGAAACCGGAAGTTGGGATTCTGAAGAGCGACACCCGGGGCCGGGTGCAGTACAGCGCGGAGCATCGGCAGAGGGTCCTCGAAGAGTTCGGGCGCAGCGGGATGAGCGGGGCGAAGTTCGCCCAGTACGCCTGGGTGAAGTATTCGACCTTTGCCAATTGGGTGCTGCGGCGCCGACGGGGAGAGGGTTGCGCGTCCGCCAAGGGCGAGGCGGGCAAAGGGGCGATGCAATTGGTCGAAGCCGTGGTGGGCCGGCGGGAGGACGGGGAGCCGGTTCTTGGGGGGCTGGAGCTGGAACTGGCCGGCGGCATTCGGCTGCGCATCCGTGATCGGGGGCAGCTGAAGCTGGCGGCGGCGTTGCTGCGGGAACTTGGGCAGTGCTGAGCTTCTCCGGCAGCCTGAAGATCTATCTGGCCGTGGAGCCCCGCGACCTACGCAAAGGGTTCGACGGGCTGGCGGCCGACGTCAACGGGAAACTCGGCGCGCAGGTCAAGAGCGGCGCGCTGTTTGTTTTCTGCAACAGGAGGCGGACACGGCTCAAGGTCCTGTATTGGGACGGGAGCGGGATTTGGATTCTGACCAAACGGCTCGAGGAGGGCCATTTCAGCTGGCCGGCGGCCGATGCGGCCGACGGTGGGACCCCGTGGTCGGACCACAGGATCTATTGCAACGACAGCCGGTTGGGATGGAAACTGGGGCGGTTTTGGGCCCTTAGGCGCAATTTCCGGACTCGTTTTTTGGTTCTAAGGAACCGACCATCTCCCTTCCCTGTTGTGCCCGGGCGCGCGCCTGGCAACGCCGCACGTGCCGCGACCGGGCTCGAAAGTGAAGCCGCCGCCATGAAGTCCATCCGCCTGCTTCTTGCCGCCCTGGTTCTGGCGCCCGGCCTTTCGGCCGAACACCGGATTGACGCGCGCACACCGAACGGGCTGAGGGACCTGTTTCGTCCCGAGCGTGGGCCGCTTCCGTTCGTTAGCGCTCACCGGGGGGGCGCCCAAGAGGGCTTTCCGGAAAATTGTCTGGAGAGCTTCGAGCATACGCTCCGGCACACCTTCGCGATCATGGAGATTGATCCGCGCTACGCCAAGGATGGCGCGATTGTCGTGCATCACGATGCAACGCTGGAACGCACGACGACCGGCCGGGGAAAGGTCTCAGACTTCACGCTGGCGGAATTGAAGCAACTCCGTCTCAAGGATCCGGAAGGCAACGTCACCCACGAGGTCGCCGACATCATCGATCTCGAACCGGACTACCGCTCTTTCCTTCGGCGCGGTGCCGATCTGGTCGAGACCGACATACCGGTGCGGCTCGGGCCGTTGCTTCGGGGCCCGGCGCCGGTATCGCCGACGAAGGCTCCCTATCTCATTCCTTTCCCGCCCTGAGGACCTCCGTCGCGTGCAGCGCGTACACCCCGCGCAGATCGCGCGCAAACTCCTGCAGGACCTTCTCGCCCAGACCGTCCCAATCGCCACACCGGTAGAGCGCGCGCGCCACCGCGATCTCCCTCAGGCAGAGTTGGCGCTCGTTGCCACCATCCGACCCGTACCCGCCGGCCGCGGTGATCGCTTTGACGTCCGTCATCGCATGCCCCCCGATGTCGGGCTTTTGGAGCAATTCCGCCAGGGGGCGCGCCGCCGACGGGTCGCGAAGCGCCTCGAGCGCCAGCGTCACGGCCCGGAAGCGCGCGAAGGTCGAGCGCCCATCCATCTTCGCCACCAGATCCAGGAGCGGCGCCAAGGCCCGCTTGTCGCGCGTCCGCCCAAGGGCCACGATGCAGCTGTCTTCCCGATTCATCCGCCGCCCGAACGCCGTCTCATCCCTCAGGTCGATGTCGGGCGCCGGCTGCTTTCCCGACACCAGGGAAATCAGGGTCTCGGCACCCGTCGCGTCCCCCATGATCCCCAGCACGTGCGCGTACACCAATTTCTGCGCGGGCGTCTTCGCCTCGCCGTACGCCTTCCGGACCCGCGGGAGCGCCTGCTCCCACTGCGCGAGGACCAGGCCCACATCCTTGTATCCATTGCCCAGTCCCGTGACCGCGAGTGCGAGTCGCTCGACGTCCACGATGGCGTTGTCTTTCCATCCCAGGACCTCCGGCGCGAGGTTTCCCCTCTCGACCAGATGCTGCTGCAACCCCCTCATGTCTATCGTCCGAAAAGTTTTTCCACCGCGCGCGGCCATGGCGCCCGCCACGCCAGCCACGTACCCCATGTTCTGGATGTCCGGCTGCATGCGCATGATCGGCATCGCGTCGCGATGCGCGCTGATGCCGAGCCCGATGACCATCAGCCCCTCAAGCCCCTTCGGCAGCAGCGCGCGATACGGCACGTTGGCCGAACAGATCTTCTGCCCGGTCGCCTCGCTGACGTAGCAGATCTCGGCAATCGAGTAGCCGTGGCTGTCGAAGTTGCTGCGCGCCTGCACCACGGTATCGGGAAAGGTCCGCCCGTTGACGATGTCCAGCGGGGTGACCCAGCAATCGCCCACGATCCGCTGCCGCTCGCGGCTCTCCACGAGTTGCGAGACATCCCAGACCCTGCCCGCCCCCGCGCGGCCGCGCACGCCGAAGAGCCACAGGTCGGCCGCATCGCAATCGTTGACATACCCGAAGTCGGAATTGATGTAGCTTGCGCCCAGCCTGCGCGGCGACAGCCCAACCCCCTGCAGCGCGATCTCATCGGCCCCCTGGAACACGCACGCCGCTCCCGCCGACGCCGCGATCTCCGCGTTGCCGGTCGCATCGACCACGCCCTTGGCCAGAACGACACCGCGCCCCGCGGGCGTCGCCACGACGACGCCGGTCACGCGGTCGCCCTCCACGAGTGCACCGCACCCCAGCGCCCCGAACCAGATCTCGGCCCCGGCCTTGCGGTTCTCCCGCCGCCACCACTCGGCCTTGCCGACCACGTGAACCGCCGCGCCCAGTTCCTTCACGCCATCGTCGTGTTCCGCCGTAAAGCCGCACACCGTGCCGTACCAGTACTTGCCGATCATGCCGAGCGTGCCGACGCCGCCCAGGCCATGCAGGTGTTCGATCACCAGGGTCTTTGCACCCTGCCGCCCCGCCGCGATCCCCGCGGGTGCGCCGCCGGTCCCCCCGCCCACCACAACCACATCATACTCGCCCAGCACCGGCAACGCGGTCTTCGCCGCGCGCACGGTCGGCAGCCCGCTCAGAAACGGGCGCGTCCCAGTCAACAGCTCCTTCACCTCGCCGCGCGCGACCGCGTCGCCGGGATGGCCCGCGAGCACCACGCCCCCCGGGGCCGGCAGCGCCCTCGCTTCCGCCGCGGCCACGGCACCGATGCGTTCGCCCACCGCCATCAGTTCCAGCGGCCGCAACAGTTGCGCCGCCGCCGCCCGCGGCACGTCCGCACACCCCCCGAGCACGTACACGCGCGGCACGCCCGCCGGCCGGAAACAGTCGAGGTCCACCCCCTCGGCGCCCGGCCATTCGGCCGCAAGCGATCTCTCGCCCGCCATCGGATCGGGCGGCACATGGAACAGCGAGTCCGCGCCATCCAGCAGCGTCTTTACGAAGGTCCGGTCCCGCGCCACCTGCTCCGCCTCGGCGAACGCACGGTAAGAGCCATCCTTCATGTCTATCCGCATCTCGCACGCGTACGCTTTGCCGGCCACGCTCTTCGCCGAGCCCCCGCGCGACCCGGAGGTGATCGGCGAATCGTAATCTCCGGGCAGTGCCCTGACGGTCATCCCGTTCGACGACGGCGCCTCGCCGGCGATGATGATGCGCGTGAAACTCTGCGGGCCCTCCGGATAGGGCCGGAACCGCCCGCCCGCCATGCGCGCCACCACGCCCCGTTCCGTCGCATCGATGACCACTTTCGCGAGCACCGCCTGCCGCCCGGTCCGGTTGGCCATGACGATGCCCGCCACGTTGCCGTCCGCATCGCGCAGCACGTCCGTCGCGTATGAGCTGGTCAGGAAGCCCACGCCGCCATCCAGCAACGCCCTATCCAGCGCCTGTTTCACGCGCAGGGGCGTCGGCGTGGCCACGGCCGTGCCGGCGCCCACCGCCCGCACGATCAGCTCACCCAGCAAAAGCCGCTTTGCCCCCTCCTGCATCCTCACCGCGACCTTCAGATGCCGGGCCGGCCGACCGATCTCCGCGGAATACCGCACGGCGTTGGATCCCGATCCCGCCTCGCCGCGCATTGGGATCTCCTCGCCCCACGATCTGCCGTCCTCGCTGACCGACACGACCGCCGACCCGACGTCGAAGTCACCCGGACGTTTGAACGCCATCAGGTCCACGCCCTGGACAGGCCCCGCCCCGCCAATCGCCGCCACGATAACCGCATCCCGGCCATACTCGACGCTGTGGTGCTGGGCATCGTCATGGCGCCCGTCGCACAGCATGCCACCGCTGTCCTTGTGCTTGCCCCCGCTTGGCACATCCGTCGTGTATGTGAAGGGCAATGATGTCTCGGTCCGCACGTAGATGGATTTTGCCAGCGCCGACACCGGGACTTCGCCCTCCTCCAGCCAAAGTCGCAATGTCCCCGCCACATCGTCGCCCAGATACGGGCGCGGCGCAGCGAGGAAAACCTTCGCACCCGCCCTGGCGGCAGCCACCCCCGCCGCAACCGCACCACATGTGCCACCCACAATGACGACATCCGCTTCGCGGGCGACCGGGATCGCCCGCTCCGATTCCAACAACCCCGCCCCGCTCGCGACTTCACCAAAACCCGCAACCGCCGCCCACACCACAGCAACCCACCGTCCGCTCATGCGCTCATCTCCTTCACCACAGTACCCACGTAGCATTCCGGTGGTTCGGATTCCCTCTCAACCTCCGGACGTTCCATCTTTCAATCCTACATCCGGCTCGCACGCTCCCGCAATCCGGCAGGCTGTCTCCCACCCAGGCCACTGCGATCCCCACTGCGCCGCATCCCCCAAGTCCACCGAAGAAGTAAATTTTGCAGAGCACGCCATCCCCGCCTATGCTGTCGCGCAGCAAGGAGTCACCATGACGGACGCGAAAAAGTCGGACATGAAGAGCGCCTTCGACATCGCCATGGAGCGATTGGAGAAGAGCGAGGGCAAATTGGCGGCGCTGACCGATGAGCAGAAGCGCGCCATCGCCGATGTGGAGTCAAAAGCCAAGGCGAGGATCGCCGAGATCGAGATCATGTTCCAGCCGAAGCGCGCCGCAGCCCTGGCCACCGGCGACCCGTCGCAGATCGAGGAGGTCGAGCGCCAGCGGCGCGCCGATCTCGACAAAGTACGCCGCCAGGCCGAGGACGAGAAGGAACGCATCCGCAGGGCCTGAATCCCGGGGGCCGCGCCCTATCCGGAAGGCGCGGCAGCACCAGCGGAGAGCTATAAGGGGTCCTCGATCACCCGGATGGTCGCAGCGTCAGGTGGATGAAACCGTCGGATATCCTCTCCACCATGAACGAGTCCGCCAGCTTGGCGTCGGCGACCGCCCCGGCCATCGCATCGCGCAAGTTCTCCCAGAGCACCGCGACCAGAGCGCCCGGCACCACCCGCCACGTCCCGACGCGGGCGGCGGGCTTGCCAAAGCGCAATGCGTTCGTCCGTCCCTCCACGGGAACCAGCAGCGTCACCACCAGGGGGATCCCGAGCAGCTCGACTTCCTGATAGAACGCCACCGAGTCGCCCCGCACCTCCACCATCAATGACTTGCGGCGCGGCTCGAGCAGCCCGGGGGTCTGCCCGGCGAAAAACTCGACGCGGTCTGCCAGAAAGAGGTTCACGCTGCCGTCGTAGAGCGCAAGGCCGCCCAGCTCATACGGGTCGCCCTCAATTTCTTTTCGACGCTGCGCGAAGGCGACGACTGTCTCGACGAGCGCGGCGTCACCCTGGGAGGTCACCTTCAGCGTCATGAGGTCTGCGGGTGTCTCCATGAGCCGCGTGGCCATCATCGCGTACAGTCCCAATCCTCCCAGCGCAAAACCAAAGTACCCGAAGGCCAAGGCCCGCAGCCGAATCAGCCGCTCCAGGCCGCGAATCACGCACAGCATCAGGATCGAGACCGAGAGCGCCCCCGCGAGCGCTATTCCGGCAAGCGACCTCGCCGGAGCCGCCCCGCGCGGCACTTGGAATTTGAAATCCCCCGCAAGCTTCAATCCCTCGGGCGCTGCCGATGGCTGCCGCTGTGCACCCGCGGCACTTTCCTCCGTCATGGCCGCTTGCGGGGGAGGGATATCGACACGCGCCGGGTCCGCAGCCATGCCCGGCCCCGCCTCCTGGGCCCCCGCATCGGAGGCCGGCACTACCCCGGCCAGCACCGCAAGAAAAACGACAGCACACCCCACCACACGACCCGCGATCATGGGGCCGGTTGTAGTGGGGCCTATGCGGCAACGCAAGCCGCTAACCACTGCGTCCTGTTTTCAGACCTAGCAGCCTGTCGGACTTAGCCAAGTCCGACAAGGCTGCTAGAAAGCAAAACCGCCATAACAATAAAGAGTTGTAACGGTGGTCCGAGGGATGTCGCAAGGTCTCATGCGGGTTGACCCACAATTCGCTATCCTACGGATCCTGCTCATTTTCAAGAAGAAGGCGGTTTTGCCATAGGAGGCTGCCGGACAAAGTCCGACAGCCTCCTAGCATGGCCACCGTCCGGTCTTGCTTGAACGAAAAAGTCCCGCTCTTGGAGGAGACATGATCCAGGATCAAGGGTGGCTCGACTCCGGCCCGTCGCCCTGATAGCCTTGACGTTTATCGAACAACGGGCGCGCCAGGGAACCGCATGGCCGGTAGTTGACCTGCTGCCCGGGAGGAGCAAATCCGTGACAGCAGATTCCATTCGCATCGTATCACTCGTTGGCGGCCTGGCCGTGGTACCCGCCATGGGCGGCGGGATCGTCGAGCCCGAGACAACCGTGCCACTCATACAGGACGTCGACGTGGTGGTGATCGGGGGCACTTGCGCCGCCGTGGCGGCCGCGGAGAGCGCGGCGCAGGCTGGCGCAAAGGTCTTTCTGTCAACGGCGGGGCTGTGCCTGGGTGAAGACATCGCCGGGACATTGCGGGTCTGGGCCGAGCAGGACGAGATCGCTGGTTCCGATCTCATGGGGCGCCTTTTTCTCCCCGCCGGTCAGGAGGTGTCATCGGCACCCGGCCGGATCTACACGACTCCGCTCCGCGCGAAGAGGGCGCTGGACACGACACTGCTGAAGGCCGGCGTCCGCTTCCTGACCGGCGCCTACGCGACGGACGTGCTTTCGGATGCCTCCGGGCTGCCCGCGGGCGTCGTGCTCTGCGACCGCAGCGGCCGACAGGCCATCCGGGCAAAGATCATCATCGACGCCAGCCCGCGCGGAATGATCGCGCGGCTGGCCGGGGCGGAATTCACGCCGTTCCCCGGGGGCAACTACGAGGTCTCCCGCGTGGTGATCGCGGGCGCGGCGCCGGACTGCGGCGGAACAGTCACCCGCCACGACCGGTGGCAACCCGAGAAGGATGTCGTGCAACTCTCCTCCAAGACGACGATCGCGCCCGGTCTTTATGAATGCGTGTTCGCGCTGCCTTTTGCAGACGGCGGGCCGCAGTCCTCAGCCGAGGTCGAACAGGCCGCCCGCGACCGGACATTCACGGCGACGCAACTGGATGCGGCCGATCGCGTGTTCTTCGTCCCCCCCGATCACGTCATCGCCGCAGCACCCTGCGCGACGGAGAGGATGGCCGCGGATGAACTGAACCTAGAGGCACTGCGCCCGACGGGGATCCAGGGCGTCTACGTCCTCGGCCCGCTCGCCGATGTCCCGCGACCTCTGGCGAACGAGCTCGCGAAACCCGGTTTCTCCATCCGCGTGGGGGCACGCCTGGGACGACTGGCCGCGAGCGACGCCAAATCGCGGGCGATCGCGGGCGATGTCCGGCTGCCGGCCCGCCGAAAGACCGGCGCCACTGCCGACGTGCGCGAGGTCCGCGGCACGCTGACCCAGCCCTTCGTCGCGGCGACGGGGACGGTCAAGTGCGAGGCCAGCGAGCTTCCCGTGCTGGGCGACTTCGACCTGGTCGTGGCCGGGGGCGGCACGACGGGCGCCCCGGCCGCGGTCTGCGCGGCCCGGAGTGGCCTGAACACGGTCGTGGTCGAGCAACTCCACGAGCTGGGCGGCGTGCAGACCGCCGGCATGATCTGCGGGTACTATTATGGCAACCAGCGCGGCTTCACCCGCGAGATCGACGCGGGCGTCGCGGCGACCGGCAAGGTCAAGTCTCAGTCCAAGGCAGAATGGTATCGCCGCGCGATACGCGATGGCAAAGGGCGGATCTGGTTTGGCTCGATGGTCGTCGGCGCCTGGCTCGAGGGCACGAGCCTCCGCGGCGTTGTCGTGGCGACACCGGACGGGACGCGCGGCGTGATACGGTCCAGGGCTGTCATCGACGCATCGGGCAACGCCGACGTGGCCGCCGCCGCGGGTGAGCCCACCGAATTCTACCATCCCGAAGAACTGGTGGGCCAGGGAGTGGGCATGGCCGTTATCCGACTGGGCGCGGGCGGCCATAACAACGATTATGCCCTGGTGGACGACACCGACGCGTCCGACCTCTGTTTCTTCGGCCTGCGCGCGCGACTCATGACCGACGGCGGTTGGGATGTTTCACAGCTGGTCAACTCGCGGGAACGCCGCCGGATCGTCGGCGTGTTCCAGGTCTCCGCGCTGGACTACCTCACGGCCCGAACTTTCCCGGATACGATTATCCAGCACCGCAGCCGCTTCGACCTGCACGGGTCACCGAGCCACGATTTCTTTTACACGAAGAACATCCGGACCGCCAACCACGTGACGCTCGAGGCCAACGGCCCCTATCGCGCGCTGCTGCCTAAAACGACCGATGGCCTGCTGGTGGTGGGACTGGGCATGAGCGCGACACGGGACGCGATGGCCATCATGCGCATGCAGGCAGATCTCCAGAACCAGGGATATGCCGCCGCTTGCGCCGTCCGCCTCGCGCTGGCCAGCGGTTGCGAGCTGCGGGCCATCCCCGTCCGCGAACTGCAGCGCCAGCTGGTTGAAAAGGGCATTCTCCCCGAATCGGTCCTCGGCGAGCAGGACTCCCACCCGCTTCCGGACGCGGTGCTCAAGCTCGCGTCCCACGACGTCATGATGGGGTATGGCGGCCTCCCATACCTCTTCGCCGACCCCCAGCGCGCAAAGCCCCTGCTCCTCGCGAAGTACGAGGAGCTCTCGACCCACACCAGCGGTCGCGATCCCGAGGTGAGCCTGATCTACGCCCATGTGCTCGCCATGCTGGGAGACCCGGCCGGGGTGGACGAACTCGCCGCCTGGGTCAGCGACCACGGCTGGGACGAAGAGTGGCCCGAGGACACCGGATCCCGTGTGAATCGCATGGAGTCGTATGTTCTGGCGCTCGGGCGCGCCGGATCCAAAAAGGCGGTGCCCGCAGTCCTCGCCAAGGGACGCGAGCTCTGCGACGGAAAGAAATCGATCTCGTCGGGCCGTTGCCGCGCGCTCGGGTTCGCGAGCGTGGCCCTTGGCGATCCCGCATTCGCCGAGATGCTCGCCCTCCTTCTGGCGCAGCCGGGTATCGTCGGCCACGCGATCCGCCTCGCCGACCCGATCCCGCCGGTTCCCGGCTACAACAGCCGAAGCAATTACAGCCAGCAGGAGAAGATGGAAGTCGCGCGCGAGATCAACCTCGCCGCCGCCCTGTACCGACTGGGGGACAGCGACGGCAAGGCCAGGACGATCCTCGAGTCGTACGCGCAAGACCCGCGCGGCTTCTGCGCGAATTATGCGCGCCTCATCCTCGCAAAGAAACCATCGCTCTGAGCGGGCCCCACGCGTGCGTGGCGGTGTCCCGGAAGTCCCCCTTCCGAAGCCCCAAGTCCCCGGCACACTGCCACTTGCGGGACAGACCGCGCGCGGCGCCGACAGACTCTTCCGGGCCTATCGTCCCGGGACATCACCGGGCTTGACCTGGCATGCCCTTCTTGCACGGGATCCCCCGGCCGTCCCACCTCTTCCGTCCCCATAGAGGCGCCATCGCCAGCGCGCACATCAAAATGAGCGAGAATCCCGGCGGCTCGGGGATGACGAGCGCGATCTGGTTGCCGTTATAGGCATAATCGATCTGGTAACCGCCGGGAGCATCCGAGATGGAGGCAAAGGTGCCCGCGAGGACACCGTACTGTGCCAAGATGTAGGCATCATCGTCCAGCGGACCCGCAAGAAGATCCAGATCCAACGTCGCTGAACTGATGTCCAGGGAACCCGTCACGACGAGCAGGTCGCTCGACCCAAAACCGCTCGAATCCAATTCGATCTTGAGGATCCCGTCCAGATCCGCATCGCCAAAAACAGTCATCGTGCCAATCGAGTTGCCCGGGGCGACGACACCACCGCTCGCGCTCGCCAGCGCCGCGCTGATCAACCCCGTGCCACCCAACGTGGCACCCGAGGCGACCGCGTACTGGCCGCCGCCGATGTGTCGGCCATTCACGAGCAGCGTGCCGTTCGAGACGAGCGTTGCGCCCGAATACGTGTTGCTGCCGCCGAGGGCCAGCGTCCCCGATCCGCCCTTGGTCAGGCCCAGATTCCCGGTGATCCTCCCCAGATAGGTGGAGTTGGCCGACTGGTTGATCGTGAGCGTGGCCGCCGCGGCTGACGAGTTGTGGACCACTTCATTGACATATGTGGTACCCCCATCCATGAGCCGCGCGATCGTCTGGCTGTTTCCAAACAGGTTCAGCGTCCCGCTGTGCGACGATGCGCTGAAAGGGTTCGAGAGCGTCCCCAGGACCAGGGTCGCGTTGGTCGGCAGCGCACCCGGCACTTCCGTCCGCAGGTTCCCATTCCAATCTATCCTTAGGGTGCTAAACGAATTGTCGGCGACCGCCAAGCGACCCGCGCTGGCATTGACGAGCAACTGTCCATTTGTCCCCAGATTGATCGGTTTCCCGGTCACCAGAGGCGACCCCTGATCCAAACGCAGGACCGCGTTGGTGCCCGTGACACCGCCAGTGAGCGCCAAGCCGCCACCGGAGTCACTGATCCAAGTCTCTGATGTGCCAGCAATGACAATGGGGCCAGCCCAGACATTGCTCCCGCTGTGGCTGCGCACCGCACCACGCCGCTCGGTGCTGCCAGGCAGCGCGCCCGATCCGCTGATGGTGAGCCCTTCACCGGCGACGGTGATCCCCCCCAACAGGCGCAACTGGTTCCCGCTGGCCACTGCGGTACCGGCGTTTGTTGCGCCCAGCGCATGGGCATGGGAAATGGCCAGAATTCCCCCGTTGCCGCCGCTCACGGTGGTCGAGCCCGAGTATGAGTTGGAGGCGGTTAGACTCAGAACGCCCACGCCAGCCTTTGTGAAACCGCTGCTGCCGGCAATCTCGGCGCTGATCGTGGCGGCCTTATTGATCCCGTCGGTGCCAAGGGCATTGACGGTAATCGTGGGCGCGGGACCCGCCAACGTGAGGACGTTGGCCGCATCGCCATTGTTGTCGAGTGTCCTTCCGGCCGGTGAGTTCGTGGCCCCGTCGCCGAAAATCAGGTTGCCGACGGTCCGCGCCGAGTCGAGGCGCACGACATGGTCCGCGGTGACATCATTCGTGAAATAGGCCGTGGCGCCCGACCCATCGGCAATCGCGCCCCCGCTCCAGTTAATGGTCCCGCCCCACAGGCCCCCGCTAACCGTGTTGGTCCATGTCCCGTTGGTCTGGGCCGAGGCCACAGCAGCCATGCCGACGATGCACCCAACCATCGCGGGGAGACGATCCCTCTTGCCCAACGAAACCTGAAACGATCTTCTAAGACTCTGTCGCATCGCTCGATCTTAACGCAGATGAACCAACACGCCCGGGTCGGACCCCGGACCGGCCAGCCCTTTTGTTAAGATACCAATAGCCCGCGGTGACGTCGAGCCAGCATTTCCTCGCGACACGCGTCATCAGGACCGACGACCCGCTGCCGGATGACGTTTCGCCTGCCAGCGAATTCCCACGCGCCAACCGCCCCAGAATGGCCCCGCCCCCCGGCCCCAAGCCGATTGACCGCTGATCAACCCCCGTCTACCCTTGCCCAGTGATCGCACGTCGACAATTCTTGGCGCGGCTCGGGGCGGCGTGTGCGGCACCCCAGATCATCCCGACCTCCGTCCTTGGCCAGCGCGCGCCCAGCAACCGGATCAACGTCGCGGTCATCGGGACGGGCAATCAGGGCACCCAGGATCTCAATGCATTCCTCGCGGAGGACGACGTCCAGGTCGTTGCCGTGTGCGATGTCAACCGGGGCAGCCACGGGTACAAGACCGAGCAGCAATTCCTCGGCCGCGAACCGGCCCGCCAGCTGGTGGAGGAGCACTACGCGGCGCGGCGCCGGAGCGGCACGTTCCGGGGGTGCGACGCCTACACCGACTTTCGCGACATCCTGGCCCGGCCCGATGTGGATGCCGTGGCGATCGTCGTGCCCGATCACTGGCACGCCATCATGACGGTCATGGCCGCGCGGGCGGGCAAGGACATCTACTGCGAGAAGCCTCTCGGCCTCACCATCGCCGATGGCAAGGCGATGGTCGCGGCCGTTCGGCGGCACGGCGTGGTCCTGCAGACCGGAAGCCACGAGCGGTCGCGCTGGCAGACGCGTTTCGCCTGCGAGCTGGTCCGCAGCGGACGCATCGGGCAACTCAAGCGCATCGTGGCCGTCGTCGGCCCCTGGAACAAGCAGGGCCCCGAAACCGCCTGGGAGCCCATGCCGGTGCCCGATGGCTTCGATTACGACATGTGGCTGGGGCCCGCGCCCTGGGTGCCCTATCACGCCGATCGTTGCCTCTACAACTTCCGCTTCATGCTCGATTACTCCGGGGGCCAGGTCACCAACTACGGCGCGCACTCACTCGACATGGCGCAGTGGGGCAATGGCACCGATCGCACGGGGCCCGTCGAGATCGAAGACGCCGGCAGCGAGTGGCCGGCCAGCGGCCTGTTCGACGTCGCCAAGGTCGTCCGCTTCCGGGCCCGCTACGCCAATGGCGTCGAACTCGAGTGCGTCACCCGCGAGGACAACGTCGCCTGCAGGTTCGAGGGCACCGAAGGCTGGGTCGAGACGGGATACCGGGGATTCCGCACGGAACCCGCCTCGCTGAAAACGTCCGTCATCGGCCCGGGCGACTGCCACCTCGGTTCGTCCGCCAACCATTTCCGCAATTTTCTCGACTGCGTCAAGACGCGCGCGGAGCCCGCCGCTCCCGTCGAGGTCGGGCACCGCTCCGCCACCCTCTGCCACCTGGGAAACATCGCGATGCGCCTCCGCCGGAAACTGCTCTGGGACCCGGCCGCCGAACAATTCACGAACGACGAGTGCGCCAACCGGTTGCTCGGCCGCAGCTACCGGGCGCCCTGGCACACGTGATCACCCACGGCTGATCGCGCGGCCCCAGAGGGCCGTGGCCGCAGAACCGCGAGCCATCACGCGCCGATGCGCTGGACCTCCAGTTCCACATGCAGGGCGGACGTGGCGCCCGGGGGACCGTCGAAATAGCCCGAGATCGGCGCGGCGTCGGCGTAATCCCGCCCCGTGGCAATCTTGATGTGGCGGTCGTCCGCGAGAGTGTCGTTGGTCGGGTCGAGCCCATACCATCCACGCCCGGGCACGAAGATCTCGCACCAGGCGTGCGAGGCCTGCGACCCGCGCAGGTGGGAGTCGGGGCCATTGTACAGGTAGCCGCTGACATATCGCGCCGGGATGCCCAGGGAGCGGCAGATGCCGATCATCACATGGGCGAAGTCCTGGCAAACGCCACGCCGGGTCCTCATCACTTCGCTCATGTGCGTGTGCGCCGTGGTTGTGTTGGGGGCATAGGCCCACTCTCGGTAGACGTGGTGCATCACCGCCTCGGCGCATCCGAACACGTCGTCCCGGCCATCGCGGATATCGATGCCGAGCCGCCAGACCTCGGGCGAGACCTCGACATAGCGGCTGGCGCCAAGGAAAGACGGAAGCATCTCATCGGTCAGGGATCGCAGCGCGGCAAATCCCGCCCCGATGGGCACCCCGGAATCGAAAGGGTTGGTCGTGTTGATCCTCGACTGGGCCTCGATGACCAATTCGGCGTGGGGATCCGCGACGTCGAAGTAGTGGACGTAGTTGAGCCACGTGTCGCGGAAATGCCGCAGCCGCACCGGCGGGCCCACCTTCAGGAGGAAAAACTCCAGCCGGGACCTGTCGTCCGTGACCGGGCGCAGCCGCACCTCGTTGTGATTATCGCGCACCGGGGCCCGATACAGGTAGCGGGTCCTATGGAAGATCGAGAATCGCATGGCGGACGAACGGAGGCTACAGGATCGTGCTCACTGTTGCTGCTGCATCTGTATATCTTCGTCGACCGGAGAATGGAAGGCCCCGATGTCTCGGCCCCCACCCTGCCCCTGCACCGGGATCAGGTCGGCGTATAGGACGAAGGCCTCAAAGATGGAATCCCCGATCTGGTTGAGGTGGGTCTGGAGTTCATCGATGTAGTCGTGGAGGCCCCTGCCGAGCACCTCGGCGACGGTGGTGTACGTCAGGTCAGCCGCAAGGCGCCCCGCATGCCTCACGGGCGTCGGCATCTCGTTCGGCGCGCCCTCGCCGCAGAGGGCCTGGAGCGCGAGATGGACCTCGCGCATGCAGCAGGCGACCGAACGGGGAAACGTCACGTCCAGCAGCAAATAGCCCACGATCTTCACCGGATCGAGCCTGCTGCTGTGCGCCTGGAAGGCGTGCCACGCCGAGCACGACCGCAGCAGCGCCGCCCACCGCAAAGGCCTCGCCGCCGGATGCGGCGGCATCTCGACGGACAGCCCGGAGCAGGTGTCCACCAGCCGGGATACCTTGTCGGCCCGCTCCAGGCAGGTGCCCAGTCGCAGGAATTGCCATATGTCCCCCCGGGGTGTCGTCGAACCGGCGATGCCGAGGAACTGGTAGGAGCCGTACAGCACCCGCTCGTAGAACGCCGCGCTCTGCGAGCCATGCATCGCGACCGCCTCCGCCGACTCCGCGAAAAGCTTCAGCCCGTTAAGGCACTCCCAGATCTCGTCGGAGATCTGGTCGCGGACCGTGCGGGCGTTCTCGCGCGCGGCCCTGATGCTGTTGAGCATCGAGTTCGGGTTCTCGGCGCGCAGCACGAGGAACTCCGCCACGTCCCTGCCCCGGATTTTCCCGTACAGCGCCGCGTACGCCTCCTCGTCACCCGTGGCCGCCAGGATGGGGCGCCAGAATTGCGCCTCGTCCGAACCCTCCGCCCCCGCATCCAGCAAGAGATCCTGCGTGGAAAGCAGCAGCCGCGCCACATTCTCGGCCCGCTCCACATAGCGCGCCATCCAGTAGATGCTGTCCGCGACCCGGCTAAGCACCACGGCCTCCCGCGTCGGAGGCCCAGGACACCGCCTCGGCGCCCCGATCTTCCCACAGCACCCAGGTATCCTTGCTGCCGCCCCCCTGCGAGGAATTCACCACGAGAGACCCCTTCCGCAACGCCACGCGCGTCAGGCCCCCCGGCACGACCCGCACGCGGTCACCGTACAGAACGTACGGGCGAAGGTCGATGTGCCGCCCCTCGAAGTGATCGTCCACGAAGACCGGATGGCGCGAGAGCGCCAGCACCGGTTGCGCCACGTAATTTCTCGGATTCGCCCTGATCCGCCCCGCAAAGTCCTCCCGCTGTTCCCTCGTCGCGCTCGGCCCCATGAGCATCCCGTATCCCCCCGACTCGTTGACCGCCTTAACCACCAACCTCTCGAGGTTGTCCAGGATGAAATCCCGCTCCTCCGGGATCGCCCCTAGGTACGTGGGCACATTGGCGAGTATCGGATCCTGGTCGAGGTAGTATCGGATCATCTTGGGCACGAGCGCGTACACCGCCTTGTCATCCGCGACGCCCGTGCCGATCGAGTTCGCCAGGGCGACGTGCCCCTTCCGGTATGCCTCGACGATGCCCGCCACACCCAGCATCGAGCCCTTCCGAAAAACGAGGGGATCCAGGAAATCGTCGTCGATCCGGCGGTAGATGACATCCACCTGCTGCAGGCCCTTGGTCGTCCGCATGAAGATGCGGTCGTTGCGCGCGATCAGGTCGCGCCCCTCCACGATCGGCACCCCCATCTGCTTCGCGAGGTAGCAGTGCTCGAAATAAGCGCTGTTGTGGACGCCCGGCGTCAGGATGACGATGACCGGATCGATGGTGCCCCGCGGGGCGAGGTGCGCCAGGGTCTCGCGCAGCATTGCCCCATATCCGTCCACGGAGCGCACGGGCAGCGATTGCAGCAACCCGGGAAAGGCGCGCTTCATCGCCAGGCGGTTCTCCAGCATGTACGAGGCGCCCGACGGGCATCGCCCGTTGTCCTCTAGGACGTAGTATTCCCCCTTGCCGTTGCGCACCAGATCCGTCCCGCATATGTGGATGTAGATCCCGTGCGGTACGCCGATGCCCCGAAACTCCGGCCGGTAGTGCGAGGCCGAGAGCACGACATCCTCCGGCACCACCCCGTCGGTGATGATCTTCTGGCCGTGATAGACATCGTTCAGAAAGAGGTTCAGCGCCGTGATCCGCTGGATCAGGCCCGCCTCCACCACCTCCCATTCCCGCTGCGGGATGATCCGGGGCATCAGATCAAACGGGTATATCCGTTCCGTGCCCCGCTCGTCGCCATAGACCGTGAACGTCACGCCCTGCCTCAAGAATGCCGCGTCCACCGCGCGCTGTCGCGCGCCGTACTCCGCCGGACTGAGCTTCCCCACGCTCTCCAACAGGGCGCCATAATGCGGCCGCGCCACCCCCGGCGCAGCAAACACCTCGTCAAAAAACTCTCCCGGCACGTAGCCACTGAACAGCGACATCACACCGATCCTTAGCAGACCCCGTGCCAAGATGGGACAGCGCCGAAGACTTTTTTTGGCGATGCGCCCCAAGTCCCCTCGGTCCCTCGCAACCCCACCCTCGTCATGGCCCCCCAGGCACCCGGCCCTGTGCCTCATTGAGCCGATGCGTCGCCATCCGCGGAAGCACATACCTCGCGAACAGCTCGCATTCCTCCAGATGCGGGTACCCGCTGAGAATGAACGCCCGGATACCCATGCCGATGTAGCGATTCAATTTCGCCAAGACCTGATCCGGATCGCCAACGATGGCGCTGCCGCAGCCGCTGCGCGCCAGGCCAATCCCCGACCAGAGGCGCTCCTCGATGTACAGGTCGTCTCCGGCCCCCGCCCGAAGGGCGTCTTGGCGCAAAACCCCGAGGCTCATGCTATCCTGCGAACGGTCCCTGATGGCCCGCCCGGCGACGCGGTCCAGCCTGGATATGAGCCTCTCTGCCGCCACCCGGGCCGCCGCCTCGGTCTCGCGCACAATCACATGCACCCGGAGGCCAAAATCGATCACCCGCCCGTGCGTCGCGGCCAGGCCGCTGACCCCCCTCATCGTCTCCAGCAGCCGGTCCTCTGTCTCGGGCCACATCAGAAAGACATCGCAAAACTCCGCGCACAGCGCCTGTGCCGCCGGCGATATGCCACCGAAATACAGCAGGGGTCCCCCATTGCCCTGAAGAGGCTTGCCCGGGCCACGATCCGGAAGATCGAAGTCGTAGAACCGGCCCTTCCATTCGAGCGGACCCTCGCCGTCCCAGATGGCCTTGAGGATACGGATCACCTCCCCGCTCCGCGCATAGCGGTCCTCGTTGCTCTCCTTCCTGCCCGGAAGATCTGACGAAATGATGTTGATCGCCAACCGCCCCTTCGCCATGTGGTCCACCGTCGCGATGGCGCGCGCCAGCATCGGGGGCCAGACCTCGCCCATCCGCAGCGCGATCAGCTGGTTGATCCGTCGCGTCTGCGGCGCCATCGCCGCGGCGAACGCCATCGCGTCCTGCCCAGGAACCCATGCCGAGGGCAACAGGATGTTCTGATACCCCAGCGCGTCGGCCCGCCTCACGATCGACCCGCAATGCTCGTAGCTGCTGCGAAAACGCTCCTCCGGCACACCCAGGAACTCGCAGTCGTCGGCACACAGCGCCGAGAACCACGCCACCTCTACCGCCCGGTCGGCGCTTCGGATCCGAACGCCGGGCGCCACCGCCGCCATCGTCTGTTCCATCAGGAGGAAGAAACTCGCCGCTGAGCTCGCGTCCGTCAACGCCGCACGCCAACCCAAAGTGGCCCATCCGACGGTCAGCGACGCGCCTGCACACGAGCCGGCCTTCGGCCCATGGGCCAAACGGCTCAGCCGCTTCGCCCATCCCCGGCGCAATCCCCGCGCCGGGACTGGCGCGGCCACCCCATCGGTGCCAGAATGATGGGTCAATGCTGGACACATTTGAGCTCTCAGCGCACTTCTTCTTGCAGTTGGCCGTCATTCTCCTCGCCTGTCGCCTCGCCGGATGGGTCGCCCGACTGATCCATCAGCCACAGGTCATCGGCGAGATGATCGCCGGCGTGGCACTGGGGCCATCGATCTTCGGACTTTGGTTGCCCGAGGCACAGGCATGGCTATTCCCCGAGCCATCAAAGCCCATCCTCTTTGCAGTGAGCCAAGTCGGGCTGGCGCTCTACATGTTTCTCGTCGGGGTGGAGTTCCAGGGTGACCTGCTTCGCCAGAGCGGCAGAAGCGCCCTGGCGGTTTCCGTCGCTGGAATGGCCGCGCCTTTCGTCGCCGGAGTCGCCATCGCCGCGTGGTTGGTTCGCGAGCCCGGCATGTTCGGTCCGCAGGTCCACTTGTTCGAGGCGACACTATTCCTCGGCGCATCGATGGCGATCACCGCATTCCCCATGCTGGCCCGGATCATTTACGAGCGCGGCCTGACCGGAACCGCGCTCGGGACGCTCACGCTGGCCGCCGGCGCGATCGATGACGCGGCGGCGTGGTGCGTGCTCGCGATCGTGCTCGCCAGCCTGGATCACTCCTGGCCGGTCGCGGCGAAAGCGATTGGCGGGGGCGTCGCGTACGCGGTCGTCGTGCTGTCCGTGGGCCGCCGCCTGCTGCGCCCGCTCGGCGCGCGCGCCGAGCGCGCGGGCTCGATTCCCCAGCCCGTGCTGGTCCTCACGCTCGCGCTCCTGATGCTCGGGGCCTGGTGCACGGACATCCTGGGAATCTACGCCGTCTTCGGCGCATTCGTCCTGGGCGTCGCCATGCCCCGCGGTTTCTTTGCGGAAACCCTGCGGCGCATGCTCGGGCCGCTCACCGTGGCGCTACTGCTGCCCCTTTTCTTCACTTTCTCGGGCCTCAACACGCGGCTTGATCTCCTCGCCGACCCCCGATCATGGCTCATCGCCCTCGTCGTCCTCCTGGCCGCCTGCCTGGCGAAGGGTGGGGCATGTTGGTGGGCGGCCCGGTGCCTTGGCGAGGAACAGCGCACCGCCCTCGCCGTCGGCGCGCTCATGAATGCGCGCGGCCTCATGGAACTCATCATCCTGAACATCGGGCTCCAGCGCGGCATCATCTCCCATGCCCTCTTCTCCATCTTCGTCGTCATGGCCATCGCCACCACGCTCTTGGCCACGCCGGTCTTCGAATGGGTTTACGGGAGCCGCGCACGGGCCACGGGCGAACTCGGCCCAGAGCGCAGGGACTGAGGCCACCTCGTCACCGCACCACGTGCCACCGCCGCGCCTTCATCTCGAACCGGGGCAACGTCCCCGCGGGAACCACCTCGACCGGCATCCTCATCTCGAAAGCCGTCCTCAGGCGCTTCTGCAACTCGGCCACGGTTCCCGGGTCCCCTGCCGTCTCGATGCGGATCGTGACCTCCGGGAGAGCGCGCGAGCGATCCACCTCCACCCGATACTCCGTCACGCCCCCGACCGAGCGGACGACGGCATCGATCGCGCTCGGGTAGACATTGACGCCGCGCACGATCAGCATGTCGTCGACGCGCCCGAGTATGCCGCCCTCGAGCGCGAAAGCGCGCGCGTCCTCACCCGGAATCGCAACGGGCCGCACGAGGTCGCCCGTGCGATAGCGCAGGAGCGGCGAGCCCACCCGCTTCAGCGTCGTCAAGACCAGTTCCCCCGTCTCCCCGGGGGATACCGCCACGGTCGAATCCGGACGCACCACCTCACACAGATAGGCCCCGTGCATCAGGCGCAGGCGATTGGGTCGCCCCGGATCCTGGTAGCTCACCGGCCCCACCTCCGTCATCCCATGGTGATCAAACACTCGCGCCCTGGGCCATGCGGCCTCAAGCCGCGCGCGTACCTCCGGCACGCTCCCACCGGGCTCCCCGGCGACCATCAGGCGCTCGACCCCGCACTCACCCAGAGGCAACCCCTCGGCCTCTGCGACCTCCGCGAGGCGCATCGCGTATGTGGGCGTACAACAGAGGTGCGCGATCGGGTGCGTGAGCAGTGCGCGGACCCGATCAGCCGAACTCATGCCGCCCCCCGGATACGCCCGGATGCCCAACTGGCACGCCGCCTCGAAAGATGTCCAGAAACCCAGGAATGGGCCGAAGGAAAACGCGAACAGCGCCCCCTCCCCCGCCCGGGCGCCCGCCGCGCACCAGACCTCCTTCCAGTTCTCGACCAGGCCCTGCCAGCTCTCCGGGTCATCCATCCACACCAGCGGCCGACCGCCGGTCCCGCTGGTCTGGTGAACCCGCGTGTAGCGCTCCAAAGGGTAAGTGAGCGCACTGCCATAGGGCGGATTCGCCTCCTGGTCCCGCGACAGCTCCTCCTTGGTCGTGAATGGCATCCGCCCGACATAATCCTCCAGGCTCTCGAATCCACCCTCACCGCCACAGGAGGCGAGCTTCCGCCGATAGAAAACATTGCCTCCGACGATGCGGGCGATCAGCCGATTCAGCGCATCCAGTTGCTCATCCACGAACTATCTAACCTCCCCGCTCTCCGCTCGCCACCCACGCCACGCGACACCCCGCCCCACACCTCGGGTCAACGGCTCTCCATGTGCGTCCGATGCGCCGCCGGCGCCGACGGACCGGGCTTGTACAGCGTGACCAGGCACCCGCCCAAGGCAGCCAGCACGATGCCCAGAAAAAAGGGCCAAGGGATCGCCGCGAAACCTCCCTTCGGCGGATGGAGCGCCGTCGCCACGACCGCATTCACGATGGGCGCGCCCGCAAAGACGATCGACATCACGACGCTCGGCGTTCCCTTCGCCCCAAAGGCCAGCAGCACCCCAAACGCCCCGATCGAACCAAGGGTCCCCGCCACGATGGACAGCCAGACTCCTTTCGCCGGAAAACTCCAATCGGAACCCGTCATCTTTAGCAGGATCAGCGGAGCCAGCACCGCCGTGATGAAATACGCGATGCCCACGAACAGGAATGCCTTGTAGCGGCCAAACTGCGGGTCCTGCATCGCCACCTGCCCGCTGTGCAGGAAAACCCCATAGAGCCCCCACGTGGCCACGGTCAGCAATGCGAAGAGAAGCCAGTTCATGGATCTGTGTGAATTCACGTTCTCATCGAGATGGAGTTCTGCCGCGCGGCCTCCAGCTTGGCCCGCAACGAATCGGGTATTGGGATGCCCTGCATCCGACCGGTCTCCGCATCGAGTCGGACGCATATTGTCACGACGGATCCCGACGCCACCAGCCCATCGCCCCCGGGACCCGCCAGCCAGAAGTTGTGATGGTAGCGCACGGTCTTCGCGCGAATCTCATGGAGCGACACGCGGATGCGCACGCGGTCCTCAAACCGGATTGGCCCCCAGAAATCGCAGGACGCGTGCAGGCGTGGCCAGCCCAGCCCACCCAGCCCCTCGCGGGCGTGCACCGTCTCCCCCAGCGAACGAAAGAACGCGTGCTCCGCCTCCTCCATGTACCGGTAATAGGTGGCGAAATGCACGATTCCGGCCATGTCGGTGTCCGCGAACTGCACCCGGCGCTCGTACTCAAAGCAGAAGGGCTCTCCTTCCGCCGCATCTCTCCTGGACCTAGGCATGGGTAAAACTCAGACTCCAATTTGAAACGGAAACCGCCATTTTCAACGCGCTTGCCAGCCCTCAGCCATCGTCCGGCAGGGGTGCCATGATCTCGAATATCGTCGCGAGCGGCGCCTCGCCCTCATCCCACAGCTGGTTGTACCGCCCGTAGCATACTCCCGATGGCAGGCCGGCGTAGGGGAAAGCCGCGTCATATCGGAAAAAGCCGATGGGCCGACTGATCGTGTACCTCCCCCCGCGAATGAGTATGCGCCCAAAGGGCTCCTGTCCGCCTCGGATCACATCGGCCTCCGTGGCCGTGAATCGCCCCAGGTAGATCTCGATCACGCCGTAGACCACCGGACGACCCAATCGTGCGGTGAACAGCAGCACCTCCCGCAGGTATTCGCCCGTCCCCGTCTCGACGGCCCGCAGCACATCCAATCGCAACGTGTCCCGATGGAACGCCTCCAGGGTCGGTGTCATCTCCCGCTGGTGCACTAGCAGGTCCCGATACGGCTGCGGCACCCAGCCCCCCTCCAGCCAATGCAGCCGATCCAGATCGATCCTCCCGCCACCCATGAAGTCCCGGAGCGTGGCCGGGATCTCCGCGTGATCGATCTGGCATGCCGCGCTCATCATTCCGATGCCCCCGTCATCACACGAGCTTGTCGGTCTTGTGCTGCGGGAGAAAGAAGTCGTGCAGCAGGTTGTCCACGCAGAGCAGGCCGTCCCGGGAGAGGACAATGTCTCCACCCTCGATCGACAAGAGACCCTCCGCCCCGAGATCGCGAAGGATCCCGCCGAATCGCCCCAGGACGTCCGCACCGAACTTCGCAAGGAAATAGCCGGAATCGACGCGCCCCAGCTTCATCTGCAGGATGAACTCGCGGATCATGCGCTCCTCCGGCGTCGTGCGAAAAGCGCGCTGCAGCGGCTGGTCACCCCGGCGCACCGCGGCGATGTATGGGGCGATCTCCGTCAGATTCTGGTAGTGCACGCCCGCCGCATGCGAGAACGAGGCGACCCCGACCCCGAGCAGGTCTGCCCCGCGCCACAGCTCGTCGCGGTAAATGAAACGCGTGCGCCCAGGATTGAGCACGGCCGTGTAGCCGCTGCCGATGTGATAGCCCCCTGCCTCCAGCGCCGCGAACGCCTCCTTGACCCATCTTCGCTTTGTCTGCCAGTCCGCCACGGGCGCCTCGAGCTTGCCGGACGCGCGCATCTCCTTGTAGATGGTCGTATTGTACGGGATCTCCATCTGGTAGATCGTCACGCTGTCCGGGCGCAGCGCCAGCGTCCGCTCGATGTTCCGTTGCCAGTTGGCCTCGGTCTCGCCCAGCATGCCCGCGATCAGGTCGATGTTGATCTGCTCGAATCCCTCGTGCCTCGCCCTTTCGTACGCGCGATAGATCTCCGCGGAGTGATGCGCCCGCCCATTCAGCTCCAGGACGGCATCGTCGAAATTCTCGATCCCCAGGCTCAGCCGCGTGACGCCGATCCGCTTGATCGCCTCGACCTTTCCCGGCCCCAGGGTTCCCGGCTCGCACTCGAACGCCACCTCCGCGGCGGAATCCCAAGAGAGGATCCCCTTCATCCGGTCGGCGAGCTCGCCCAGCTGGTTGGCGGAGAGATAGGATGGCGTGCCCCCGCCGAAGTAGACGAAGTGGGGCTTCCGGCCCTCGATCAGGGGCATCCGCGCCAGGCGCACCAATTCCTCCACCGTGCAATCCAGATAATCCTGGATATCCCGCGCGCTCTTGTCGGTGTAGACACGAAAATAGCAAAAGTGGCATCGCTTTCGGCAGAACGGGATGTGGTGATACAACCCGAGCGGCGTATCCTCGCGCGCGGGACGCGACCGGAGCGCCTCGGCCACGGCCGGGATCTGCTCCTCGGACCAGAATGAGAATGGTGGATAGTTTGAGACAAAGTAGTTGCCCGCGCGGGTCGCCCTCGGCCCGGCATGCGATGGGATGGGATGTGCGTCCGCGCTCATGTTCGAGATGCCTCCGAGGAGCGCAGTGCGTACAGCACGCCACCCTCGGTCCCCACCACCAGGGTCCCCTTCGCGTAGGCCGGCGACGCGGAGGACAACGACGAGCCGAGGTCCATCTGCCACAGGATCTCACCCCTGCCGTGCCCCACCGCGTACAGGCGGCCATCGGACGAACCGAACACCACCGCATCGCTAAACACCACCGGCGCGCCATCGATCCGCCCGCCGGCCCGAAACTTCCACGCCGCCTTACCCGTGACCCGGTCGATGGCGTGCATGTGCTTGTCCCGCGAGCCGATGTAGACCCGGGCCCCGTCCACCGCCGGCGAACCGAAGAACGGGAATGCGCGATCCTCGTAGGTCCATGCGATCGCTCCCCCATCGATGCGCACCGCCATCACCTGATGGGCGTAGCTCCCAAAGTAGCCGAACAGCCCAAGGGTGGCGACTGATGAAGGTATCTGCGCCGGCGTCCGTATCTTGGCGACGCCCGAGCCCGTCTCCAATTCGACCACGTGCACCCGCGCATCACACCCCCCAAACACCGCGAATCTCCCATCGACCACCGCCGCCGATCCGTTCAGCGGCTCATCCGTGGCATACGACCACAGCAGTCGCGCGTCCCGGGCGCGAAGACAGCGCGCCACGCCATCATAGCCGTTGATGAGAACCCGTTCTTCGCCCGTCCTGGGATCCGAGAAGACCGTAGGGCCGGCGCTCACCTTCTTGGCCGTCGGGAAGTGCCATCGCTGGTCCCCCGTGGCACGATCAAGCGCGCGCACCTCGCCGTCCTCGCAGCCCACGAAAAGTGCGTCGCGCCCGACCGCCGGCGTCCCCCCGACCGCCCCGCCAAGCGACCGCCGCCAGAGCTCACGCCCATCGGCCAGCGCAAGCGCAAAGACCGTGCCCGCCCGGCAGCCCACGTAGACGACGTCACCGGCGATCGCCGCGCCCGCGTCAATCCGCGATCCGGCCTCAAGCGTCCATGCAACCACCGGATCACGGGGCACCGCGTCAGCGACCGCGCCCCGCAGCTGTGGACCCCCGCCGAACATGGGCCATGCCGACACCAGGGCCGGGCGCCCCGCACCCGCCGCCCCCTTCGATGCCGGCCCGCACCCCGCAGCAAGAAGTCCCAGGCCACACCACACCGCGGCCGCCGAGACGCTCCCGGCAATTCGAATGACCGGCGGTTTACGGGTGTGGCTCATTTGCAAATATACGTGTCAAGACGAAGCCAATGCCTCGCAATAGAGTTCGACAAAATCGTCCGTTTGCAAGGCCCGGGGATTGAATTTGGCGGTCCACTGGCGAGACGCCTCCCCGGCCATGGCCGCGATATCCTCCTCCCGCACCCCGAACGCCGCCAGACGCTCCAGTCCCGCCGCACGAACGAGTCCCTCGAGCCACTCCTCGAGCCTGTCGCACGAACCGGCCGGAAGAAGTTTCGCCAACTGATCGTATATGGTTCCAGCGCCGGGGTCCCGCCGATTGAACCGGACGACGCCAGGCAACATCCGCGCCACCGCGCAACCGTGCGTCACGCCATACCGGGCCGTCAGCGGATTTGCGCTGGCGTGCGCCGCGCCGAGCATGCTGTTCTCGATGGCCAGCCCCGAGAATGCGGCCCCCAGCTGCATCCGCAGCCTATGCTCCATCGTCGCCTCGCCCGCGATCACCGCGCCAACCGCGCCGGCCAGGTACCGAAAAGCCTCCAGCGAATAGACCGAGGAGAGCGGATTTCTCCTATTGCACACCGCCGACTCCACCGCGTGCGCGATCGCGTCCAGGCCCGTGAGCACCGCCACCCGGGGCGGCTGCGACACCGTCAGTTCCGGGTCCAGGACCGCGATGCGCGCGAGCGCCTGAGGCGCACCACAGGCCATCTTCTCGTGCGTATCGTCCCGGCTCACCACGGCATACGACTGGCACTCGCTGCCGGTGCCCGCCGTCGTCGGCACGGCAACGAGGGGTAAAAATGGTCGCCTCGCCCTGCCATAACCCCGGTGATCGCGCATCGCGCCGCCCTCGGCGAGAAGGAAGAGGCAGCCCTTGGCCGTGTCCATGCTGCTGCCACCGCCGAGGCCAATCAGGCAATCGGCGCCCCGGCCAACGGCAAAATCCCGGCACGCCGCAACGTCGGACTCGGTGGGGTTCTCCTGAACCGCATCATAGATCGCGCACGGGATCCCGGCATTCTCGAAGGCCGCCACCGCGCGCCCCGGGTGACCCGCGGCCACGATGCCGCCATCCGTGACGATCAGCGGGCGTCGCCCGCCCAATTCCCCCACGAGAATCGGCAGTTGCTCGATTGACCCGCAGCCACAAATCAGGCGGGGGGAGGGCCGTGTCTCAAATCTCGCGCTGCCTTCCATGGCGATGTCGCCTCCGCGCCCGGACCGCCCCATCCCCTCAGGCCGCAGCGCGCCCCAGCGCGCCGAGGTCGCCCTGGAGTGCCCTCCGCTGAAAGAGAAACTCGAACAGGTTGCCCTCGTGCGGCTGCTCCCACTGGACGCGGTTGGTCGGATACGCCCCGATATTGAGGCGGTCGATGGACGGGCAGTTCACGAGATCGCGAATCCATTCTGCGTCTCCCGTCAGCGCCGAGACCACCAGGGTCGGGCCGAGGGACGGCAACATCCGCCCGACCGGCATCTCCACCAGGCTCGCGTAGGGGAACATGAACTCGGTGTTCGCCAGCGGGTGTCCCGGATCATCGCAGACCACGAGCGTCGGCCGCAGGAATGTCTGGCCGTGCGCCTCGACCAACCGGGGCCCCTTGCGATGTCGCGCCGTCACATCCTCCGCGCCGGGTTCCTGCAAATGCGCCTCGATCCGCGCGTCGATGGCCCGCGCCTGTTCTGGGTTCGCGAATCCGCACAGCAGGGCCTCCGGATGGTCGCGCGCCATCGGTTCAATCGCCGCGAGCCGCCGCGCCAAGGCATCGGCTATCTCGTCGCGCTGACCCGGCACGAACAGGGCCGAGGCGTTGATGCAGCTCCGCCCGCCGTTCGCGCTGATCGACTCCACCAGCACGCCGAGGTGATCCGCCCACCGATCCAGCCAATCCGCCCCTAGCAGCACCTTGCTGCGCCCCGTGCCGTGCACCTGTATGCCCTCAAACTGCTCGTAGCGCCGCACGGTCGCGTCGCTGCCGAAGGCAATGCCTCGGCCACAGGCGAGCAGGAGCGCGTCCCCCCCCTCGTGCGTCGTCGGATAGAACCCCAGGGCCTCGCCCGGAAACCCGGCCGCGATCAGGGCCTGGATCAGACGGTAGGGGGTCAGCGGGTCCTCCCGACCGGGCTTCAGCAGCACCGGTACCTTGAAAACCGTCGCGGGCAACCACAGCGAATTCACGCCGGGCGAGTTGCTCGGCAGGGCCACGCCGAGGCTCTCCGCCGCGGGATAGTAGTTTACCGCCAACCCGTCCCGCATCGTCACGCCCGTGTCGAAGATTTCCAGTGGCAAGCCGCGCGTCAGCCCGGCGATGACCGCGGGCATGTTCGCCAAGGCATCGCCCACCTTGCGCATGTTCGCCCGGCACAGCGTGTGCGGCAGTCCCGTCAGCGCCGACAGGGCCCGCACGTAGTCCTCCGGCCCTTGCTGGTCGCCGCCATCCCCCCACGGCAATGCGCCCCCCACCTCCAGCCCCGCCGCCCGCTGGCAATGCCCGGCCAGCGCCCCCGCACTGTGCCGTCGCAATGCCGCGCGCGCCGACGCGATCCCCATCAGGTCCCGCCGGATCAGGCCAGGATTCGCGAGGCTCACCTCAAGGCGCACCGCCCCCGCATCCAGCTTGAGCCGATCCATGCTCCGATAGGGTCGGCCCAGCCTCAGGATGGGCAGGTGTATGGTCTCTGGCATCGATTCGCCTCCCTCGCCGCGCGTCACGTCAGGCCGCCTCAGTACACGCCCTCCACCACGGGCCTGGACCCGGACTGGAACGGGCGCACGTCCCCCACCCCATCCCACGCGAACTCGTCGCACGCCGGCCTCCGGATCGCCTCGTCGCGCTCCAGAAATCTTGGCATGAAGAACTCCCTCGTCAGCGTGGTCAACTCCACGCGCCCGTACTCGCCGTAGGCCACCTCGTCGTCCGGATCCTTCGGATCCACGACCCGCAACACCGCCCTCGGCTGCGGCGCATAATACGTCAGGCTGAAGTTGTCCTCGGGCGTCAGCCGCCGGCTGATCGCCAGGCCCATCAGCGTGTTCCCGTACGTCGGCGCGAACCGGACGCTGCCCTCCAAGACCTCCTCGATCAAAAAGCGGACGTACTGCGGGGTCATCGTCGTCCCGCCGCAGAACACCGCCCTGATCCCGGCTTGGACCAGGGATATCCTCTCCGCCAGCGCCTCGAGCAGTTTCGGCGTCGTGAACAGGCACTGGATCTCCCGGTGCCGGAGGATCGTCGTCGCCTGCTCGACGACGTGATCCTGGTACAGGCGCACCATCTTCAGTTCGCCCATCGTAATGAGTTTCTTCACCCACCTCGGGTCCAGGTCGATGAAATAGCAAGAGCCGCCCCGGATGTTCGCCAGGTGCTCGATCGCCAACCGCAACCGCCTCGGCCCCGTCGGGCCCATCATCAGCCAGTGCCCGCCCTTCGGGAAGAAATCGTCCCCGTAATGCTCGCTGAACTCGGTGTAGTCCGTCCGGAAATCCTCCCAGCCAATCCGCTGCTTGGGCATCCCCGTCGTCCCACCCGTCTCAAAAATGTTGTAGGGGCGACCGCGGTAGGCGGCGGGAACAAACCGCGCCGGGTCCTCGCGTCGAAGCACCTCGTCGTCAAAGTGATCAAAGCGCCGCATGTCCGCGAACGCCCGCACCTTCTCGCGCGGATCCCACCCCGCCGACCTCGCCCAGTCCAGCCAATAGGGACAGCCCGTCCCGGGCGAAAAGTGCCACTCCACCATGGCCCGCACGTGCTCGTCGAGCCGCGCCCGGGCCCCCTCGATCCTGGATTCCATATTCATCGCCGCACCGGATTCCATCGCCACATGTCACAACCGAGAGGCGGGGCCAGCGCTCACCGGGTCTTGGCGACCGCGAACAGGTGCGTCTGCGTGCAAACGTACAGCACGCCGTTCGCCACCACCGGGCTGCTATAGATCGGCGCCCCAAACTCGATCGAGGCCAGGGGCTTCTTCTCGCGCCCCGCCGCCAAGACGATCAACTCCCCATCCTCGTCCCCGAGGAACACCTTCCCGTCGGCGACCAGCGTCGAGGACCAGATGCGGCTCTCCGTCGGATGCACCCACAAGGACTTGCCGGTCTCGGCATCCAGGCAGTGGATGTCCCCGTCGTACTCCGCGACGTACACAAGCCCGTCGTGGACGCTCGCGGTCGAGATCGAGCGCCCGATCTCGCGGTTGGTCCAGAGCGCCTTGCCCGACACGTCGCCCCTGCTGTCGGCGGCTATGCAGCTGAACATCCCGACGCCATCCCCGTGCTCTGGATCTTGGCCGATGCCCACGTACACCCGGCCCTTGTCAAAAACCGCGGTCGCGATGATCTCGCTCGGCCCATCGAAGGTCGCGTACTTGATCGGCTGACCGCCCTTCGCGCGATATTCTGGCGGGTTGCAGTCGCAGCGCCACACCTCTTCAAGGGTGCCCAGGCCATCCGCGCCCTTCACCGGATCGGGCTTGAACCCGTAGCAGAACCCGTCGCCGCCGCCCCAGAACAGCATCGGTTGCCCGCCCACCTCGCCCAGGGACGGCGAACTCCAGCTCGCGTGCAGCACGCGCTCGGTCACGCCCGAGGCCTCCTCGCCAACCAACTGTCCGGTCGCCTTGTCCACGGCGATCAGGGCCGGCGCGAAAGGGGCCGGAACATTCTTGTGCGACCAGTCCACGCCATTCGATGTCGCCACGTAAACACGGCCCCCGTGCACGAGCGGAAAACAGCTCGACACATTGTGGGGGAACGTCCCCACCTCCTTGCGCATGTCCATCACCCACACGATGTCCGCGTGCCGGTCCCCCAGTTCCACCGGCTTTCCGTCGGCAGACATGTAAGTCGCCTCATCCTTGAACGGACCGTCGTTGCCATTGGCAAGACCGTTCACGTCCAGGCAGAGCAGCTCGCCGCGATTGGTGACCAGCCAGGCCCGGTCCCCCTCCACCGTCGGCGCCGAGCAGAGCCCCACGTATTCCCAGTCGCTGACCTTGCCCGCCCCGAGCTTGGGGACGATCAGTTGCCACAGGAAGGTCCCATCCTTCTCGCTGAAACACATCAGGATCCCGCGGTCACCCTTCTGCCGCGGGTCGCGCGGTGACTCATTGTTCGTGCCCACGTACACGCGCCCGCCTGCCACGGTGGGCGTGCCGTACGATTGCGATCCGAGCTTCGCCACCCACCTGACGTTCTTGGTGGTCGCGATGTCGATCTCTTCGGTCTTGCCGGATGGCTTGCCCGGCACCACTTCCAGCGGGAGGTCTCTCGCGTCGGCCACCATGTTGCGCGAGGGCGTGCCCCCCCACATCGGCCAGTCGCCGCCCGCGCGGGCGAAAGATGGGCCATGGAGCGCGCAGGCCGCCGCGGCGCCCGCCATCAGCATTCTCGTCGTCTTCATTGTCTGTTCGGTTTGAGGCTCAGGTTGTCGATGTAGACTCTCATCAGGCTCTGTGGCGAAAACGCGAATACCCCCGGCGCGCCATGCCGATGCACCTCGGGCACCGCCACCTCGATGGTCCATCCGGGCGGCTCCGCCTCCGATCGCGGCCACGCCTTGGCCCGCACCACCCCGCCGCCGTCGCCCTTGGTCTCCACGTGCGTCTTGAGCCGATACCACGCATTGGGCTCGATCTTGAAAGGCACCGACCGCTTCAGGCGCTCGTGGTTGCTGGAGACCTCCAGGACCCGCCAGTTGCCGGCGAGCGTGATCAGATACCTCTGGTTGACCAGCCCCACCGTCGACATCGTGCGCCGATTGCCATCGGTCATCACGTCCGCCTCAAGCACGTAGCCGCTCATCTCGGGGCGCCCGAAGAAATTCATCGTTCTCTGGAACAGGATGTCATCCAGCCTGTTCGCGATCACCTTGCTGCCGTCGCGCTCGAGCACCCACCACTTCACGCGCGCCCCCAACCACGGCAGCGGCGGAAAAGCCACCGCCTCCCCGGCGTCATTCTTCTGGTCGAGGGCGTACGACTCCATGTCCTCCGAATACACCGGCCCCGCCACGACCCGCCCCCGCACCGTTCCCGCGAGTCCGCCCACCTGCGCCTTGAAGGCCCCGGCCGAAAGCCGCGCGCCCGCGTCGGCCACCAGCCGGTTGTCCCCTTCGAACTTTGCGTCCACCCGGCTCTTCACCTTGGCCGTCGGCGGCACCCACACCTCCCAGTCGGCCTTGTCAAACTTCGTGGCGCGCCGACCCGCCGCATCCACGCCCCAGACGGTGAACGACTGCGATTGCCCCGGCGCCAGCGCGAACTCCGCGGGCACGATCTGCAGCGCGACCGCTTCACCCGCCGCGGCCCCCGGTGCAGCCGGCTTTCCATCGCCCTTGAATCGCCCCTCCTTGCTGCCGAAACAGTGCATCCCATCATCCGTCACCAGGAACACCTTTCCCGCGTAGATCGCCGGCGCGCCGATGCATGGCACGCCCAACTCGGTGCGGCATAGCCTCTCGGCGCCGCTCTCGCCCGGGCGCAATATGTTCAGGCTCCCGTCCCGCATGGGCACGTAGAGTTTTCCGTCGCCCCAGGTGGGCGACGCGTGCAGCTGGTCTGGCCCCAGCTTGATCTGCCACAGCGTCTTCCCGCTCTTCGCGTCGGCGCACAGCAGGCTCCCCGTGTCCACCGTCGTGTATATGCGATCATCCTTGAGCACCGGAGAACTGCTGAACGCACAGTGCTCGGTATTCCGCCACACCTCCGCGTCCGCACCCAGGACCAGCGGCAGATCGCCCTTTGGGTACTCCGTCGGAATGCGCAGGCACACCAGGCGCCCGGATGTCGATTCGTCCAGATTCTCCTTCCCGTGCACCGCGATCAACTTGTCCTTGCCGTACGGGATCACTCCCGAATTGACGCCGCCATTCGATAGCCGGAAGCGCCACACCGGCTGGCCCGTCCGCGCGTTCACGCACACCACGTTGCCGCATCCCGTCCCCGCATAGAAGACCCGGTGGTCCCCCAGATCCGCGAAGACCGGCGTGGCGAACGAACTGTCCACCGGCTGCTCGCCGGGGGTCGAGTACCACACCAGTTCCCCCGTCCGCTTGTCGAACGCGTAGAAGCGGTCGCGCGCGGGACCGTCCGTCCCCCAGTTCGCCGTCACCCCGTGCGCGATAACCAGTTCCCCGTCGATTCCGGGGGCGCCCGTTCGCCCATTGGGAAAGGTCAGCCACCCGAACTCCTCCATCATCGAGCGCTCCCAGAGCCTCTCCCCGTCACGAGAGAACCCCATCAGCAGGCCGTTGCTGGATAGCACGTAGACGTTCCCGGTCTCCGCATCGACCGCCGGGGCACCGATCGCGTACCGCGTGTACACGTTGTCGCTAAGGTAATCCCGGAACCGGTGCTCCCAGAGCTTCTTGCCGCTCGCCGCATCGACGCAGAGCAGCGCCTCCGTCACGTCCTCCGTCTTCCCGTAGAAACCAAACACGTACAGTCGCCCGTCCGCCGCCACGGGCGTGCCGCCCCCGCGCACCGCGTAGCTCCACAGATGGTTGGCTCCCCCAACCGCCCAGCTCTCGGGCAGCCCCTCTTCCAACGACACGCCCGCCTGCTGCGGCCCGCGCCAGGAAAGCCACCCCTCCGCGCCGGCGGCCTTCCCCACACACAGCGGCCCCGCGGCCAGCGCGCACGCCAAGACCCTCGCTCCTAAACGCATGCCGAAGAGAATAGGCGCCCCCCACAAAATTCAAATTGCTCATGAAACATATTAGCATGTCTTTTCCGCCCGATCTTTTGACAAGGCCGGGTAATCCAATACTTTTCCGCCGCCAATGCGCCCGGACCATCGTATGAGAAAGTCTATTCGCCCAGCCATCGCCGGCCTCGCGTGCCTGGCGGCATCCGCCGTCCCCGCCGAGGACTGGCCCGGCTTCCTCGGCCCTCGCCACGATGCCAGCGTCGCGGAAACGATCCGGTTGGACTGGGACAAGCGCCCGCCCGAGACCCTCTGGAAGGCGCAGATCGGCAAGGGCTGCGCGTCCTTTTCGATACAGGGCGACCGGGCGCTTTCCCTCGGCAACGCCGACGAGAAGGACACGCTGTGGTGTCTTGACGCGGCCACCGGCGCCGTCCTCTGGAAACACACCTACGACGAGCCCCTCGCCGACAAGCAATACACGGGCGGCCCGTCCGCCCAGCCCACGATCGATGGCGATCGCGTCTACTCCTTGAGCAAGAGCGGAAGACTCGCGTGTCTCGAGATCGCCACCGGCAAGGTCCTCTGGACCAAGCACTACGAGGCAGACTTCGGTGGCCGCAGATCCGACTGGGGATGGTCCGCGTCCCCGCGCGTGCTCGGCGACCACCTGCTCATCGATCCCGGCGCCGAGGGCGGCTCCATCGCGATGATCGATAAGCTCACGGGCGCCTTGTTCTGGAAGGCCGGCGACGAGAAACCTGGCTACGCCGCCCCACTCATCTTCGAGCACGGGGGTCGCCGGATGGCCGCGTACTTTCAGGCCAAGGGCCTCTGCGTGTACGATCTCGACGCGAAGGGCTCCCTGATCTTCAAGTACCCGTGGAGGACCAACTGGGGGGTCAACGCCAGTAACCCGCAGTACCATCAGGGTCGCCTGTTCTTCGCCTCCGGCTATGGCCAGGGCTATGGCATCATCGACATCTCCGGCGCCGAGCCCCAGCTGGCGCACCGCGACCGCGACATGGAACTCATGTTCCAGAACTCCGTCTTCGACGGCGGGCACGTCATGGCCGTCTTCGAGGACAAGGGCGAGCCGGCCCGCCTGGCCCGCCTCGACATGGCCACCGGAAACGTGCTCTGGCGCCATGAACTCCCTGGCGAACGCGGCTCCCTCCTCCGCGCCGGGCGGCACCTCGTCATCCTCTGCGAGACCGGCGACCTCGTCCTCGGCCAGGCCGACGAAAAGGGCTTCAAGGAAATCGCCCGCCAGAAGCCCCTCTCCGATCTCTGCTGGGCCCCGCCCGCCCTCGCCAACGGCCGGCTTTACCTCCGCGACAACCTCGGCTCCGCCGTCTGCCTCGACGTCAGGCCCTGACCCGAAAATTGCCGCAGCACTTCCCGTGGCCGAACGCGTCAGCGCTTGGGCGCCAAAGCCTCACGGCTTCGGCTACATTTTCCCAAGCCCGTGGTCCGGCGGTTGCCGGACCTACAGCGCCACGTCCAACACCCCCGCCGCGCCCGGCCTGAGGCCCTTGGCCGACCAAGCGTCCGGCCGGTCGCGCCCCACCTTCACGGTGTAGCTCCCCGGGCCGTACACCCTGGGCCTGAATTCCGCCCCTCGGATCCGTTGAGTGTACAATATCTCGCCATCGTCCTCGCGCACCACCTGGACCACGGGATCCACGGCGCCCGCCACCTTGACCGTCGGCAGGTGCCCGAATACCTGGCGCCCGTCGTTATCCTCCATCGGGAACGTGATCGGCCAGCCCGGGTACTGCGCCGCATCGCCCCGCGCGAGATCCGCATACCTCGGCCAACACTCGAAGGTGATCGTCCGCTCCTTCTTCTTGAAACGGATCAGGCCATAGCCATCGCCGAGATCTGCCGCGGGATCTCGCTGTCTGGTCGCCATCGTCTTGATGTCCGCGAAAGCGGGATTGGCGTAGGCGATCATCGTGATCCGGTTGTACAGGCCGTCCAGATAATCGCCGGTCCAGGGTAACGGGCTCCCCGGGACCGGGTTCGCCCCGGGCTTCTCGTCCTCGGGCCACCACCAGCGGCCATAGTAGCTGTTGATAATCGCCGGGTTCGTGAAGGCGTACGGCCCATCGCGGTGCGCCTCGATCCCATGCTTGACCACCACCGTCAAATGCTGGTCCCCGCACAGGTGGCACGCCAGAGCGCGGCGGATCGCCGCCATGGCCTCGTTCCGCCCCGTCTGGGGCCAGCCGTTGCAGTCCAAGTCGGCCAATAGACGATTCTCCTTCGAGCCATGCATGTGCACCGCCCCGCAAAATGCCGTCTGGGACAGAACCGCCTTGATCCGCGCGCCCGTCCAATCCTGGCCCCACTCGTGAAGGAACGCCATCTGCCGGTCCCCGAGCAACTCGAGGCCCGGCAGATCGACCTTCTTCGGGTCATAGCCGGGTTCTTGAATGTGATCTGGCCGGGGCCCCATCTGCGGGATCTTCCCATTGGGGCCGCTCTTGAACTTCCGGTCCTCGAGGATCGCGAAGTCGATCCCCCCCACCCGGAGGCGCGTGAAATACACCCCGATGCCCTGCCCGACCGGCCGCGGATCGACGGGATCCGGAAGATGCGCCGTCTGGCAGCGCTCCACCATGCGGATGTATTCCGCCGGGAAGAAGTACCCCCCGGTATCCCCGGCCTGCGTGTCGGCGATCTTGCCCCCCTCGCCCCACAGGTTCCCATGGCCGACGTCGTGGTCATCCGGGATCGTCACCACGGGCCGATCCTTGATGATCTCCCGAAACTGCCGGCCCCAGTCCAGCCACGCCGCGGTGTGCTCGGCGTGGTCATAGCTCTGGTCGCCCGCGAAAAATAGCAGGTCCGGGTCCTGGCGCCTGAGTTTCTCCACGATCTCTGTCCGATCGCCCCGATCCTTGTTCGAATTGCAGGAGAGGGATCCCACCACGATCTCGTCCTTGTCGATGGGATCTTTCCGGATCAGCCCCTCGAAAGACGCCAGGTCCCCGTGCCGCACACGGTATGGGACATCCCGAGTCCCATCCCACGGCTCAACGCGGAAATGCGCGCTCCAGCCGGGATACCGCACCGCCGCCCGCGCGGCCTCCTTCCACCCGCCATCCCGCTTGAACTCCAGACGCACCTCGCGCGGTTCCTCCGGCCTCAGCGGATACAGCTGCGCCGAGAGCTTGAGCACGCCGTGATCGTGCGTGTAGAGGGCAAACCCCACCACCTGATCCCGGGGCACCCGCACGAGCTGCGCAAGCGGACCGCGCGCGGGCGTCTCCCAGATGTCCTCGCGGCACGCCAGATCCAGCTTCGCGCCCCGTTCGCCAGGGAACGGGACCTCCGCGGCCCCCCCCATCGCGGCCCTCAAAAACAAGAAAAATAGAACAAGCCTCGTCATGCCGGCAGCCTAATCCCCGGCGCGGCGCCCGGTCCAGCGAGAATCCCGCGGCGGCGCAGAATTTCTGTTTCATCCGGAGCCGGCCTGCGCCAAAGTCCCGCGATGCCTGATCCCTGCTTCCTGAATCACCTCTTCAAGCTAGACGACAAGCGCGTGCTCGTGATGGGCGGCACCGGCGTGCTGGGAAGGACGATCGCCGCGGGGTTCTACAGTGCCGGCTGCCGCGTCGCGATCACCAGCACCCGAAGCGAGAAGGGCGAGCAGGTCGGTCGCGAGATCGGCCTGGTCGCCCCGCGAGGCATGTCCCTGGAGGTCAATGCCCTCGATCGCGCCTCCCTCGAGAAGGCCCGCGACACGCTCCGCCGCGACTGGGGTGGCATCGACGTGCTGGTCAACGCCGTCGGGGGCAACGACCCGCGCGCCACGGTGTCCCCCACCGGCAGCTTCTTTTCCCTCGACGCGAAGGCGATCGCGGATGTCTGGCAGCTGAACTTCCTCGGCGGGGCGCTGCTCCCCATCCAGGTCTTCGGCGAAATGATGCAGCAGCAGGACAACGACGTGTCCATCATCAACATCAGCTCGATGGCGGCGCTGGGCGCGCTGACGCGCGTGGTGGCCTATTCCGCCGCCAAGGCGGCGGTCGACAACCTCACCCGCTGGCTGGCCGTGGAACTCGCGCGCAAGCACGGCAGGCGCTTCCGCGTCAACGCCGTCGCGCCAGGTTTCTTCCTCACCGAGCAGAACCGTTTTCTCCTGGTGGACGAGGCATCGGGCAACCTGACGGAGCGCGGCCAAAGCGTCATCGCGCACACGCCCGTGCGCGAATTCGGCAAGCCCGAAGAGCTCCAGGGGGCCTGCCTGTGGCTGGCCTCCGACGCCGCCCGGTTCGTCACCGGGGTCACGATTCCCGTCGATGGCGGTTTCTCCGCGTTCGGGGGCGTCTGAGCCGCGGCCCCGTCAGTCAGGTGGCGCCGGGACGCCCGCGCCATCGCCGCAAGGGCGCGCGCCGCGCCAGCCTGCTGCCAGCAACGCCCTCATTTCTTCCAGCGCCCCCCGGGCTGCCGGATCCGCCACGATATTGTGGTTCTCCGCCGGGTCCTCGCGGCAATCGTACAGCTCGTCCAGGCCCGAGGCCCGCCGGATGAACCGATGGCGGTCCGACCGGACGCTCACGGTCGTGTAGTCCAACAGGCAGGAGAACGCGGCCCTCTTCCACGGAAGATCCGGCGAGCGAAGCAGCGGCACGAAGCTCGTTCCCTCCAGATACGCGGGCCGCGGCAGATCGCAGAGCTCGCACAGCGAGGGATAGATATCGATCAGTTCAACAAGGGCATCGGTCCGCAGGTTGCGGGGATACCCGGGCGCCGAGATCATCAGGGTGATCCTCGTGGCGGTCTCGAAGTGGGTCGGTTTGCTCCACCGCCCGTGATCGCCAAGATGCCAGCCATTGTCCGACCAGAGGATCACCACCGTGTTCCGGTCAAGGCCTAGCCGGCGCAACTCGTCGAGCACCCTGCCAACCTGCGCGTCGACGAAGCTGATGCTCGCGTGGTAACCGTGGATGATCTCCAAGGCCTTGTCCTCCGGCATCGGCCCGCTGGCCGGGCAATCCCCGTAGCGCCTGACCTCGTTCCAATCATCCCGCGGGATGCCGTCATCCGGTTGCCGGAAGTTGGCGGGCACCGCGAAGCTCCCGCGGTCGTAGAGATCCCAGTATCGCTTCGGGGCAGTCAGCGGCATGTGGGGCCGATAGAAACCGGCCGCGAGGAAGAACGCCTCGCCGGTCCCCTTGAACGCGCGCAGTTCCTCGATGGCCCTCTCGGCGACGAGACCATCCGGGGTCTCCGCGTCCGCGGCGTCCGTGATCTCCGCTATGGGCGAGGCCGGGAGCCCCTTCTTCAGGCGCATGCCCTGCAGGTAGTTCCGAACCAGTGCCCGATTGGCCGGCAGCCGATAGCCAGAGCAGTATCCGGAACACCATGCCCCCTCCGCCTCGAACGTCTCGGTGTGGCGCCGGACCCAGCCGCCCGGATCATCGGCGTTGTGGTGGTACACCTTGCCGACGGACACCGTCGCGTACCCATGGTCGCGAAAAAGCCGGGGGAGCGAGATCGTGCCCGGCGGCGCATTTCCCGTCAGCGGCCCCGCCTTGTTGCGCAACGTCTCCGGACGATAGCCCGACAGGAGGCTCGAGCGGGATGGCATGCAGAGCGCGGTCTGGCAATACGCGCGCCGAAAGAGCAGCCCCTCGGACGCGAGCCGGTCCATGTGCGGCGACCGCACCGCCGCGTTCCCGTGGCACCCGAGCATCGGATTCAGGTCGTCGACCGCGATGAACAGCACGTTCGGGCGCTCCGGACCGGCCGCGCGACCCGCCGACAGCAGGCCCAACACCCACAGGGTCCCGATCCGTGTCATCGGGAACGCTCAGACCTCCTTCCACTTGCCCGGGACAGGGACCGGGAAACGCCCGTCCTCGCCGGGCCTCACGGGGGGCGGACTGTCGTAACTGAGCGTATCGAGATAATCGCAGAACTGGAACTCCGACGCCATGATCTCGTCCCATGTCACCACCTGCCCCGTGTGGCAGGCCGCGCGGCCCATGAGGGTGGCCAGGTCGGAGTAACACGCGCGCTTCACCTCGTTGTGCGGCCTGTCCTTCCTGATGCTGCGGATAAAGTTGTTCCACTCGTACTGCCACGGGCTAAACTTGTCCCGCTCGGGCGTCCATGAGACGTGCTCCTTGCCGATGCGCTGGTCCTTGAACATCTGCACCGTCGCGGCGTGCGTCATGCCCGAGAACTGCGCCGCGCACTTGGTGCCATGCACGAACGTCGCAAATTCCGCGCGGCATTTCTCCATGCGCCGGAAACCGCAGAACGCCTTCGTCCCATCGGCGAACGTGTACTCCATCGAGTAGATATCCAGGTTCTGCCCCGCGTCCTGGCTCCCCGCCACGCGCCCCGATAGCCCCTCCACCGACACCGGCCACGCGTCCTTGATCCAGCAGCACTCATCGACCTGGTGGATCAGGTTGTCCACCATCTGTCCCGACCCGACCCAGAAGATGTGGGTCTTGCCCAGCCGCAGCTGTCCCAGCAGGTCGTTCGCGCCGTCCTCGTTGGCCTTGAGCCATCGCGCCCCGCCCCAGCGGTTCGCCCGGATCGTGTGGATCTCGCCCATCTCGCCGGCCCGTATCTTCTCGATCAGCGCAGCCCGCGCCGGAGAATGCCGGCACTGCAACCCCGCCAAGACCTTCACGCCCTTCTTTTCAGCCTCCTCGCCGGCGCGCAGCATCCGCTTCACGCCCGCCGGATCGGACGCGAATGACTTTTCCATGAAGACGTTCACGCCCTTCTTGACGGCATACTCCACGTGCAGCGGACGGATGTAGGGCCGCGTCGTGCACATCGCGATGTCTCCCGGACGCAGGATGTCGATGGCCCTCCGGTACGCGTCGAAGCCCGCGAAACGCCGATCCTCGGCCACGTCCACCTTGTCGGCAAACGACTCCTTGAGCGCGTCATGGGCCTTGGTCATGCGATCCTTGTCCAGATCGGCCATCGCCCAGAGCTTGATCGGGCCCTCGTCCGCCACCGAGAGCGCATCCCCGACGGCACCCGAACCCCGCCCCCCGCACCCGATGAGCGCCAGTCGGATCGTGTTATCGTCGGACGCGAACACCCCGGACGGCAAGAACCCGCCGAGGGCCGATGCCCCGGCGGCCATCGCCCCCCCGCGTTTCAAGAACTCTCGACGATTGCATTGGGTGCCCCTTGTCTCGCGCCTCATATGTGGATCCTCCGTGACGCAGGCGTAGCAAATGATCCGGCCGAGGTCGAGCGGGAACGCCGGCCCCGGGCGGCCCCACCCCGGGGATGAGGCCCCCGCGGCGATTAGGTTTGAAAATCACGCCTTTCCCCGGAACATCCGCGCATGTCCCGCGCCATAGCCGCATCCTCCCGGACCCTTCGCCCATCCTCCCGTGCCTCATCCCTGATGATGGCGATGGCTCTGTGGTGGACCCCGGCAACCCCGGTGCCGGCCCAAGAGGCGACCCACGCGAATTCCCCGCCCCCAAACACGCGCATCTTAAAAATCATCCACGGTTGGCCCGATGACCCCAAGGCCCAGGATGCACGGATCGGGCAACTCAAGGCCCAGGGCTTCGGCGGCGCGGTATGCAACGTCGCCTTCGACGGCTATCTCGAGAACGAGATGAAATGGCAGTCGTTCCTGCGGGCCGTCCGCCGCATGAAGGAAGAGGGATTTGCGCTCTGGCTCTACGACGAGAAAGGCTACCCATCCGGAACCGCGGGCGGCATCGTCCTGCGCGATCACCCGGAATGGGCCGCGCGCGGACTCCTCATCGCCGACGCCGTCGCCGACGGCGGGCAGAGGATCACCCTCGAATCCCCTCCGGGAAGACCCGTCCTCGCCAAGGCCTTCCCCATCCGCGATGGCCAAATCGCCCTGGACGATGGAAGGGATCTGTCGGAAAGCCTCACCAATGGCAAACTGGACTGGACCGCGCCGCAGGGCCGCTGGCACGCGATGATCTTCACCGACGAGGCCATCTTTGAGGGAACGCACGCCGCGCTGAACGTCTACGCGAAGCAACCCTACGTGAACCTCCTGCTGGCCGAGCCCATCGCGCGCTTCCTCGATATCACCCACGACGCCTACGCCAGGCGCCTCGGCCCCGACCTGGGCAAGATCTTCGAATCCACGTTCACCGACGAGCCGTCCCTGATGAGTTGCTTCCTGCGCCCGATGCCGTGGCGGGTGCTGGCGTGGTCGCAGACCCTGCCCGAGGAATTCGAGCGCCGCAGGGGTCGCCCGCTCGTCCCGCTCCTGCCCGCGCTCGTCGCCCCCGCAGGCCCGGGGGGCGAGCAAGCGCGATACGAATTCTGGCAGACCGTAGCGGAACTCGTCTCGGACAATTTCTTCGGCCAGATCCAGCGGCGCTGTGCCCAGCACAACATCCCGTCGGGCGGGCACCTGCTCATCGAGGAGTCGGTCGCCGCCCACGTGCCCTTCTACGGGGATTTCTTCCGCTGCATGCGGCGGCTCGACGCTCCGAGCATCGATTGCCTGACCAGCCTGCCCGACCAGGTCCCCTGGCACATTGCCCGATACGCGCGGTCTGCCGCCGACCTGGAGGGCAAGACGCTCGTGATGTGCGAGGCCTCCGACCACTCGCAGCGCTACCGCCCCGAGGGCGACAAGCGCCCGAGGCGCGACGTCTCCGAGGCCGAGATCCGCGGTTCCCTCAACCGCCTCTTCGCCGGCGGCGTCAATGTCATCACGAGCTATTTTTCATTCGCGGGCCTCGACGATTCCGCCATTCGCCGCCTGAACGAATGGACCGGGCGCTGCTGCTCGGCCCTCCGCGGCACCCGGTCCGCCGCACTGATCGCCCTCCTCTATCCCGCGGAGAGCCTGTGGGTCCACACCTTCGCCTCGCGCCACTCCGCGAAGGACTCGCCCGGAGCCGCAAAGATCCAGGATCAGTTCCTCGGTGCCGCCAACGCGCTATTCTCGGAGCGCCGCGAGTTCGACATGATCGATTCGCGATCGATCGCCGAGGCCGGGGCCGGGGACGGGCGCTTGGCGTTGCGCGACCAGGCATGGCGGGTCCTCGTGCTCCCGGGCACCGACACGCTCGGCCCTGCCGCGTGGGATAACGTGGCCCAGTTCGTCGATTCCGGTGGCGTCGTGGTGGCCCTCGGGGCCGTGCCCCGGCTCGCGCTGCCCGACGCCAAAGGGACGGTCGCCCGCGCGCGCTCGCTTTTCGCCGACGACACGAGCCAACCCTCCTCCAAGCCCAACGCCGCCGGCGGTGGCGGCATCTTCCTGCCCCCCGGCTCCGAGGATCTCCTCCCCGCGATCCTCGATGGCATTCTGCCGCCCGACGCACGGGCCACCCAAGTCCCACTCACCTGCCGCATGACGCACCGGCGCTCGTCAGACGGAGATGTGTTCCTTGTCATCAACGATTCGTCCGGACCCTGGACCGGGACCCTGAATTTCTTAGCCTCTGGGGCCGCGCGGGCGATCGATCCCGCCACCGGCCAGCAGGAAGACCTCTTGCCGCGCCGGGACAGTTCCGCCGGCACGCCTTCCCTCGATCTCACGATCGATGGCTATGGCGCCAAGATCCTGCGCTTCGCGGGCGCCGCGCCTCCGGCGCACGCGCGGCTCCGTCCCGGACCACTCCCCGGCATCACCACCTCAGAGCTTCCCCAGCCACGGCAACCCGCCGCCGGCACCGGCCCCGCAGTGCGTTCCACGGTCGAGGCGCGGGCCGGAGGCGCATCGTGGAAAGCGAGCAGCCTCCTGACCAAAGACGGCGCCGACTCCTGGTGCTTCTTGCGCTTCGCGTTCGATAAGCCCATCGACCTGACCGGCGCCTTCGGCATCGCCATCGATTGCGATATCCCGCCCGGGCAGTCGTCGCCCGCGAAGATGTTCGCCTATCTCCACGAGGACGGCGGCGGGGATTACATCGCAGATCTCGGACGGACGACCGCGGATGCCGGCGCGCGCACCCATTATCTCGCGATCCATCGCTTCCGACGATTTGGCGACAGCAAGGATCCCAACGCGCGCCTCGACCTCGACCGCATATCGGCGATCTCCGTCGGGTGGGGCGGCTACGCGGGCAATGCCGACGAGAGGATCGATTTCGCGACGGCCCGCCCGCGCGCGGCGCACCGCCAGCCGGGTCCGATGTGACGCGACTCGACCGACACGCGGGACGGCGACCACAGGAGCGTCCAACTCCCGAGGACCCTTGGCCCGGCAGCCCGTCGGACTTCGCAAAGTCCAACACGGTTGCCTTGAAAATTGCCCATCGCCTCCCGCAGCCGAACGCGTGAGCGTTTGGGCGCCGACCGCCTCACTTGGCCTTGTCGACGCCGGCCAGGCCCGACGAGACCTCGCCCCGTTCCACGAAGCGCACGCCGTAGCGCTCCGGGAACTTGCCCTGGAGCAACTCCAAGGTGATGATCGATCGCTCGTACAACCCCAGCGCCCGTATCTCCGCCTGCCTCAGCGTCCGGTAGTACTCCGGACGATCCCCCGCGTAGGATTCACCCGCACGGCGCGAGTCGCGCGCCTTCTCGAACGCCGAAAAGGCATCGACGCACGCCTCGAACGCGCCCTTGAACTGCTCCCGAAGATCGTACTCCAGATTCTTGAGCGATTCCTCGGCCGTCCTGTGGGTCACGTCATACTGGTCTCTTTTCGCCTGCGCCGAGAGGTCCCCCCCGAGCCCGATCTCCACCTTGACCCCCATCGCCCAATCCCGGCGGTTCTGGTCCTCCATGTCCTTCCACACCGCATCGGTGTCCTCGCCAAATCCCGCCAATCCCGCCCTGCCGAAAACGTCCACCTTGGGAAGCATCTCGTTCTTCGCCTTCCGCAAACGATGCCACGCTTGCTCCACCCGGGATTGGGCGAGACGATAGTCCGGCGACTCGAATACCAGCGCCATCAGATCGCCGTTCTGCGGGACCACCGGGCACGCGGCCGGCTGAAGCTCCAGCGGACGGATCCAGTATTCGGGCGTGTCCTTCCACCATTCCTCCCGCTTGCGGGTCTGCCGGATCAGCTGCTTTTGCAGGGTTTCAATCTTCTCCTCGGCGTCCTTGCGCGCCCCCTCCCACTGCTGGACGTCCGTTTCCTCCGCCTCCCCCTTGGCCACCGCGTCCCGCACCTTGACCTCAAGTTGCCTCACCATGTCCAGGTCATCGTACGCCGCGAACAGTTCGATGTAGGAGCGCGCGATGCCCGCGAGCCGCCGCGCCAAAGACTGGCGCCATGTCACGTCCGCGGACTCCAGGCTCGCCCTCGCGACCCGGATCTCCGAGAGGCTATTCTGCGGCCCGAAGCCCCGCAGGAGCGGTTGGGTCACCGTCAGTCCCACGCGCCCGTCCGACGTCTCCCGATAGGGGTAGATGAAGTTTCCCAACGAATTCACGCGGTCCCACTGCGAGCTGTCCGTGTCGACATAGTCCACGTCCAGAGAAAGCTGCGTCCCTATCGGCAGCTTGCCCGTCACGCCCGCCGTGTACCGCTTGGTCTTCATCTGATCCAAACGCAGGAACCTCTCCGCGGGCCGGAGGTAACTGTAATCCCAATAATTCTGTATCCGGTCCGACTCCGCGTACGTCGCGCCCGCCGCCAGCCGCGGCTCGAAAGTGCTCCTCTGCAGATCGAGCCACGCCTCGGCCGTCTCCAGGGGCATCTTCTCCAGCACGACATCCGGACTCTCGTCCAGCGCCACGCCCATCAGGTCCGTGATCGATAGGATCATTTCGCGCGGCGCGCCCTCGACGGCCTCCGGCGCCGCCTCGACCGGTGCGGCCGCTTCCGCGCTCACCCCACCCACGGCGTCGGCCACCGGCACCGCCGGCACCGGCGCCGGCGCATCCGATGCCGCCGAGAGCGCGCTCGGGGTCAACGGCGCCACCCATACCAAATTCGTCGGCTCCGATGCCAACGATGGCCGCGCACGTGCCACGGCGTTCGTCGCACCCACACCCGCCGCCGCACGCGAGCCCGCCACCCCGGCCACGGTCGTCCCGTCAGCCTGTGCCGACTTCGCCGACCTGGCCTTGGATCTCTTCGACGCCGTCGATTTCGCCGCGACCTTCGTCGGCGCAGTATCCCCAGCACTCGCCCCTAAAGCGTCAGTGCCCGCGGATAACCCCAGCGAAAGGCACCCCACACCCAGCACGCACGCGAGCGCCCCCGAGCATCGGCCATTCGCCCGACTCCCTCGTCCTGGCAACGATCGTTCCATCCTGCTTCCCACGTCCAACAACTTCCTCGTCTCCGCCCTAGCCGCTAACGTTTATACTCTAAACACAATCCGTCCCCCCAGCACACGCACCGGATCGCACGCCATTCTGAAAAATACTTTAAAAACGGATTCAGCCCGCGCAAGTCCAATCGCCTCGCAAAGCGCGCGGGCGGGCGCACGGCCAGGAACTTCCCGCCACAACCCGCTCCGGAACAACCGGTTCCACGCAGCCATAAAATGGCTCTTCAGGAAATTTAGTGGGCAATCTGGAGCTCAGGAAGGCAGGAAAGAAGGGCTGGATCCCAAACGGCACTTGACTGAGCGCCATCCCGTTCCCTGCCCTTCCTGGGTTCGTGAGTTCCCGGTGAAACCTCAGGGCTTCCGTTTGGCCATCGCCCCATCGACAGCCACTGCTTTTCCGCAAGAGCCCATAAAATGCAGAGCGCCCGGAGATCCTTTCGGTTCTCCGGGCGCTCTGTCCCGGCGACGACCTACTTTCGCGCCACCTATAGAGGCACTATCATCGGCGATGCGGCGTTTCACTTCCGGGTTCGGCAAGGGACCGGGTGGGGCCACCGCTCTGTGGTCACCAGGCCGGCGGGTCC
>JADLBR010000441.1 GCA_020847615.1 Verrucomicrobiia bacterium
ACAGAGCAGGAGGCATCATGCGTTCAGACACGATCAAGAAGGGATTCGAGCGGGCGCCGCACCGGAGCCTGCTGCGGGCGACGGGGAGCATCGAGTCCGAGGAGGATTTCGACAAGCCGTTCATCGCGATCTGCAACAGTTACACGGATTGCATACCCGGGCACGCGCACCTGAACGAGGTGGGCCTGCTGGTGAAGCGGATGGTGCGGGAGGCGGGCGGCGTGCCGTTCATCTTCAACACCATCGGAGTGGACGACGGCATCGCGATGGGGCACGGCGGGATGAAGTACTCGCTGCCCTCGCGCGAGCTCATCGCGGACACGGTGGAGACCATGGTCCGCGCGCACTGTTTCGACGGCATGGTCTGCATCCCGAACTGCGACAAGATCGTGCCGGGCATGCTGATGGCGGCGATGCGCCTGAACATCCCGACGATTTTCGTGAGCGGCGGGCCGATGGCGGCCGGGATCGCCGAGCGGGCGGTGGACGAGGCGCTGCCCGAGCACCTGCGTGGGGCGGCGGGCAAGTCGGACCTGATATCGGTGTTTAAGGGGGTGGGCGCCCTCAAGACGGGGCAGATCGGCGAGGATGAGCTGAGGCGCCTGGAGCAGAGCGCCTGCCCGACGTGCGGGTCGTGCTCCGGGATGTTCACGGCGAATTCCATGAATTGCCTGTGCGAGGCGCTCGGGATGGCGCTGCCGGGCAACGGGACCGTGCTGGCCGTGTCCAAGGAGCGCGAGCACCTGTACCGGTGGGCCGCGCGGCAGATCCTGAGGCTCGTGGAGCTGGACCTGAAACCGCGGGACATCGCGACGCTGGAGGCATTCGACAACGCCCTGATGCTGGACGTGGCGATGGGTGGCTCGACGAACACGATCCTGCACACCCTGGCGATCGCGCGGGAGGCGGGCATCCCGTACGACATCCAGAGGATCGACGCGATCTCGCGGCGGGTGCCCTGCCTGTGCAAGGTGTCGCCCTCATCGGACTACCACGTGCAGGACGTGCATCGCGCCGGGGGGATCCACACGATCCTCGGGGAACTGAAGCGGATGGGGGCGCTGAACCTGAAGTGCAAGACGGTGACGGGGCGGTCGATCGGGGAGAACATCGACGCGTGGGATGTCCGCTCGCCGAAGTGCACGGCGCAGGCGCGCGCGATCCGGGTGTCGGGATGCTCGGCGCTGGTGGTGGATCCGAACGACAAGCTGGGTCCGGCCGCGAGGACCGCGAGCGGGAATCTGGCTCCGAAGCCGATGATGGTGTTTCCCGGGGACGAGGCGGCGATCGCGCTGTGGCGCAAGGCGGCGGGGTTCAACGCGGCGGACGCGGACGCGGCGGCGGATGCGTTCGGGGACAAGGCGACGATCGACATCGAGGGCGGGGAGAAACTCCGGGGGCGCGATGCGATCCGGGCGCACATCGAGGGCGCGATCCGCGAATCCCGGGGCATGCTGCGCGAGGAACTGGCGACCTTCCGGAAGGGTCCGGCGCTCATCCTGTGGCGGTACGACAAGTCGGGGGGGCGCGAGGCCGCGGCGGTAATCCAGGCGGCGCGCGTCAAGGACGGGCGCATCGCGCGAGCGAAAGTGATCAAGAAGCCGGCGCTCCTGGCGAAGGCGGCCTCTGCGGGGCTGATGCCCTATGATCCCGCTTTCCGGTTTGACGCGCGGGACTGCATTCGGACCAAGGAGGCGGCGCACTCGAAGGATGGAGGGCTTTCGATCCTCTACGGGCAACTGGCGCCGGAGGGCAGCGTGGTCAAGACGGCGGGCATCAGCGAGGGCTTCAAGGCGACCTGCGGGCCGGCCTTCGTGTTCGAGGGCCCCTGCGTGATCTTCGAGAGCCAGGACGAGGCGTGCGAGGGCATCCTTGCGGGCAAGGTGAAGGCGGGGGACGTGGTCGTGATCCGCAACGAGGGGCCGAGGGGCGGGCCCGGCATGCAGGAGATGCTTTCGCCGACCAGCTACATCGTGGGCATGGGCCTGGGCGACAAGGTGGCGCTCGTCACCGATGGCCGATTCAGCGGCGGGACGGCGGGGGCCTGCATCGGGCACGTGTCGCCCGAGGCGGCGGAGGGCGGGCCGATCGCGCTGTTGCGGGCGGGGGACAGGATCCGGATCGACTTCCCAAATCGCCGGATGGACATCGTGGTTCCCGATGCGGAGCTGGCCGAGCGCCGGAAGGCGTGGCAGCCGGCGCGGCTCGAGCTTTCGGGGTGGCTGGCGCGGTACCAGAAACTCGTGAGCAACGCGAGCCAGGGCGGGGTGATGGTGGCCTGACTCGAGAGCGCGCCGGATTATTCAGGGGGAAACATCCGGTGGGTCGCGGAGTGCCTGAAGGCACCACTACGAACATTCCCGTGGTCTTGGGTTCGTAGTGCCGCCTTTAGGCGGTATTCTTATAAAATACTGATTACGTGCATGTTGTGATACACATCGAAGTGTCCCCAACTTTGAAGGGTCAGGTCAGATTCCATCCGGCAGCCGCCGGACCACCGGCTTGGGAAATTGTAGCCGAAGCCGTGAGGCTTTGGCGGCCAAACGCTGACGCGTTCGGCTACGGGATGCGCTGCGGCTATTTTCAAGTCAGCGGCCCGCCCCGCGGTTCTCCCAGCGGGATCGATTCAGGTTGCCGTACGCCATTCTCGCGTTGTAGCGCATGATGTGTGGCGAGAGCGCGGCGGGGAGGACCCACT
>JADLBR010000442.1 GCA_020847615.1 Verrucomicrobiia bacterium
GGTACCTCCGGCGGGTGGTGGTCCATTGTGGCTGCCGGCGGCGTCCAGAACCCATGACGCATTCGGGGCGAATGGCGCAAGACGTTGATGGGATCCTGGTTGCGACTGGCTCCGGAGGTAGGGCTCGAACCTACGACCAATCGGTTAACAGCCGACCGCTCTACCACTGAGCTACTCCGGACCGGAAACCGCATAGGAATGCGGGGTTAAGAATTAAATCAGAAGATGGCGGGGATGCAAGCCGGGTTTTGGGGGGGTGGATGCGGCGCTGACTGGCTTATTCGCCGCGCAGCCGCGTTCGCCAGACCGTGGGCGCGCCGGCCCGGCGCCCGAGCCCATCTTGCCCGCAAGGCGGGATGGGCTACATCTCCCCGCCCCGGTGGTCCCGCCCGTCGGTTCCTCGGCCTCGTTCAGGAGGGACCCGATTTCCCGCCCGGTTTCGATCCCTTGCCATACGGGCGCTCGGGCAAGTCGGCACATGTATGCAAGGACGACGGCTTGCTGGTTCGGTACGCGTGGGTCGAGACGTGCTTGCGGCTCGAGGCGTCCCAGCAGCGCATGCGATCCAAGAACTGCTCCAACAGCGCGATGCCCTCGGCCACCCGGTCGGGCTTCCCATAGCGCCGCAGGCTCGCGAGGGCCTTTTCCACCCGCTCGCGGGCCCCATTGAAGTGGCCCCGGTCCACGTGTGGCAACGACTCGCGGAGCGCGGCGCCGGCGTGTTGCATGGCGACCCATTTCAGGACCGACTCGTCCAGCACCACCTGGGCGGGGTCCTGCACCGCCTTGACCCGGAGGGTGACGCGCTCGACGCGGGCCCGGACTTCACCCTCGCCGATCTCGTCCCACGCGATCTCCATATCCACGAGGTCCTCCCCTTCGAGGGAGAGATCCGGCGCCGGCGGCATTGGCATCACCTCGAGGCCGAATACGAGAGCCCGCCCCTCGCGGCTGACCAGATCGCCCACCGCGATCTCGATGCCGCCCCCCGGCAACTCCGTGATCGGATAATCGGCCAGCACCAGCACCCCCGTGCAGTAGTGCAACTTGCGCAGGCGCACGCGAACGTTCTGCGCGCTGAGTCGCTGGAGGCTCTCCAGTTCCTTGCAGAATATGTCCGGGAAGCTCTCCGGCGATGTCGCGTCGTGGAGCGTCCCCCCCGAGATCCGCGCCATCTCGCCGAGGAGGTCCTCGTTGTATCCATCGCCAAAACCCAGACAAGACGTGCGCGCCGCGTCTTTCTCCAGGCCCTGGGCCACGAGCTGCGCCACCTGGGCGGTGTCCGTGATCCCCACGTTCAAGAGCCCGTCGCTGAGCAGCAGCACGCGGCGCGGGAGTTCGGCCGGCGTGCGGCGCAACTCGTCCAGGCCCAGCATCCAGCCGCCCGCCAGGTTCGTGGAGCCCTCCGACCGGATCGCGGCGATGCGCCGGTCCGTCTCCGTGCGATCGCCGATCTGCCGCATCGGCACCACCACGCGCGCCGCGTCCGAAAACACCACCAGCCCGAAATGGTCCTCAGGCTGCAGGTGCCGCACCACCATCCGCGCCGCCTCGCGCGCCAATTCGAGGGGGCGACCCTCCATCGAGCCGCTGTTGTCCAGGACCAGCGCGAAGGCACCGGGCCGGGCGCGTCCCCCGGGCCTCTCGTTGGCCGTCAGGGTCAAGGCCGCATGAACGAATGCATCCTGCCCCTGCAGGATCGCCGGATAATCGAGGGTCGCTTCAATCTTCATGGACCCAACCTGCACCCGCGGGTCGGACACAGGCAGTCCCACACCAAGAAAATATCCGGAAAAATCGGGCCGCCGGGATTTGAACCCGGGACCTGTCGCCCCAGGCGACCGCGCTAGCCCACCATCCCGTCCAGTTCGCGGCGCCCGCGGCCGGATTTGAGAAAGCGCTCCCGGAGGAGGGCCTCCGCATGGGAGGGAAAACCTTCCCGGTGGACTATGTCCCAAGGCGCGCCGCCACGGGTGGCCCGGGTCTGGCCCCGGTTGTGCTCCTCAATGCGCCTCAGCAAATCGGCAGTGCAACCGACGTAGCGCCGACCGGTGCGGCGGCTCTTCAAAACGTAGACCCAAAACATCCTTCGATCCCAGACAATCGGGCCGCCGGGATTTGAACCCGGGACCTCTTCCACCCCAAGGAAGCGCGCTAGCCAAGCTGCGCTACGGCCCGAATGATTAATTCCGAACGACTTGCGACGATATCTTGACGCCCGAAAAACCCCATGGTATACTCAAATGGTTAACTGAGCCAACGGAAGAGGCCGCAAACCATGGGGTACCACAGAGTCGCTCCGAGCGTGTATCGCTACGAGTCATCCGGCACGTACTTTGCGATCTTTCGGGCCCAAGGCAAGCTCAAGAAAAAGAAACTCAAGAGCCGCAGCCTCCGGGAGGCGAAGATGGAGGCGGCCCGGATCAAGGAGAAGACCGCCGGGCTGGCCCCGGGGGCCGGGCGGTACACCCTGGCGGCGCTGGCCGACCGGCACCTGGCGACGACCGCTCACCTGTCCGCCTCGACCCGCCTGCGCAACGCCGGGATCGTCGCCAAGCTCAAGGAGTGGCCCGGCGCCTCCCGGCCCGCGGACTCGCTCACCCGCTCCGAGCTGCTGGGCTGGCTCAACGAATCGACGGCGGGCCTGTCCACCGACAGCCGCAACAAGCACCTGCTCCTGCTGCGCGCGATCTTCGACCTGGCCGTCCGGGACCGCCTCCTGGCCGAGTCCCCGCTGCGCGACGAGAAGATCAGTAAGCCGCCCGACCCCGAGCGCCTGATCCCCTCCGAGCAGGAGGTCCGCGCCATCATCGAGAACATCCGCGACCAGTGCTACAACGCCGACGCCGCGGACAGCGCGAACTTCGTCGAACTGCTGCTGCTCAGCGGGCTGGGCAACAGCGAGGCCGCCGCCCTCCGCTGGCGCGACGTGGACTGGGATGGCAACCGGGTCAGCGCCTACCGCAACAAGACCGACACCGGCTTCCACATCCCGCTCTACCCCCGGCTCCGCGCGTTCCTCGAATCCCTGCCGCGCGGCGAACCCGACGACCGCGTCCTCGGGGTGCGCAACGTCCGCAAGGCCCTGGGCAACGCCTGCAAGCGGCTGGGCTACCCCAACTACACCCACCGCGCCATCCGCCGCTGCTTCATCCGCGGGGCCGTCGAGCGCGGCATCGATTTCCAGACCATCGCCTCCTGGCAGGGCCACCGCGACGGCGGCAAGCTCATCGCCCAGGTCTACTCGTTCCTCCGCGACGATCACTCCCAGGAGATGGCAAAACGGCTCGCATGAAGACCATCGACCGAGGCATCGGCAGAGGCCTTAACTCGACTGGGTTGAGTCAAACAGATGTCACGGCACGCTCTGCACGAGGACTCTGCCGAAACGGGATCGGGCGCCTGGCGGGGGCTGATCCGCGACGATGACGCGTTCCCATTCATCATTGATGGGAACGACGCTCTCGGTGGCTGTGGCGGCGGCCCATCCGTTCGGAGCATCATCGGTGAGGTCGGAACAGAATTGCACCTCGTAAACAAGGTCGTCGGCGTTTCGGCGCCTGAGGTACTCGACGCGCAGGGAACCGTCGGGACCGGAGTAGCTGATGGCAGGCAAACCGGAGGTTCCCGAGCCTGAGGTGAGAATCCGGCCAGCACCAGCAGCGGCGACGGAGGGATCTAGGTTGAACGCGTATTTCATTAAATTGGGAACTCCGTCATTCTGTGGCGTCGCCAAGAGACCGGAGCACGCTGGATCAGCGAGTTGCTCGGCGGTGAAGGACGACTCACGCCACCATGCGAAATTCTGCCGGATGACGAAGGGTTCGACCGTGGACCATCCAGACCAGGCGAAGAACCGATCACGCGCGCGCAGACGCCAATGCAGGGTGCTTCCGATGGGCAAACCGGCCGCACCGGGCAGGTCGGCAAGCGTGACGATCAGAACGATGGCAGGCTCGCTACCAGATGGCGCGCCGACGATCGGGGACATCAAATCAAGGACATTCACGATGGGGCTGCTGAAGTCGGGATCGTCATCGATCTGGAGGTGGTACTGCTCGATCACATCGCCGGCGTTCGGATCGACCGCCGGATACCAGGCAAGCATGTCGTTCAGGTCGTCAAGCTTGCCTCCCTGGATCGGCCGGACGGGCTCCGGCGGCGCTGGAGGCTGATTATCGGCGCTTACGAGGAAAGTCGCAGTCTCCATCCAATCGCCGACGTTGCCCTTGATGTCTGTCGCCCTCGCGCGCCACCAGTATTGCGCTTCGAATGGCAGATCGACATCGACCTGCCAGGAGGTGATCTGTGCACCCTGCGCCACCACGGGTACCTGGGCCACGAGGGTGGTCAGTGTCTCGTCGGAATAGACTTCAAACCGGTAGCCTGCGATGTCATCGCCTTGCGGATCGACGGAGTTCGTAACCGACAGGATTGGGCGCTGCTGGTCAGTGACCGTGTCGTAGGCGGGACTGCTTAACAATGGGGCCGACGGCTTCTCCTCGCCTATGCCGATGAGATCGATCAGGAAGTCCCCGTAGTAACCATTAGCCCAGGCGCGCATCCGCAGCCGGATGCTGCGGCCCTGGTAGGCGGCCAGAGAGACCTGCCGCACCGACCAGGACTCCGAGATGTCTCGGTCGGCCTGCGCCCAGATGTTGGCCCAGGTCAACC
>JADLBR010000443.1 GCA_020847615.1 Verrucomicrobiia bacterium
CGATCGGGTCGGGCAGCAGGTACTGGGGATCCGGATGGATCTCCAGCTTGATCCACTTGGGCAGGCCGGCCGCCGCGCCCAGCCGCGCCAGCCGAACGGCCTCCCCGGCGTCCAGGGCACCACTGGTGTTCGGCACGATCAGGTATCGGCCCGCCTCCAGAAACTCCAAAATGTTCGCGTACGGATCCTGCCCGCCGGAGAGATCCGCGCGCCGGAGCGCCACCGTGACCAGCCCGGTCCCCGAGGCGGCCAGGGCGTCGCGCATCAGTGGCAAGGAACGGAACTTCCCCGTCCCTATGAAAAGCCGGGAATCCAGATCTCGCCCAGAGATCCGAAGCGGACGAGCCGCGGTGGCCCCGGCGCCGTTTCCCGAAAAATCCACGCCCTCGTCCTCCGCCCGCGACCCGCTCATGGCGCCCGTCCCGCGCCATATGGGTTCGGATCGCGCTCGACACGCCCATAGCCCGCCGCGCGGAGCGCGCGCTCGATCCCCTCGCGAATCGCCGGATCATCATACGAGCCGAACTCTTCCGGGCCCAGTTCGACGCGGGCCAGTTCCCCGTGATCCCTGACTCGAAAAACCCGAAAACCCATATCCCGCAGCGCCGCTTCGCCCCGCTCGACTCGACCGAGCGCCTCGAGCGTCACGGGGGTGCCATGCGGGATCCGCGATGACAGGCAGGGCGACGCCGGCTTCTCCGCCGTCGGCAAACCCACCGCCCGAGATGCCACCCGGATCTCCTCCTTCCCCAGCCCCACATCCCTCAGCGGCGCAACGACCTCGAATTCCTCGGCCGCGCGCCTGCCCGGCCGGACCTGCCTCATGTCATCGGCGTTCTCCCCGTACGCCAAGACCGGAAAACCCCGCTCGGCCGCCAATCGCTCCATCACGCCGAACAACTCCGCCTTGCAGAAATAGCAGCGGTCGGGCGTGTTCGCCAGATACTCGGGATTCGCGAACTCGTGGGTCCGCACGACATCCACCCGGGCCCCGATGCGCCGCGCCAACTCGAGGGCCGCGGACAACTCCGCGCGCGCGAGGCTGGGCGAATCCGCGATCACGCCGAGGCAATGGGCGCCCAGCACCGCGTGCGCCCGCTCCAGCAGGAACGCGCTGTCCACCCCGCCCGAGTAGGCGACCATCACGCGGCCATATCCCGCGAGAACCCGGTCCAGCCGATGGACTTTGTCACTCACGCCTCAAGGCTAGCAGCCCAACGCACTTTGGAAAGCCCCGCCCGGCCCCCGCGCACCATTATCCCCTGCCGACCGGCGGATTTTGGGTTGCGGCCCAGCCACAGCAGGGCAACTTTATCTCCTTGCCCCAGAAGAGTTACACAGACCGCATCAAGGCGCTCGTCTCCCGCCCACACGGCGCGGGGCCGGCGACGCCCGCCCAGCCCGTCGTCCCAACGCCCGCAGAATCGCCTGCCCCGAGCGACACGACCCGCGGTCACGCGGGCAGACCCCCCTCGGGCCCCATCATCTTCTCGACAACCAAGACCAAGAAAGACAAGGGCAAGCCGAAGTTCGGCAGCCCCGTCCTCCGCGGTCGCCGCTCCCTCCCCGCGAACGATTGGCGCGTGATCGCCCTGACCGTGGCCTCCGTCGCCCTCGCGGTCCTTTCGCTCGTCCTGGTCTGGTTCCTCGCGGTCATCCGGCCCAAGATGCAGGCGCACATCGCCGAGCAGCAGGCGAAACTCGCGCTCGAGGTCAAACAGCGCGAGGAACTGGTGGCCGCGCTCGCCGCCAAGGACCAGGAACTCGTCCGCGCCCACTCGCTGGTCGGCGTCCTGGTCATCGACGCGCAACCCGCCGGGGCCCAGGCCTCCTTCGCGGGCAGGACGGCCGCCTGCCCGACGAACTTCTCGGGCGTCGCCCTCGGCACGTACACCCTCACCGTCCACAAGGACGGATACGAGGACTTCGTCGAGACGATCCAGGTCACGAACGATGTCCCGATCGCGCGCTCCGTCCAACTCGTCCCAAGCACCGGCCAGCTCGTCATCGAGACGCAGCCGGCGGGGGCCCTCTTCAGCATCGAGGCGGGCGACCGGGTCATCCGCAGTGGCGAGGCACCCGCCGTGATCCAGAATCTGCCCGTGGGGGCGTACGCCATCCGCCTCAAGAAGGGCGAGGCCGAACACCGCCAGGAGGTCACCGTCCAGCGGAACCAGGCCACGGAAGTGCGCCACCGGTTCCGGATCGGGCGCCTGCGCATCGAGTCCGAACCCGCCGGCGCGGACGTCCTGTTCAAGGGGCGTGTCGTCGGCAAGACCCCCGTCATCTTGGCCGAACTCCCCGAGAGCGCCTTCGACATCGAGCTCAGGCTCCGCAAGTTCCTGCCCAGGCGGGTGACCGCCCAGATCGTCGCCGACCACGAGACCCGCGTGTCGGAGAGACTCGACCCCAACCTCGGCCCTCCCCCCGGGCAGGATTTCACATCGTCGATCGGCCTGGAGATGGTCTGGCTCGCCGACGGTTTCTGGGTCAGCCGGCACGAGGTGACCCAGGCCCAGTTCCTCACGGTCATAGGGTCCGACCCCAGCAGCAACAAGGGCCGATTCAGGCCCGTCGACTCGGTCACCTGGAGACAGGCCTCCGCCTTCTGCGACAAATTGACGGCGGCCGAGGATGCCGCCGAGTCACTGCCGTCCGGATTCCGATTCAACCTGCCCACCGAGTCCGAATGGCTCGGTTTCGCCGGACCCCAACAGCCCGGGGGCGTCACCGTGCTCGGCTCCACCATCGGCACCACCGACGTGAACCGCGCCCCCGCCAATGGCCTCGGCCTCAGGGGCGTCTGGGGTAACGTCTGGGAGTGGTGCCTCGACCCCGATGGCCGCGGCCGCGTGCTCCTCGGCGGCGGCTGGACGCCCATCTACGATGGCCTCAAGCAAATCACCGACCGCACCACCGCGCCCGAGGACGAGGCCAACCCCAGTTTCGGGTTCCGCGTGATCCTCAAGAAAACCCGCAAATGAGCTGGCGCCTGGACCCCAAAAAGACGGCTGTCGCCATCATCGACATCCAGGAGAAGCTGCTCCCCGCCATCAGCGGCGGCCAACGACTCGCCGCGAAGGCCGCGCAGATCGCCCGCATCGCGGACCTCTTCGGCATACCGATCCTCATCACCGAGCAGGTCCCCGCCAAGCTCGGGCCGACGGTGGCCACCGTCCGCGACGCCATGCGGGACCCAAACCCACTGCCCAAGGTCACCTTCTCGGCGGCCCCCGTCCTGCCCCTTGACATGCCCAAGTGCGTGCTCGTCGCCGGCATCGAAACACACGTCTGCGTTCGCCAGACCGTCTACGATCTTCGCGTCCGGGGACACGACGTCTACGTCCTGGCCGACGCCGTCGGTTCCAGGGCCGCGACCGACCACGAGATCGCCCTCGAGGAATTGCGCTCCGACAAAGTTCTCATCAGTTCCGTCGAGGCCGTCGCCTGGGAACTCCTCGGCTCGGCCGACAGCCCACAGTTTCGCCAGGCCTTTGCCATCCTCAAATGACCCCGCGCCAACCGCCCCCAGAAGGGCGGATTTTTTGTTTCCCAACGGACCCCGGGTCGGGCAAATTGATTTTTTAGGCACTACTTATGAAAGCCAGAACCTTCCTGCCGATACTCATCTTGGTGGCCGGCGCCGGGCTCGCCCCGGTTGCGGCCCAAGAGGCCAGCACCCCCGCGCCTGCCCCGGCCGCCGGCGAAACGGAGGGTGACAAGAGCCTCCTCGGCGTCATCCGGAAGGGCGGATGGGCGGTCGTCCCGCTCTTTGGCCTGTCCGTCTTCACGGTGACCTTCATCGCCTACTCTTTCCTGACGATACGCCGCGGCACGGTCGTCACGCGAAAATACCTGGCCTCGGTGGACGCCTACCTCAAGAGCAAAGACTACCTCGGTTTGGTGGCGCTCAGCAGCCACGAGGGACAGTCCCTGGCCCGCGTGGTCCACGCGACGCTGGAGTTCGCCACGCGCAACCCCGGCGTCCGGTTCGCCGTGCTCCGGGAGATCGCCGAGACCGAGGGCAGCCGCCAGGCGGCCGACATGTTCCAGCGGGTCAGCTACCTCTTCGACGTCGGGGTCATCGCGCCGATGCTCGGGCTGGCGGGCACCGTCACGGGCATGATCACCAGTTTTCACGTCATCGGTATCGACCCCGAGGGCATGCGCCCCGCGATGCTCGCCAACGGCGTGGCCGAGGCCCTGATCGCCACGGCGGGCGGCCTCGTCGTGGGCATCCCGGCCATGATCTTCTATTCCATCCTCAAAGGGCGCGCCAGCGCGCTGGTGTCCGAACTCGAGGCGCAGACGACCAACTTCCTGGCCTATCTGGAATTGCAGCATGACCCGAGGGCCGACCGTCCCCCGCCCCCCCCACCCCCGGGCTCGCACAAGGCCTGAGGCACGCGCGCGATGAACTTCCGCAGGCAGATCGCCCTACAGCCGGCCGGGTTCAACATCACCCCGCTGATCGATATCCTTCTCGTCCTCATCATCTTCTTCATCCTCACCTGGAACTTCTCGCGCGACGAGCGCGACATGGCGGTCCGCGTGCCGACCGCCACCCAGGCCGAGGAGAGCAAGCCCCGCCCCGGCGAGATCATCCTGAACGTCCGCACCGACGGGTCGGTGGTCTTGAACCAGCGGACCATGGACGAGGCCTCCCTCAAGGAGGTGCTCCGCCAGGTTTCGAAAGACTTCCCCAACCAGCCGATCATCATCCGGGCCGATCGGCAGGTGGCGTACGAGCACGTCATCAAGGTCCTGGATGTCTGCCGGGCGGCGAGCATCTACAACGTCGCCTTCGCCACCGCCCGGGAGCGCCCCTGAGGCGGCGACGCCCATGGGCGATCGGTTGATCCCGACGCGCGCCGCCCTGGTGGCGCTGGCCCTGGCCGCCGCGCCCCTGGCGTGCCCCGGGCAGCAGATCGTCTTCCCGGGCGCGCCCTCGGTCCAGCCCACCTTCGATCCGGACAAGGAACTGCGCACCCTCAATGCCCTCTTCATCGGCAAGGAATTCGCCCAGGCCGCCGCCGGCTATATCGATTTTCTCCGCGACTACCCCGGCAGCCCCGCCGCCGAGGAGGTCTACTACAAGCTCGGCGACTGCTACCGGCAACTGGGCCGGACCGCCGACGCCGTCGATGCGTTCGACAAGCTGCTCAAGCAGTTCCCCAAGGGCCCTTACGCCCCGTTCGCGCTCGCCCGAAAGGGCGAGGTCCTCCTCGACGGGGGACGACCCGCCGAGGCGATGGTGCTGCTCGATCAGGTCCTGGCCCTGGCGCAATCGCCGGGCCTCCAGCTCAACGCAAAATTCTCGAAGGTCCGCGGCCTCCGGGCACTGGGCCGTGCCCGGGAGGCGGTCCCGCTCCTCGAGGAGTTGGCATCGGTCCAGGAGAACAACCCCTACCGCGCCTACGCCGCACTGTCGCTGGCCCGCTATCTGGAGAGCGAGGGCAAGCCCAACGAGGCGCTCGGCCTCTATCAGGTCGCGCTCCAGATCGCGCAGGAGCCCGCGCTCCGCGCCGAGGCCGGCGTGCGGGCAGGGACCATCGCGTCGCAGCTCAAGGACTGGAACGAGGCCGCCAGCCTGTTCGAGACGATCCGTCGGCTTTCCGCGCCAGAGGAATGGCACCGCTTCGCAAACCTCGGGATCTTGCGGGCCCGCTTTTCCGCCGCCCAATACGACGCCGTCCTCCAGCTATACCCGGAGGTGAAGCAGATGCTGCCCCCGGGCACCGACGCGGAGGCCCTCTACGCCTACGCGAACGCCCTGCGGCTGCGCGCCCGGCAGGCCGATGCCGCCGCGGCCTACCAGCGCCTGCTCGAGGCCCACGGCACAACGCCGTTCGCGGAGCCGGCCGCCTACGAGCGCATCCTCTGCCTGTCGGTCGCCGCACCCGAGGAGATCGGCGCGGCGGCCGAGGCATTCCTCAAGCAGTTTCCCTCTTCCGGCAAGATCGCCGCCATACGATACGTCCGGGCCAACTTCCTGTTTGACCGGCGGGCTTTCGCCGAGGCCATCCCCCTCTTGGAACAGATCGTCGCCGAAGGAAAACCCGAATCGGCACAGGAGGTCAGCCTGTTCCGCCTCGGCTGGTCGCTCTCCGCGGGCCAGCGCTGGAAGGAGGCCACCGAGGCTTTCGACAAGCTGCTCGCCAAGTATCCCAAGACGCGTTTCGCGGCAGACGCCCTATTCCAGCTGGGCTCCGCCCGCGAGCAATTGAAGCAACCCGAGGCCGCCATCGCGGCATGGTCGCAGCTCGTCGAGAGATTCCCCGCCGCGGAGCAGGGCCGCTCCGGCCTCTTCCAGATGGCCCTGCTTGAGGCGCGGGAGCGACGCTTCCCCGAGGCGCGGCGCCACCTGAGCGACTTCCTCGACCAGAACCCCCCGGTGGTCGAGAAGGCCGACGCCCTCTATTGGCGCGGATGGGCGGCCTTCGAGGCGGAAGACTTCGCCGCGGCCGTCGCCGACCTCCGGGCCGCCCGGGATACCGACCCTCGCTGGTACGGGCCCTCCACCGAGCGGCTCGTGTTTGCGACCTACAAATTGCAGCGCCCCGAAGAGCTCGCGCAGCATGTCCGCGAATGGGACGTCTGGGTCGCGCGCCACCCCGGCGACGGCCAGCCCGCGGATCCCGCCGTCGTGCTCTGGCTGGCCAACGCCCTCGCGGCCAAGGGCGCCTGGGAGGAGGCCGAGATCTTCGGTGCCCGCGTCGCCGACTCCGGGGTCCCCGCACTCCGGCCCGAGGCGCTCCTCGGTGCCGGGCGCGCCCAGCTCAAGTTGGCCAAATACGCCTCGGCCGTCCGCACGTACGAGGCATTCCGCGCGGAGAACCCGGATCGCGCGACCGACGCGCGGGTCATGCTCGACCTCGCCAGGGCCTACGTCGGCGCCGGCCGCGCCAAAGAGACCTCCGCGCTCGCTCAAGAGGTGATGCGCGAACACCCCGAGGGCGAACTCAACGCCGAGGCGCGCATCCTGCTCGGCGACGCCCTCATCGCCCTCGGCCTCCCCGACGAGGCCGCCAAGTATTTCTCTTCGGTGACGCTCCTCTACGACCTGCCCGCCTTCACCCTCGAGGCGCTCTCGAAAGCGGCGGATGCCCACGAGCGCGCCGGAAACAAGGCCGAGGCAGAGAAATTTCGCAAGGAATGGGCCGAGAGGCGGGCGAAGGCACAGCGGCCACCCCCTGCCGGCGCCAAGAAATGACCCGACCGCACGAACCAACCCCATGACTTTTTGTCGCCCGGAACCCCGCTTCTGCTACCTTTAATGGGAGGCTTTCACGCATGGCCACTTCAAGAACCGCCCGACAGATGCTCAGCGAGCCCCCCAGCGCGGGCGGGGGGCTCTATCGCCCCGAGGTCACCACCCCGCCCTCCAACCGCAAGTTCATCCTCTCGGCGCTCATCGTCGCGGTGGTCGTTCACCTGGCCGCGATCATCGGCGCCTATTTCTGGAAACTCGAGGGCTGGACCCTCGACCGGTTGGCGCTCATCGGGCCTCGCATCTTCCGCATCGCGGACCTGGATGCCGAACCCACCCAGATGGCCAGCACCCGCCCGGCGGGACCCGTGATCGAGCGCAAGCCCGGTGCCCCGACCCAGGTCACTCCACCCCGCACCGACCGGCGCGCCTTTGAGACCGCCTTCGTCAACACCCTCCCGCGCCCCGAGAACAAGCCCCCCACGGCCGCCGGCGAAAGCCCGATCGCCGCACTGCCCGAGGCGAGCGTGCCGACCCTCCTCCCCTATTCCGACCAGGGCAACTACAAAGTCGGTCCCGTCGCGCCCGTGGGTCGTCCGGGTGGTCCGCCCGATGCCGCCATCGACCCCGGCGTCCCACCCACCGCATTCGATCTGCCCGATATCATGCCCGGGGGCACCGCCGCCGAACAGTTGCCCACCATCCCCGGGGGCGGCATCGGCATCGGCGGCGGCGAGGGCGCTGGCGCCCTGCCCAAGTTCACCGAGATCGACAAGCTCCCGCCCGAGCAGGTCGAGAAGTTGATCGTCAGCCCACAGGGCCTGATCATCCGCCTCTCCAACGAGGTGCTTTTCGACTTCGATTCCGACGCCCTCCGCCCCGAGGCCATGCCCGTGCTCGAGAAGGTCGCCGAGCTCATCGCGCGCTATCCGGGCTGCAGCGTCGCCGTCGAGGGCCACACCGACACCATCGGCGAAGAGCGCTATAACCAAGATCTCTCCGAGCGGCGCGCCTTCCGCGTCGGACAGTGGTTTCGCGAGCGCCAGCTGCGGATCGGCACGCTCGACATGTACGGCTATGGCGAATCGCGCCCAATCGTCGGCGCCCTCGGCGACAGGGACCAGCAGCAACTCAACCGCCGGGTCGATATCCACATCAAGGCCCACCGGCCCGTCCTCCCCTCCGGCCCCCCGGGCGGCGCCTTCCCATCCAAGCTCGGGCGCTGACTCGAAAATGGCCGCATCGCATCCCGTAGCCGAACGCGTCAGCGTTTGGCCGCCAATCGCCTGAGGCGATCGGCTACATTTTCTACCCCGGCGCTGCCCGGACACCCGTCGCCACATCCGAACCCCGGGCCATGACAGAAGTTTCGCTTGCGTCCCGCGCAAATGATCCAAATATTACCCGAAAAGCTAACTGGGGAAAATAGCCCCGATCGCGCCGCGGCCCGGTCGCCGCGTGACTCGCCGATCGGACCATCCCCCCACCGGAAACCCATGAAACTCGAAACCCTCTGTCTCCACGGCGGCCAGCAACCCGACCCCACAACGCTCGCCCGCGCGGTGCCCGTCTACCGGACCAGTTCCTACGTCTTCAGGTCCTCCGAGCACGCCGCGAACCTCTTCGCACTCAAGGAACTCGGCAACATCTACACCCGCCTCATGAACCCGACCACCGACGTGCTCGAGAAGCGCGTCGCCCTGCTCGAGGGCGCGCCGGAGATGGGCGGGCTCGGCGTCGCCTCCGGCACCAGCGCCGTCTTCTATTCGGTCATCAACCTCGCCTCGGCGGGCGACAACATCGTCAGCGCGCGCAACCTCTACGGCGGCACCTACACCCAGTTCAACGACATCCTGCCAACCCTCGGCATCACCGTGCGGTTCGTCGACTCCAACGACCCGCAGAATTTCGCCCGGGCCATCGACGGCAACACCCGCGCGCTCTTCTGCGAGACGGTCTCCAACCCCGCGCTCGAGATCACCGACCTGGAGGCCGTCGCCAAGATCGCCCACGACCATGGCATCCCCCTCATCGTCGATTCCACCTTCTCGACCCCCTATCTCACCCAGCCGATCAGGCATGGCGCCGACGTCGTCGTCCACTCCCTGACCAAATGGTTCGGGGGCCACGGCACCGGCATCGGCGGCGTGGTCGTGGATTCCGGAAGGTTCAACTGGGCCGCCGGCAGGCACCCGCTGTTCACCACCCCCGACGGCAGCTACCACGGCCTGAGGTGGGGCGTCGATCTGCCGCCGCCGCTCCTGCCCCTCGCCTTCATCCTCCGCATGCGCACCGTCCCCCTGCGCAACCTCGGCGCCTGCATCGCTCCCGACAACTCGTGGTTCTTCCTGCAGGGCATCGAGACGCTGCCCCTGCGCATGGAGCGGCACTGCGACAACGCGCTCGCGGTCGCCCGGCACCTGCAGTCGCACCCGAAGGTCGAATGGGTCCGGTTCCCGGCCCTGCCCGGCGACCCCATGTTCGATCTCAGCGAGAAGTATCTGCGGGGCAAGGGCGGCTCCATGGTCGTCTTCGGCATCCGCGGCGGCAAAGCGGCGGGACAGAAACTCATCGAGGCGCTGAAGCTCTTTTCGCACCTCGCCAACGTCGGCGATGCCAAATCCCTCGCCATCCATCCCGCCACCACCACCCACTCCCAGCTCAACGAGACACAGCAGCGCGAGGCCGGCATCACCCCCGGCCTGGTCCGGCTCAGCGTCGGCATCGAGCACATCGACGACATCCTCGCCGATCTCGACGCGGCCCTCGACAAGTCGTAGGCTAACCCCGCTTTCCCATGAAAGGCTCAGTCGGTCAGGTCAAGACGCAGTTCTTCGAGTTCAACGACCCGAAGAACCCGCTTCGCCTGAGCCTCGGGACCGAACTCGACCGTTTCACGCTGGCCTACGAGACCTACGGCGAGATGGACGCCGGGCGCTCCAACGCCATCCTCGTTTTCCATGCCATGACCGGCAGCCAGCACGCCGCCGGGATCAACACCGACGTGCCCGGGCTCGACGGACGATGGACCGACGAGCTGCACGAGGGCTGGTGGGACGGATTCATCGGCCCCGGCAAGGCCCTCGACACCCGCAAGTACTGCGTCATCTGCGCGAACTACCTCGGCGGCTGCTACGGCTCCACCGGGCCCGCGTCCATCAATCCCAAGACCGGTCTGCGCTGGGGTCCCGCCTTCCCGCCGATCCGGATGCGCGACATCGTCGACTCCCAGATCCGTCTGCTCGACCACCTCGGGATCAAGAAGCTGCACGCGGTCCTCGGGGGCTCCATCGGGGGCTACCTCTCCCTGAGCCTCGCCACCCGCTACCCCGACCGCGTCCGCCACGTCATCCCGATCGGCAGCGGCATCGAGACCACCCACCTGCACCGGATCATGAATTTCGAGCAGATCACGGCCATCGAGGGCGACCCGAGCTTCCGGGGCGGCAACTACTACGACGGCTCGCTGCCCCACATCGGCCTCGCCCTCGCCCGGCGCATCGCCCACAAGACGTTCGTCTCCATCACCGCGCTCAGCGAGCGCGCCCGCAGCGAGGTCGTCGCCAGCAAGCCGCCCCACGGCTGGTACCAGATGAACCACCCCGTCGAATCCTACATGCTCCACCAGGGGGAGAAGTTCGTGCAGCGCTTCGACGCCAACACCTACCTCCGCATCGTCGACGCATGGCAATGGTTCGACCTCCTCAAGGAGGCCGACGCGGGGGACCACCACGAGCTGTTCGCCCGCTGCCGCGACCAAGAGTACCTCGTCTTCAGCATCGATTCGGACCTGTCTTTCTACCCCGAGGAACAGGCCAAGATGGTCCACGCGCTCAAAAAGGCCAAGGTCCCCGTGATGTGGATCACCGTCCACTCCGACAAGGGCCACGACTCCTTCCTCCTGGAACCCCGCCTCTACACGCCCCACCTCGCCCACGCCCTCGATCGCCGATAGGGCCCGCCCGTTGACCCACCGCCACACATCACCCCATATCGGAGCAAACGCAGATAACCCAACATGAAATCCTACCTCATCGCTTTCATCATGGTCTTCGTCGCCTGGTTCCTGACGGACTTCCTCATCCACGGCATCATCCTCAAGGCGGCCTACGCCGCGACGGCCGCCCTGTGGCGCCCGGAGGCGGAGATGAACCACGGGCTCTCCACGCTCGTGACCGCGATCGTCGCCCTCGCCTTCACCGGCATCTACGGCGCCCTCGTCAACCCCAAGTCCATGGCGGCGGGCCTGAAATTCGGCATGCTCTACGGACTGGCCGCCGGGGTCTCGATGGGCATCGGGAGCTACTGCTACATGCCGATTTCCATAGGCCTCGCGCTCACCTGGTTCGTCGGCTCCTTCATCCAGATGCTCATCGCCGGAGCCATCGTCGGGACCCTCATCAAGACATCGCTTCCCGAGGCGAGTTGAATCGGAAAGCGGCGTCCATCGCCGGGTGGCAGACATTCCTGTCTGCCACCCGGCGCTCGGGTTTGGCCCTGACTATGGATCCTGCGAGCATTTTATGGTTGCTGTATCTAGTTATGTGCGTAGATTGCTTCATGCCCTATCCCACCAAAGTCCAGTTGATCCAACGCAAGGAATCCCAGCAG
>JADLBR010000444.1 GCA_020847615.1 Verrucomicrobiia bacterium
AGCTCGTGCGCCCAGTAGCCCGCGAGGCGCGCGTCACCTCGGCGGATCGCCTTCTGCATGGCCGAGCTGACCTCGCCGAAATCGTAGCCCTTGATCGTGCGCAGTCTCATCTCGGGCATCTCAAAGAGGGTGGGCTGTTCCATGCCCCTTGCCCTCGTTCACTGAAACTTGGTTGTCCATCCGTTTTTGAAGGTAAGTGGGGCTGGGGGAGGAAGCCATCGGGCCGGGGGGTGCAATGGGGGTGCGGCATTCGGTCGGTCACACGTCCAGGGAAACCGGCTGCCGCCGTGGCGCGTCGATGGCGGTGCGCTCCTGGCTCTTGTAGGTCTCGAACCGGATGTGGGCCTTCCACTTGCTCTTGAGGTAGCGCTTCTCGGCGGCGATCCGGTCGGCGGACCGGAACAGGGAATTCCCCCCGAGGTTCTTGTCGCGCTCCTGCAGGAAGCAGAACCGGGCATCGGTCCAGACGATCCGCCTTTCCATCAGCTCATTGAGGCTGGCGTCGATGTCGCACTTGCACCGGAGCAGGGGGTCCCAGTTTGGCTCGCGCCCAATGACCCCGAGCGCCCCGCCTGTCCAGTGGTTCACCCCGAACGGATCATTGCGCTGCAGGAGACGCGGATCGGGCCGCTGGTGCCAGCCGAACAGGCAGGCCCCGGCCCCGCGTGCACAGAAGGCTGTGTTCCCGATCATGGCCACGGTCTCGGCGGGGGAGAGCTTCCGCACCTTGGGGGCGATCATGCAGACGCAGGCGGTGATGTCGTCATCGAGCATGACGACGCACTCCTCCTCGAAACGGGCGAGGATCCAGTTCCGCACGGCGCTGATCCCGCAGAGGGCATCGGGGATGCCGACCCGCTCAAGGGGAACCGCGGCGTAGGCCTCAAGCTCGCTTTCGGGAACGACCAGCGTCGCGTTCGGGAACAGCCGGTGGCTGCTGATCGATCGGGGCCGGCCCCGGCTCATGATGACCGGGCGCAGGGCCATCGGCGCCAGCTCCGGCCATTCCGTTAGCTTTCCTTGCGAGTTCGATGAGTCGTTTTCCATGGAGCACCCTCCCGATGCCGATCTTCTTGGTGGTTCGCGTGATGGAGTAATCGACCTGCCGGACCCCGAGCAATTGCAGCGCCAGCATCCAGTCGCGCAGGTCGTGGAACATGAAGACCAGGTAGTCGTGGTGCTCGAAGGGCTGGATCTCCATTCGGGGGATGGTCTGCTCCTCGGCCTCGTCGGGCTCGCCCTCGAACAGCCGGGCGATCTCGTCCTCCATGAACCCGGTCAACTCCACGTCGAACTCGGGATCGGATTCCCGCACCTTCGCGATCAGGTTGCGGAGGCCCTCCTCGTCGAGTTCGGCCAGTTCGGACAGGCGATTATCCGCCAGCAGATCCGCCAACTCCTCGGCCGCGGAGGCGTAATCCTGGTAATCGACCGGAACCTGTTCGCAGCCGAGCAGCAGCGCCGCCTCCAGCCGCCCGTGGCCGCGGACGATCAGCCCGCTGCGTTTGCTGACCGTAATCGGCGCCCGCCAGCCCTGATCCCGGATGATCGCCGCGAGCAATTGTATTTGCCCCGCGCCGTGCCGGTTCGGGTTCACAGGGTTGGGCTGGAGCGTCGCCGGGTCAACCAGGGCCGTGTGCGCACAGTGGATGGTCACGCGCCGGGAGGGGTGTCAACGAACGTTGCAGCAGGCTTTATCGAAGAGCGTGGCTACTTCATACTGCTCCCGTGAAAAGACAGAAGAAGGATGAGGAGCGGAGGGTCTTGGAGCGACTGGTGGCAGCACGCCCAGAAATCTTCGATTTGGAATGGCAGGATGGCGATGAGCCACCGGACTTTTGGGCTCTATCATCGAAGAAACGAATAGCACTTGAGCTGACCCAGTACTTGCACCCGTGCAAGATGAATCCTCCCCGGGTTGCTAGGGAGCGTCAAATCGAGAGGGCGCGGAACCTGTGCATGGAAATGACAGTGAAAGAGGGTCTGCCCGTTGCGCATGTTGGAGTGAATATTATCCCAGAGAATTGGCCGAAGAAATACGACGTTTCCGGGCTGGCAAGTCTGTTGGTTCGGGCCGTCAGCAAAGCGGTGCCTGAACCCGGTGAGCACTCAGAAATTGACGGCGATAATCTCCCCGAAGAGGTATTGCGGCATGGAGTCGTTAAGGTGACTGTTTTCCGTTCGGCCACGGTCCGCTTGAAGCCGTTTTGGGCTTTTCCTCAGCTCGGGTGGCTGCCGGCTATCGATGGCAAGCATTTGCAGGACCGGGTCACGGAGAAGAACCGGATTTTGGAGCGATACAGCTCGAACTACAACGAGTCGTGGCTCGTGGTGGCGAGCCAGACGTTTGGCCTGTCTTCCTTTACGAATCTGCGAGAGGTGATGCCCTCTGTGACATCGGATTTCGACAAGGCTTGGTTCTTCGAATTTGCGACAGGTCGGTTGACTGCCCTCGCACAAGTTGACGCCTTATAAATAAGGGTGGACTCCCTTCCCCCCGATATCGCCCGCCGCCTCCTGAATCGCGACCTCTCGAACCTGATCCGCCGCGTGCAGGGCGGTGGGAAGCTGAGCCGCGGCGAACGGGCGATGCTCCAGTCGATGGCGTCGGGCACGGAAGCGGCGTCATCGCCAGCGACCGCCGCTAACTTCGTCGAGCTGGCCACGATCCTCGGGGTGACCCGTCAGGCGGTGCACGCGTGGAAGCGGATGGACGGGGCGCCGCAGCCAGCGGCGAACGGATTGCATGATGTGGCCGCTTGGCGGGAGTTCATGCGGGCCAAGGGGCTCAAGGGCGGGGAGTCGGTCAATGACGCCGAAACGTCGCTCAAGGCAAGGAAGCTGCTGGCCGAGGTCGAGGAGCGGGAGCTGCGGCTGGCGGTGCGGCGGGGGGAGTTGATCGAAATCGAGAAGGTGCGCGGGGAGTGGACCCGTCAGGTCGGGCGCGGGCGGGCGCTGATGGAGGCGAGACTCCTGAACGAGCTGCCACCGGTGCTTTGCGGGAAGGACGCGGTGGGGATCAGGGCCGAGATGGAGCGGTTCGTGGGGGAGTTCTGTGGGGTGATTTCTAATGCTCCGCGACAGAAGCATTTAGGGTGAATATTTCTTGAGGGTAACTATATCGGTCTTTATCAGAAGATCAACATAGCCGACTTCGTCAGGTTTCGATGGGGAGAGAATTGCTTCGACTCGTTTCCACGAGCCGGGTGGCAATTCATCTAAGAAGGACACCTCTTGTAGTCGAAGCGAGTTTTCCCAAGCCTTTTGTTGATTGCGCCAAGATTCGAATGTAGCCACCGTTGCGGTGCTTGGGTCAAAGGTCGTTGTTGGTGGGCGTCGGCCAAATCGGATCGCGAGCTCGAATCCGGAAAACGTCGCGTTGAACGGATTTCCGATCTCCAAGGTGACTCTGTGCCCGTCGAGGTATGGCTCTACTCCATCACAAGACACGAGAAAGCGTCCTGCCTGGCTATCGACCGGGAAGGAGGTTCTTGATGTTAAGTCAATTTGCGTTGGTTTTGCTCGTTTTGTTTGTTCCTCCAGATGTTTCTCCAGATAATCGCCTAAATATGGGAGGACAAGGTGCATTCGGTTGACGTATTCTTCAAGGCGTTGGATGCGTGCCCTGGATTCGTAGTCTTCACATGAGTCTTCACATGAAACCAATAGCAGGGATATGAGGACTGACGTCAGTCGTGTGAGAGCGGCGTGCGTCGCCTTCCGTCGATCAAGGATTTGTGCGAATGAGGTCGGCCTTGTGGATTTCATAAAGATGTTGGACGAAACCGAGGGTCTTTGTGATCGCCCCAAGGGTTCCAACGGTCGAAGTCGTGCTGAGGCCATGAACCACGGAACACAAATCGCGGTAGTGGGCGTATACTGCATCGAAAGCGTCGGTGGTCACGAGACGGATTCGTGTTCTTGGCGGGTACTCCTTGAACATGTCCTTTTCGACGGCCTCCGGTGGGATCTTTCCAGTGCGAACGGCAATGTCATTGACGGCGGCCTCGAGAATTGTGCGACTGAGGGATTGAACCGCGGCGTATTGTCCAAGGGCGTAGCAAGTTCGGGCCTCATCAACAAAGCGGTGGAGAGGGTAGGGAATCGTGAACGGCACGAGCAGGGATTTGACTTGGGCAAGCCCTGCGGCGTATTCGGTCGGGCTGATCCATGAGAAAAGAAGCTGCGAACCAATGCGGTCTGGGTTTTCGAGTTCCGTGAGATCGAGTTGATCGAGCAATTGCCTTACGATGGGGTCATCAGTGACGACCACCGGGTTCTCGAGGAGTTGGATGCGAAGCTGGTCGGCGGCAGTGAATTGAGCGGAGAGGGAGGAGAGCCATCCCTCGATATCCTGATTTTCGAGGAGTTGCTTTGAGATCCTCTGCTGCTTGATCAGTTGCTGGGCGAGTTGAATCGCGTCCATATAGGGGCCTGCCAGACGTTCGGTATTCTAGAGCGTGATGGGCTGTGGCGGCAAGGCGTTTGGGGCGCTGACTGATATGGGGTCGTTCCGGGTGGGTTCTGACATCGCAATGCAGGGCGAGTGCCCCGCACCGCGACAGCCGACGCCCGCCTCGCCGAGAGCTGGTCGGAGGCATGGCGTCCGCCCGACCGGCGGGGGTAGGTGGGGTTCGCGCATCAACTGGGGGCAAAGGTCAGGAAGGGGTGTCGTTGAGGCGGGGGACTAGGGTGCAACGGCAGTTGGCGCAGACACCTTCGCTCCAGAAGCCCTTTTGTGAATAGATCACTCCGGGGATGATGAAACATAGGGTTAAGAGGAATCCAATGGGCTCGCTGCCATGCTCTTTGATCAAGAGCTTGCCGCGGTGGCCGCAAGCGGGACACGTGTAGATTCCTTGTTGGCGATCTTCTGCCTCGGCTTTCTGCTTGTGCTCTTGAGCGGCTCGCTGGTGTGAGCGGACAAGCTCGTCAAAGCGAAATCTGACGTAAAGGCTTTCGACCAGCGATCGGTTGCCTGCCGCTTCCGCGATGGCTTTGGCCAAAGTGCCGGGGTGATACACTTTCTGAGCGATCTCCTCCCCAACCTGTCTGTAAATAGCGTCGGTGAGGTCGGTGTCGCTATTCATAATGTCTCACAAGATGATCAAGACTAGGCAGTGGTTCCCCGAGAGCAAGGCGGTTTAGGTGGGTCTGATTCGTAGGATCGATTGATCGGTGGTCGGATCACGCTGACATCGTCCGCTCTGGGGTAGATGCCACCCCGCCCCGCGACAGTTGACGCCCGCCTTGCCGAGATTTGGTCGGAGGCATGGCGTCCGCCCGACCGGCGCCCGCCGTGGGCGTGGGCCGAGGAGCATATCGCGGCGATCCCGTACTCGCCGGTTCCGGGGCGGTTTCGGATCGCGAACTCGCCCCACATCCGAGAGCCCCTGGAGGCCATCGTTGATCCGGCGGTGCGGCAGGTCTGCATCCTGGCGGCGGTGCAATCGTCGAAGACCACGGTGGCCGAGATCGCCCTGTGCTACACGACTGCGAACCTCCCCGGCCCGACCCTCTGGCTGAACGAGACCGACGAGGATGCGAAGGACCAGGCCGAGAGCCGCCTGCACAAGTTGTTCGACGAATGCGCCCCTGTGAAGGGGCTGTTCCCCCGCGACCGGCACAAGAAGCGCACGGCCACGGTCCATTTCGCCAACGGCATGACCCTGTGGGTGCTTGGGGCGCACAACCGGGTCAACCTCCAGCGCCGCTCGATCCGGTGGATCTTCGCCGACGAATGTTGGAACTACCCGCCCGGCCACATGGCAGAGGCCGAGGCGCGAGTGACCGCCTTCGGCTGGTTGGGCAAGTGCGTGTGGATGAGCCAGGGCGGGGAGGACGGCGACGACTTCCACCGGAAGTTCGAGACCACCGACATGCGGGAGTGGACGTTTGCCTGTCCCCGCTGCGGTCTCCGGCAGCCATTCAAATGGGAGAACCTCGAATGGAGCAAGACGGCCCGCGGCGAGGACGGCGGCTGGGATTTCGCTGAGGTCCGGTGCACCAGTTCATTGCGCTGTGAGGGCTGCGGGGCGCAGTTCGAGGACACCGACCGCGTCCGCCGGGAACTGAACGCCTCGGGGCAGTTCATCGCGCAGAATCCATCGGCGGCGAGGGAGAACGTCGGCTTCCACTGGAATTCCCTATCGACGATGTGCTGGGGCGCGCTGGCCGAGATGTACTTGCGCGCCAAGGAGGCCGCACGCCGGGGCGATGCCTCGCTCCTAAAGCAGTTCTACCAGAAGCGGCTGGCGCTCCCCTGGCGGGAGTACGAGGAGGACTTCCGGCTGGAGATCACGGCCAGCGGTTACCGGATGGGGGAGGACTGGGCCGAGGAGGGCGGGATCGACATCCGGGGCCGGATCATCGCCCCGCCGTTCCCCGAGGGCGCGGCGGTCATCCCGCTGCGGTTCCTCACGGTGGACGTGCAACTCGATCACTTTTACATCGCGGTCAGCAGTTGGACCGCCGGCGGCTCCACGCGCCTGCTCTGGTGCGAAAAGGTCGGAACCTGGCACGACATCGAGGCCGCCCAGGACCGGTTCCGCGTCCACCGCAGCCTCGTCTTCGTCGACGCGGGCTACGCCAGCTACGAGGTCTACCGGCAGTGCGCGGCTCGCGGCTGGGTGGCGCTCATCGGCGACAAGCGCGAGACCTTCGTCCACCGCAAGCGGGGCGGGGGCACGGTCCAGAGGTTCTACTCGACGCGGCACCGGATTGTGCTGGGGCGCGGCCTGTCGTGCATTTCGCACCGCTTTTCGAACCTCAACGCGAAGGACTGCCTCGCCCGCCTGCGGCGCAACCAGGATCCAGCCCGCGGCCCCACCTGGGAAATTCCCGCTGACGTGCCCGAGGAGTTCCTCGCCCACTTGGAATCCGAGCGCCGCGTACTGGAGAACGGGAAATGGATCTGGAAGCAGATCGGGGATCGGCCGAACCATTTTCTGGACTGCACCGTCCAAAGTGTTTGCGCCGCGCTCATGCTCAAGCTGATAGGGAGGGAGGCGATGAACGCAGAGGAAGAATCGGCCTAAGTAGTCGCCAGGCTTGGTCTTTTGGACGGTGTTCCAGCGCGACAGGCGCGGACCGAATGGAGGATGTCCGTCAATGGCTGGCCCCGGGTCCCGAGGCATTCAGTATCATGAATTCGACGATGACGACCGTGGAGCCCGCGGCCACGGTGGCCAGGGACCACATCCAGCCCGGATTGCCGGATTGTTGGCGACGTATCCACGCGCAACGGGCTTCGGCCGGTAGAAAGCCGACGGCCAGCAGGGAGATCAGCATCAACCCG
>JADLBR010000445.1 GCA_020847615.1 Verrucomicrobiia bacterium
GGCCAACAGTTTGTGATTTCGAAAAATGGCGTTTTGGAGCGCGCGTCTCCATCCCAACCTGTTGCTATCGCGCGGTTTTCGCAGAGCCCGGACACTTCACAGCCCGCAAGGCTGTGAAATGTCCGGGCTAGGGGATGGGTTATGATCTGGCAGGCTCCGGCCATGGGGCATCGTGAGCCCGGCGCCGTGATCGCACAACATCCTTCCTTGATGCCAGAGGAGGAAGGCGGACAAGGTCCGGCAGCCTCATAGATCGGCTTTGACATCTGCGCCGAGACAGCGTGGCATTTGGGGCATATGAAGACGATCCATCGTGTGTTTTCGGCGTTGGCGGTATCTGGCTTGGTGATGGCGGTGGCGCCTTCTGGCGCGGCCGACGCGAGGCTCTACGAGATGCGGACCTATCACGCCGCGCCGGGAAAGGCCGAAGCGATGCAGGCGCGGTTTCGTGACCACGCTTGCAGGCTCCTGAAGAAGCACGGCATGGAGGCCATCGGGTTCTGGGTGCCCATGGAGGACAAGGACGGCGGGAAGGATACCCTGATGTGGGTCCTCGCGTGGCCGGATCGGGAAACGCGGGAGAAGGCGTGGGAGGTATTCAAGGCCGACGCGGAATGGCAGGCCGTGTTCAAGGAATCCGAGAAGGACGGCAAACTGGTCGAGAAGGCGGAGATCCGGTTCCTGAGGGCGACGGACTTTTCGCCGGCGATCCGGGCGGGTGCATCGTCGTCGCCGCGGGTGTTCGAGCTGCGCACGTACGCGGCGGAGGCCGGGCGCCTGGGGGCCCTGCTCGCGAGGTTCCGGGACCACACCCTGAAGCTGTTCGAGAAACACGGCATGACGAACTGGGCCTACTGGACAGTGGCCGATGGCGAAGAGGGGGCCGACGATACGCTGGTCTATATGTTGGCACACGCGAGCCGGGACGCGGCCAAGGCATCGTTCGATGCATTCCGGGCCGATCCGGCCTGGCAGGCGGCCAAGAAGGCATCGGAGGAGAAGGCGGGGGGCTCCCTCACGGTCAAGGATGGCGTGAAGTCGGTCTTCATGGCACCGGCCGATTTCTCCCCGACGCGGTAGGCGCGGCGGCGCAGGGCCGGTGAGGGGCCGCCACACGCTCGCGCATCCGGCCGCAGAATCTTTGAGCCGAAATGGGACGGGCCGCCCGTGGGCGGCCCGCCTTGAATTCCGTGTCCGCGTTGCTGGTTACGCCTCGAAGTCCTGGGGGGTGAACTCCAGGGTCTTCTTAGCGAGCACGGCCTCGTTGACTTTGAATACCGCGGCCTCGCTTCGGAATGCCTCGTCGGCGGGGCAGTTGAGCTTGCCCTTGCCGCGGATGGCATCGAGGAAGTTCTCGATGTGCGGGGTGTGGTATGGCTTGTCGAGCACGACCGGGATGCTGTAGGCCTCGGGCGGCGCGGACTCGCGGGCGTCGGTGATGCCGCCGCCCGCGGAAGGGGCCGCGGCGGGGGCGTCGAGCTTGATGAGGCCCTTCTCCACCCACTGCTTCCATTCCGGCGCGCGGTTCTCGCGATAGATCTTCGTGACGCCGGCCGACTCGGACATCTTCAGGGAGCCCTGGTCGCCCATGAAGTACTCGAAGTAGCCGCCGCCGGCGCCGGTGGCGGTGAGCACCTGGTAGAAGGCGCGGACCTTGCCCTCGGGGGTGTCGTACTCGTAGATGGCCATGACGTTGTCATACCACTCGAGGTTCTTGTAGTAGTCGGTGCCGCCGCTGGCCATGACCGACTTCGGGTGTGCCCCGAGGAACCAGTTGAAGATGTCGATCTGGTGCGCGCCGAGGTCGGAGATCGGGCCGCCGCCGTATTTCTTGAACCAGCGCCAGTTGCGGAAGACGCGCATGTCATCGTAGCCGTACTTCTTCAGCACGTCCGGCGCGATCGTGTACTTCTCGGGCCAGCCGAGCTCATCGCTGACGCTTCGGTTCCACTGGCCGTTGATGTTCACGATGCGCCCAAAGAGCTTGGCCTTGCCGAGGAGGTTGTTGAGGGCGTGGAGGTAGCGCGGGTTGCTGCGGCGCTGGTGGCCGATCTGGCAGAGTTTCCCGGTCTCCTTCATGGTGCGGACGATCGAGCGGGCCTTCTCGATGTCATTGGACATCATCTTCTCGCAGTACACGTGCTTGCCGGCCTTCATGGCGGCGTTGGCGTGCTCCGCGTGCATGAAATCGGGGCTGGCCACGATGACGGCATGGAGATCCTTCTCCTTCTCCAGCATGTCCTGGTAGTTCTCGTAGGCGGTGGGCTTGTGGCCGTACTTCTGGAGCCAGCGCTCGCCGTAGGTGCGGGCGTACTCCCAGATGTCGCAGACGGCCTTGAAGCTGATGTTGGGGATATCCTTGGCGGCGTTCAGGAGCGTCTTGCCCTGGGAGCCGACGCCGATGATGGCGATGTTGATGACGTCGGCCTTCTCCTGGGCGCGGGACGGCGCCTGGCCCAGCACGTAGGCGCCGGCGCCGGCCATGAGGCTCGTGTTGAGAAATTCTCGTCTGTTCATGTTGTCTCGCTTTCTTAGGTTTAAGTGTAGCCGGGAACTAGTACTTCGCCATGACGGCCAGCTTGTTGTGCTTGGCCAGGGTCAGGGCATAGGCGATCAGGATCATGTGGGCCGCGAGCCACGCGACGCCGCCGTCCTGTTTGATGAGGATCAGCCCGAAGGTCAGCGAGCAGTACAGCATGCCCTGAAGGAAGAGGGATATGCGGGTGCCGATGCCGAGCAGCAGCATGATGCCGAGGACGATGAGGGCCGGACCGAGCACGATGTCGTAGGGCTTCATCAGGAACGGGGGCAGCAGCGGCTGGTTCTGGAAGGAGTTTGCCAGGGCCTCGGGGATGCCGTGGTAATGTGCCAACCCGTAGACCTTGACCTTGGTGTCCACCGCGCCTTCGGCGGAGGGCAGGCCAAACTCGTCCAGTTTTTGGACCTTCATAACGGCCTCCCCGGCCCATTTCTCAAGGCCGGTGACGAACGCGCGCATCGCAAGCCAGACGCGCAGCACCAGAAAGGCGAGGGTTTCATCGGTCCAGCCCTGGAAGAGGGACTGGAGTGGGGATTTCTTATCGGGGGTTTCGCTCATAGGTCTCCTTTTTCGTGGCGGTTAGATTAGACAGGCTTCTGGGCGGACGTCCATCTGTATTCGGTGCGCTCCACAAGCCGCGGAATTTGCGGGGCCGAGGGCGGGGTGTCTAGTCCAGAATTTGGAGCATGGGTGGCCCCGGGGGCGCGCGGGCAGCGAGAAACATGGATTTCGGCCTTTGGGCGTGCGAGACTGCGGGCCGTGGATGGGCAGTTGATACAGGGCCGGACCGAGGAGGCCAAGCGCCGGGTGCTCTTCCTGTGCACCGGGAACTACTATCGCAGCAGGTTTGCGGAAGAGGTTTTCAACGATCTCAGTGCGTCGGGAGGGCTTTCCTGGGTCGCCGATTCGCGGGGCCTGCACCCGGACATCGACGCGATAGGCAACACGGGAACGCTGTCGCCGCTGGCCGCGGAGCGGCTCCGGGCGCGGGGCTATCGGCTGCGCGGGCGACGTGCGCCGAGGTCCGCCGCGGCGGAAGACCTCGACGCCGCCGACCTCCTCGTGGCGCTGGACCGGGAAGAGCACGAGGCATTCGTGTTGGAGCGATTCCCCCGGCACGCCGATCGGGTCGTCTATTGGGACGTCAAGGACATCGAGTTCGAGGACGCGTCCGTCGCCCTCGGTAAGATCGAGGTGCATGTGCGTGCGCTGGTAGATGATCTCAGCGCCGGGTCATAGACCAAGGTCGGGCGGGGGCTAAAGAGAGAGCTGCCGCGCTAGGACTCGAACCTAGAACACCCACATCCAGAGTGTGGTGTGCTACCAATTGCACCACGCGGCAGTGTGGGAAGAAGAATAGGGTTTCTCGGTGCGCTTGGCAAGGGGAACCTCGCGCGGGGAAACGGAGGCAACGCCAGCGGCGCACATTCGACATTCAATGTCGAAGGGCAATCTTGCCGAAACGCTTGATCGGGGCGGGGTTTTCCGTAGAAGTGGCGGGATGAAGAGCACCCGGGTTGGCATCGTGGTTTCTGTGGCGGTGGCATGTGGCATGGTGGCGCGCGACGCTTCGGGCGCGGACCGGAAGTTCTACGGGGATCCGCCGGATGAGACGCACGCGTGGTGCGTGCACGACGCGAATCGCCCGCTGCCTCCGGTGGTGAAGCCGGGTGACGCGGCGGGGCAGCCGCCCGCGGACGCGATCATCCTATTCGACGGCAAGAGCCTCAACGAGTGGTTGCAGGTGCCGAAGAAGGGCGGGGAGCCGGGCCCGGCGCAGTGGCTGGTGAAGGACGGGTACATGGAGGTGGTGCCGAAGACGGGGGACCTGAAGACCAAGCGCGAGTTCGGGGCATGCCAGCTGCACATCGAGTTTGCGACCCCGGGCGTGGTGGAAGGGGAGAGCCAGGGGCGGGGCAACAGCGGCGTCTTTTTCATGGAGAAGTACGAGCTGCAGGTGCTCGACTGCTTTAACAACGTCACCTACCCGGACGGGCAGACCGCCTCGATCTACACGCAGAACCCGCCGCAGGTCAACGTGTGCCGCCCGCCGGGCGCGTGGCAGGCCTACGACATCATCTTTCATCCGACGGAGTTTGACGCGTCGGGCAACGTGGTGAAGCCCGGGACGATCACGGCGTTCCAGAATGGGGTCGTGGTGCAGGACGAGTGGGTGTTCGAGGGCACGACGGGTCACCGGGCCCGCTCGAAGTTCGCGCCGCATGGCGACAGGGGTCCGATCAAGTTGCAGGATCACAACAACCCGATGCGCTTCCGGAACATCTGGGTCCGGGAGTTGCCCTCGCGGGCCAAGCCCACGAAGGAGCAGGTGGCGAAGCAGCGGGCGGAGACGGCGGCGAAACTGCGAGCGGAGGCGGCGAAGGCCAAGGCCTCCTTGGACGAGATGAAGCTGTGGCTCGAGTCACTGGTGTATGCGGAGGATGCGACGGCTTTGCAGAAGGCCGGGAAGATGGCGGCGGAGTACGCGGACGCCGCCGCAAAACTCGACGATAGGGCCCTGAAGGCTCGCGAGGGCGAACTGTTGGAGATGCGGTCGGTCTTCAAGTACATGAACGACAACAAGCTCCCGGGCTCTCCCTACGCCGCGCAGCAGAAGATCGAGGCCTTCCTGAAGTCCAA
>JADLBR010000446.1 GCA_020847615.1 Verrucomicrobiia bacterium
GAGATCCCGCCCTTGAGCGCCGTCAGGGCCGCGATCAGGAGGACCGAGACCAGCGCGATGATCAGGGCGTACTCGACGAGCGTCTGGCCCTTGCTCCGCCTCAAAACCAATGCCTTCATATCCGCCACCATTCCTTTCCGTCTTGTCTTTCTGTCCGTCTATTTCTGCGATCTCTCCGGGGCGGCAGTCGAGTCAAAATCCCGATCCCGCTCAGATCAGTTGCCCGAGAACGCCTTCTGCAATTCGCTGTCGCTGTCGCCAAAGCTCTTCTGAACCCCGCCGGAAAACGCCACCAGCGCCCCGATGGCCGCCACCGCGACCAGCGCGATGAGAAGGGCGTATTCGATCAGCGTCTGACCTCGCTTCCCTCGCCTCTTCAAGCCGCGCACCACGGAATCCTCGTGGCAACTTCTGTGCCAAGGCATGCGGGGGCTCGGGGCGCTGACTTTTCGCGCCCCGGGGATGGGCGGCGCTCACTATCATGTTGGTAGGAAGTTGGATATAATTTCCGCGGGATTTACCCTGCGCCATGCGGCCTCAGGGACCTTGAGTGTCACGTAGAATGAACACTGTTCATTTCATGAACAGTATTGGAATCGAAAGTTGACAGATTGGGGGTCTTCGTCAAAGGCCTCGCGGTCATGACGTCGCGGGGCGCCGTGCGATCACCAGCAGGCTGGCGCCGATGGGGAAGCGGACGAGGGGCACGCATGCGGTCCACACGAAGAGGCGCTCGAGGAGGGCATTGAGGGGTCGCGGGGGAATCCAATCCTCGAACCGCCAGCCGGAGGGCTCGCCGGCGCAGCGGCGCACGAGTCTCGCCGCAACCATGGCGGGGAATGCCGGCACATTGATATAGGCGATCCGGGCCATGTCGAAGCCGGCATCGGCCATCAAGGCGCCCAGGGTTTCTTGGGTGTAGCGCCGATGGTGGCCGAGGACCTCGTCCCACGAACTCCACAGGAACGGGCAGGCCGGAACGGTCACGGCCAACCACCCGCCGGGCCGCAGCGCCCGCCGGAACTCGGCCACCGCACCCCGGTCGTCCTCGACGTGCTCGATGACATCCAGTGCGGTGATGATGTCGGCGGACCCATCTTCCACCGGCAGCGCGTTGACCGCCGCCTTCCGGGCGCCGTCTGGCCCGAGCAGCGCGACGAGGCGCTCCACGGCCCAGTCGCTGTCGTCCAGGGCGAGCACCCGGCAGCGCGCCTGGGCCTCCAGGGCGAACTCCCCGGTGCCCGCCCCGCAATCCACCAGCAACGGCCTCCCGGCGAGCGCGCCGACCCTCTCCAGCCAATACCAGACGACCCGCCGCTTTCCCCGGTAGAACCAGTGCCGCCCCGAGACGCGCGCCAGATCCTCAAGTTCCTTGGGTCCCACGCGCCTCCGATGCCTGCGCCGACTCGACGATGTAGAGCGGCCGACGCTTCACCTCGACGTACACCTTGGCGAGGTACTGGCCGACCACGCCCAGGCAGAAGAGCTGCACGCCGGCCAGGGTGAACACGGCCACGGCCACCGTCGTGAACCCCAGCACCTCCACCGATTTGAAGCCCCCGAAGAACTGGCACACGCGGATCGCCACCAGCCCCAGGGCATAAAGGCACCCCAGGGCCGAGAGCGCGAATCCCGCCCCGGTGATGAGCCTGAGCGGCGCATCGCTGAAACTCGTCAGCGCATCCCAGGCATAGTTCATGAGCCGCCCGAAGCCCTGCTTCGGGCGGCCCCCCGCGCGCGCCGCGCGCTCGTACCCGACGACGGCCTGCGGGAAGCCCACCCAGCACCGGAGCCCGGGAAAAAAATACGCCCGCTCGCTCAGGCGCAGCAGATGGGCGGCCACCTCGCGATCGACCAGGCCAAACGTCCCCGAATCCATGGGCATCAGGCCCCCGGAGAGCCGGTGAAACAGGCGATGGAATGCCGCGAATGCCAGTCGCCGCCAGCCGCGCTCCGCGCGGTGCCGCCGCTGCGCGATGACGACCCGGGCGCCACCCCGCCACGCCTCCACGAGCCTGGGGATGACCTCCGGCGGATCCTGGAGGTCACCGTCCATGCAGATGATCGCATCGCCCGCCGCGACCGACATGCCCGCCACGAAGGCGCCCTGCTGGCCGAAATTGCGCGAGAGCCGCAGGAGCTGCCACCGCCGGAACCTCCGCACCCCGGCCGACAGCGCCGCGAAGGTGCCGTCCTGGCTGCCGTCATCCACGAACACGAACTCGTAGGGATCCGGGCTCTCGTCCGCCACCGCGGCCAGCCGGTCCAGCAACGATCCGACCACCGCCTCCTCGTCGTAGAGCGGCACGACCACCGACACCATCCGCCCCGCCATCGACCCGCCGCCATCATCGCCCATGGTCGCTCCCTCCGGCCGGCCCCCGGGAAAACCGGTGTACCTCCCACGCACGCAGATCATCCGATGGCTCCGGCGCCAGCCGCTCTCGGAGGACGTCGCCGGTGGACCGCAAGAGCAATTCCCTCCCCCCGGGTATGAACGCGATGCGCGAAGCGCCCTCTGGCAGATGCCGCATGAACTGTTCCTCGGTCACAGGGTAGCCTGCCACCGCGCGACAATAAAGGCCATCGTCCATATGGTACAGGCGCCCGGACACCATCAGGGGGGCCAGGGGATTCGCGGGAAAATAGACCACGCCCGGGTGCCGCCGCTCAAACTCGAATGCCCGCTGCGTCCACGTGGCCTCGGTGCCCCGCCATTCCCGCAGGCTCCACGCGACCACCGGGGCGGTGAACGCGCCCGCCATCAGCGCGAAACCCGCCAGGCCGATTCCCGCCCATCGCGAGAAGCCCGCCGCGCGGTCGGCGACGAAACAGGCCCCCAGGATCGCGAGATACACCCCGGGCGCCAGGGCGTTCGGATAACCCCCGAGCTTCATGTATCCCGCCACCGACGTGGGCCAAAGCGCCACCGAGAGCGCGAGCGCCAGCCCCGCATCGCCCCACCGCCAGCCACCATCCGAACGGCCCCGGCCACGCCAGTACAGCGCCAGGCACAGCGCCAGCACGCACAGCGACGGGATCATGTCGGCGCCCAGCGCCCGCGCCGCGGCGAAGAACCCCGTCTGCGCGAACCCCGCGCCCACCGGCACGGTCACCAGATTAAAGTACAGGTCCTCCAGCCGGCCCAGGACCACCAGACTGTACGTCAGCACCGCGAGCCCCGCCGCACATCCCCCCGCCAGCGACGCCGCCGCACGGCGCCACCCCTCGCGCCAACCCACCAGCAAGGGCCCGAGCATCGCCAGCGGCGCCATGTTCTGCTTCGACAGCGCCGCAAGCACCAGCATCGCGCCCCCGGCCACCCTCCAGCCC
>JADLBR010000447.1 GCA_020847615.1 Verrucomicrobiia bacterium
CCCGCGTCGGAATAACGCGCGATCCGGCTGATGCAGAATTCGTCGATCGCGTGACCCGACCCGCTCAGGGTTATCTCCTCCGGACTCCCCCGCGGCCCGACGGCCCCATCGCGCGACGCCACCTTGCGCCCATCGAGCCAGAGCGAGATCTCGCCGCCGCCCCAGCACGCCGCGATGTGGCGCCACTCCCCGGCGCGCAAACCCGCATCCCGAGCGTCGACGCGCCGATAGACAAAATTGGTCGTCCCCGCCTCGCTCGAGCACGTCGCCACCCCGATGCGACCATCGGCCAGTTGGTTCACGTTCAGGTAATCGCGCTCCCCCGACCGGATCGCGAGAATGCCGCGCGTCGTGCCCGGCCCCCAGTCGCATTCCGGTCTCAGCCAGAATTCCACAGTCCCAGCCTCCCCCGAGAAGTTCTCTGGCCCCGGGAACCGGACCGCCTGCCCCGCGCTCAAAGCCAACGCCCCACCGAAGCGCCCATCTTCGATGACCCGCCCGTCGCCCGTCGCCACCGCCAGGCCCCTCGCGTGTTCGGCGCTCGAACCGCCGTCGAAATGCGCGAGCAACAGCGTGTCCTCGTCCGGAAAAAGAGGTCCCCCGGGCGGCGACGCCATCCCCAACCCCGCCACGATCACCCACGCGCACGCACCCGCCGCAACGCCCGCGCTCATCCCACCACCCTGCCGGATTCGACGACGGCTGGCAAGGCGACGCACGATGGAAGGCCCCGGCCTACCGGAGCGCGCGCACCCCCCGTGCGCCAGGGCACCACCGGTGTGCGAAAATGTAGCCGAAGCCGTAAGGCTTTGGCGGCCAAACGCTGACGCATGCGGCTACGGGAACCTTCGAGCCCGCCCGCCGCTCAAAGCCCCAGCAGCGCGGAGCCGGGCTGCTCGATGAATTCCTTGATGCGCACCAGGAAGGTGACCGCCTCACGGCCATCGACGAGGCGATGGTCGTAGGTGAGCGCGAGGTACATCATGGGGCGGATCTCGACGCGGCCATCCACCGCGACCGGCCTCTCGGTGATGGCGTGCATGCCGAGGATGCCGCTCTGCGGCGGGTTGAGGATGGGCGTCGACAGCATGGAACCGAAGACCCCGCCGTTCGTGATCGTGAACACCCCGCCCTCCAGATCGGTCAGCGCAATCTTGCCGGAGCGCGCCTTCTCCGCGAAACCCGCGATCGCGCTCTCGATCTCGGCGAGCGACATCCGGTCCGCGTCGCGAAGCACAGGCACCATGAGCCCGCGTTCCGTCGAGATCGCCACCCCGATGTCGTAGTAGTGATTCTCCACGACATCCGCGCCGTCGATGCGTGCGTTGATCTGCGGCACGGCACGCAGGGCCCCGACGGCGGCCCGGACGAAGAACGACATCACGCCGAGCTTGATGCCGTGCTTCTGGGTGAACCGGTCCTGGTAACGCTTGCGCAGGGCCATGACGGCCGACATGTCGACCTCGTTGAATGTCGTCAGCATCGCCGCGCCGGCCTGGGCCGAGAGGAGGCGCTCGGCGATCTTGCGGCGGATCGTGGACATCGGGCGCCGCGTCGTTCGCTCGCCGGGGGCTGACGCGCCCACCTTCTCCAGCGCCCCCTGGGGGATGCGGCCCGCCGCGCCCGAGATTTTCCCCTCGCGCACCATGCGCCGCAAGGAAGGCGGCAGCGGCAGGGGTTCCGCGCCGGGCGCCTTCGCCGCGGGCGCCAGGCCCGCCGGCTCCGCCTTGGCCGGGGCCTTCGCCGCCGCCACGGCCGCCTTGTCGGAAACCTGTCTCGCGGCCGAGGAACCGCGTTTGCCGTCCGGTCGCGGCGCGGTGTCGTCGATCGTGCCGATGACCTGCCCCACGTTCACCTGCGCCCCCTCCTCTGCCGCCGGATGCAGCACGCCCGCCGAAGGCGCCGGGATCTCGGCGGTCACCTTGTCGGTCTCGATCTCCAAGAGCGCGTCGCCGCTCTCGACAAAGTCGCCCTCTTTCTTCAACCACGCACCGACGATGCCGGAGGTGACGGATTCACCGAATGATGGGACGCGGATCTCAATGGCCATGGCTATGCTCCTATGCGGCGGGTATGGCGCGCTCGACAAGGTCGCGCTGCTCGAGCTCGTGGATCGCGTGGGAACCCGTCGACGGGCTCGATGAGGCGTCGCGCCCCGCGTAGCGGATCTCGCGACCGAAGAGCCTCCGCAGCCTCGGCTCCAAGAAGTTCCACGCGCCCATGTTCTCCGACTCCTCCTGGCACCACACCAGTTCGGCGTCCGGCGCGTGCGCCGCCACGACCTCCTTCAGCCGGCTCGCGTGCAAGGGGTACAGTTGCTCCAGGCGCACGATCGCCGTGTCCCGCCCACCGATCTGTTTCCGCCGCTGCACCAGATCGTAATACACCTTGCCCGAGCACATGACCACCCGGCTCCCCCCCGAGGGCAACTCGGGGTCCGCGAGGATCTCCTGGAACCTGCCGCTGGCAAGTTCGCCGAGGCCCGAGGTGCAGCGCGGGTCGCGGAGCAGGCTCTTGGGCGCCATGAGCACCAGGGGCTTGCGGATGACCCGCTGCGCCTGCCGCCTGAGGATGTGAAAATAGCTCGCCGGCGTCGTGCAGTTGGCCACCTGGATATTGTCCTCCGCACAGAGCTGGAGGAACCTCTCCAGCCTCGCGCTCGAATGCTCTGGCCCCTGGCCGTCGTAGCCATGCGGCAGCAGCAGCACGATCCGCGACGTCACCCCCCATTTGGATTCGGCGCTGCAGATGTACTGGTCGATGACCACCTGGGCGCCGTTCGCAAAATCGCCGAACTGCGCCTCCCAGATCGCCAGCATGTCGGGGTAGTCGAGGCTGTAGCCGTAATCGAAACCAAGAACGGCGGCCTCGGAGAGCGGGCTGTTGTAAATGCAGATCGTCGCCTGGTTGCGCGCCACGTTGCGCAGCGGGATATATCGCTCTCGGGTCTCGAGGTCATAAAGCACCGAGTGTCTCTGGCTGAACGTGCCGCGCCGACTGTCCTGTCCGGAGAGCCGGATGGGGACGCCCTCGCGCAGCAGCGTCCCGAAGGCCAGCGCCTCGGCGAAGGCCCAGTCCACCGGTTCCTCGGCCCGCGCCATCCGCCCCCGCTGCTCCATGAGCCGGCTGATCTTGGCGTTGACCTTGTGCGTCGCGGGCACGCGGGTGATGGCCTCTCCCACCTCCCGCAGCACCGACGGCTCCACCGAGGAATCGAACGCCTCCAGCAGCTGCGGGCAGCTCATCGGCTCCTTGATCGCCGGAACAAACTGGCTCGTGACCGGCTTGCACCCGTTGAGCGCATCCTCGAGCCTTCCCTTGAAGGCGGCGACATAGGCGTCGACCTCGTCGCGCCCCAGTTCCCCCGCCTCGATCAGCCGGTCCATCAGTATCCGGCTGCTTCCCGGGTGCTTCTTGATGGCCGAGTACAGCGTGGGCTGCGTGAAGCTCGGCTCGTCGCCCTCGTTGTGCCCCAGCCGCCGATAGCACACCAGGTCGACGACCACGTCGCGGTGGAACTTCTGCCTGAACTCCAGCGCCAGCTCGATCGCGTACACCGCCTTGAGCGGGTCGTCGCAGTTCACGTGGAAGATCGGGATGCCGAGCATCTGCGCGATCGCCGTGCAGTGCGGCGTCGATCGCCCGTCCTGCGGCAGCGTCGTGAAGCCGATCTGGTTGTTGACGATGATGTGCAGTGTCCCGCCCGTCCGGTAGCCGTCCACCTGGGAGAGGTTGAAGGTCTCGGCCACGACGCCCTGGCCGATGAACGCCGCATCGCCGTGCACGAGCACCGGCAGGACGCTGGAGCGCGCGTCCATGTCGCCCAGCCGGCGCTGCCACGCGCGGGCCTTGCCCTCGACGACGGGATCGACGGCCTCGAGGTGGCTCGGGTTCGGCGCCAGGCTCACCCCCACGCTCTCGCCCGAGGAGGTCGGGCACACGGCCTCGTAGCCCTGGTGATACTTTACGTCGCCGTCGCCGCGGGCGATGGCCGAAACGTACTTGTCGTGGAACTCCGCGAAGACGGTGCAGAGGTCCTTGCCCAGGATGTTGGTCAAGACATTCAGCCGCCCGCGGTGCGCCATGCCCATGACCACCTGCCGGATCCCGAACCTCGGGCACGCCTCCAGCACCGAATCCAGCGCGGGAATCAAGATCTCCCCGCCCTCCAGCGAGAACCGCTTCTTGCCCACGTAGCGGGTGTGCAGAAAATTCTCGAACAGCTCGGCCTCCAGCAAGTGGAAGAGCACGCGCTTCTTCTTGTCCGCCGCAAAATCCGGACGATTGCGGCAGGACTCCATGCGCTCGCGCAGCCAGTACCGCGACGTGAAATCCTGGATGTGCATGTACTCGACGCCCAGCGTGTCGCAGTACGTGTCCTTCAGTATCGCGAGGATCTCCCGCAGGCTCCTCGGCCCCCCGCCCGCGAGCGTGAGCGACTCGAAAACCGCGTCGAGATCGGACTCCCCAAAACCAAAGTTCTTCAGCTCCAGCTCGGGCACCTCGGTCTTGTTGAACCCGAGGGGGTCGAGGTTCGCGATGTAGTGCCCCAGCATCCGATAGCTGAAAAGCAGGATAAAGATGGAGCCCTGTTTCCGCAGCATCGCGGGGTCCGGCGCCCCCGCCACGACCGCCGCGCCCCTCTCCGGGGGCGGCTGCTGGCACCCCAGCTCAAAACCCTCGAAGAACGCGCGCCACGTCGCATCCACCGAGACCGGATCGCGGCGCCACGCCGCGTACAATCCCTCCAACAGCGCCCCGTTGGCACCGGAACCCACGCTGCCGTTGCCCCCTGAAAATCCGTTTACCTCAGCGACTTTCGCGCCCGATACCATAAAGAGCCGTTTTCGAGATTTCTATCTTTCTAATCTTCCTAGTCTGCGACGCTCACCCTGTCAAACCCGCAGTGGCCCCAAGGGATGCCCGGGCGCGCGATGCCGAGGGTTCCCGTGCGCCGGATCCCGAAAACCCCACGCGTTGAGGGCCGGGGCCTCGCCAGAGAAGAAAATCCGTGGCCGCGAGCCGCCTATTCCATCGGCATTTCCAAGAAGCTCCCCATCAGGCTGGCCGGGGCGCGCAGCTCGCGGGTCGCCCTGCCGCCCCCCCCCGCCAATTCCACCTCGACCGGAAGGCCGCGCTCGCTCAGGCGGCTCGTGCGCGACGCGGCGTACTCGCGCTGGAAATCGGCCAGCGCCGCGACGGGTTTCCCTCCCATGGCGACGATCCGGTCGCCCCGCTGGAATCCCGCGCGCTGACCCCCGCTGCCATCCAAGACCCAGGCCACCTCGGGGCCCTGCCCCCGATCCCATAGCAGCAATCCCTCGGGCCAATCCATGGGATGGATCACGGGCACTCCCTCGGCCCCGGCGGCAACGAGGAACAGATCGCGCCCGCCGTGCAGGTTGAGCATGGCGCGGAACGGGAGATCGGAATTCCACTTCGTCTTAAATGCCCGCTCCTCCAGGGCGATTACGGCGGCCGATCGCCGCTCGACGTTCGCCACGCCATCGGACCGGCCATACGCCTGCTTGCGATCCACCTTCTTGCGCGCCTCGCGCATGTCCTCGTCATCCTGGTCGGGCAAACGGTACAGGGTGTATAGGACGGTCCCCCCCGGCAGGACCGTGTTGCCATTGACCAGGATCGCCGCGCTCAGGACGGCCTTCCCCTCGCGGACCTCGACAGGAAACGCCAGTCCGATCCTCGGCATCGCCGGACCGTCGTCGGGCGACGCCTCTTCCTTCTGGCCCGTGATCTCGCGCGCGAGGGCCCCGCTGGCCCACGCGAGCCCCGCCAGCGTCACCACCACCGCCACTCGCCGGATCGAAGCGCCCACGGCCCCACGATGCGCCGGGGCGCCCCGCGTGTCAAACCGCGGGCCCCGCAGATCCGTGTCAAGTCCTCCCACCCTTCAAATCGGGCCACCGCCGGGATCGGCCGGCCCGCGCGCGGGGCACCACCGGGGCCGAAAATGTAGCCGAGGCCGTGAGGCCTTGGCGGCCAAACGCTTACGCGTTCGGCTACAGGAATTGCGTTCGGCTACGGGATGCGATGCGCAATGCTTGAGTCAGGCCCTCGCCGGCATCTTCGGGCTGAGCGGCCCCGCGTACTCCCAGTGCGTCTCCTCGGGCAGGAATGGGCAACCCCGCTGCGGCTTCTTCTGCCAGGTCAGCCCCGGATACGAGACCACCAGATCGTGCCGGGGACGGGTGACGGCCACGTAGCAGAGCCGGCGCTCCTCCGGCATGCTGCTCATCTCCTCCGTCCTGGGATGCGGCAATTGCTTGGATCCTGCTCCCAGCAGCCAGACGCAGTCCCACTCCAGTCCCTTCGCGGAGTGGATCGTGGACAGCGTGATCGCCTGCTCCGGGTGCTCCTGCGTCGTCGTCCGATCTAGCGCGAAGCTATCGAGGAACTCGGTCAGCGTGCCCTCCGCCGCCGCCATCGAATTGACGAGCGCGCCGATGGTCGCCATGCGCTCGCCAGAATCCTTGGGGTAGTTGGTCTCGATCAGCGGCTTGATGTGCTCGGCCAGATACCTGCCCTTGCCCGCGAGCTCGCGGGTCTCGCGCACCCGCCGCACCCACATCGGCAGCGCCTCGGCCTGCGCGGGCCAATGGTTCCCATCGAGGCGCCCGTCGTGCGCATCGATCGCCTTCGCCGCCGTGCCCTCCCCGATCCCCGGGAACTGGGTCAGGCACCGCAGCAGCGCGAGCCGGTCGCGCGGATTCTGCGCCAGCCGGAGGAATGCCAGGAAGTCCTTCACCTCGGACGCATCCGCCAGCGTGAGCCCGCCGTACTTGCGATACGCGATCCGGTACCGCCCCAGCGCGATCTCCAGCGCGGTCAAGAGCTTGGACGACCGCGTCAGCACCGCGCAATCGCAGGGCTTGCGACCCTCGGCCACGAGGCGCTGCACCCAGTCGATCACCCCGAGGGCCTCGTGGTCCGGGTCGTGGAACACCAGGCACCGCACGCTCGCGCGGGTCCCGTTCGCGCTGCGCAGGGAAAGCGCCGCCTCCGTGCGCGCGACGACCGCATTCGCCAGATCCAGTATCGCCTGCCCGCTTCGATAGTTGTCCTCCAGCCGCAGCACGCGCGTCGCCGGACACCTCGCGGAAAACTCCGTGATCAGTTTCGCGTCGGAGCCCCGGAACGCGTAGATGGACTGGTTGACGTCACCGACCACCATGAGGTGCTCCGGGGCGAGCGCCTCGAGGATCGCGGCATTGAGGCGATTGTTGTCCTGCATCTCGTCCACCAGGACATATCGCCAGCGCTCCCGCTGCGCGCGCGCGAACGCGGCATCCTCCCGGAGGCGCCGCTCCCACAGCACCAGCAGGTCATCGTAATCCACCGCGTTGGCCGCGCGCTTCAACCGCTCGTACGCGGCGATCACGCGCTCCAGCCGCGCGACGTGTTTCGGGAACATCGGCTCCAGCAAGCCCCGCACCGGGACCATCGTGTTCCGCGCAAAGGAATACGCGCCCCTGAGGCGCTCCGGGGCAAACAGCGCCGATTTCGGCTGCACGCCGCATTCCCGGAGCGCCGAGCGCCAGATCGACTGCGACTCGCCATCGTCGATGGTCGTGTAGCGCCCGTCGCGCAGGCCAAAACCGGCGGCGTCCTCGCGCATCACCGCGCTGGCCACCGCATGGTACGTGCCCACGGTCAGCGCGTCGGCCTCCCCCGCGCGCGGGCGCCCCTTGAGCAGGGCCTCCACCCGCGAGCGCATCTCGCCGGCGGCCTTCCGGGTGAAGGTGATCATCAGGATGGACTTCCTGGGCACCCCCGACCTCACCAGCCCCGCCACCCAGTGCACGCTGGTCGCCGTTTTGCCCGAGCCCGCGCCCGCCAGCACCACGACCCTGCGCTCGCGGCACCCGACAACCTCCCTCTGTGCTTCGTTCAGCTTCATCGCCAGTCGCGGGAGGGGCGCGCCCGTCCCAAGCAGCCCCGCCGATTTACGCGCAGGCCCCGGCGATGCAAGGAAAAGTCACGCGCCCGCAAGTTCCCGCGCGTGCGGGAACAGCGCCGGCGTCCCGCCCGTGTGCCAGAAGAGAACGGTGTCGGCCCGCGTGAGCTCGCCCGCCCGGATCATCCCCATGAGGCCCGCCATGGCGCGGCCCGTGTACACCGGGTCCAGGAGCACGCCCTCGGTCTCCGCCACGACCCGGATGGCCTCGCGCTCCGCATCGCCCACGATCCCGTATCCCGCGCCCAGGAACTCCTCGCGAACGATCGCGTCGCCCGCCGAAAAAGAGCCGCGGCACCCGACGAGCCCGGCGGTTTCCCCGGCGAGCCGTAGCACCCGCTCCCGCAGCGGCTCCTCCCCGACCCCCTCCTTGTCGATGCCGATGCCCACGATGTCGAACGACGCGCCGCACGCCGACCGCCCAACGATCAGCCCCGCCTGCGTGCCACCCGAACTCGACGCCACGACGACGTGGGAGACCGCGCACCCCATGCGGTCCAACTGCAGGCCCACTTCGCGCACCGCATCGACGAAAGCCGCCGCGCCCAGCGGGCCCGTCCCGCCATAGGGCACCACGTAGGGCCGCTTCCCCTCGTCCCGGAGGCGGGCCGCGATCTCGGGGATCTTCTCCCCTTTGCGCAGGGGACCGGTCCAGTGGATGCGCGCCCCCAGCAGGAGATCCAAGAGCAGGTTCCCCTCCGGCACCTCGGGGCGCTCGCCGCCCAGCACCAGATCGCACCCGAGCCCGCAGGCCGCGGCGGCGGCCGCCGTCTGCCGGCAGTGGTTCGACTGCATGGCCCCGCCCGTCACGAGCGTATCGCAACCCTGTTCCAACGCCTCGCCCACCAGCAACTCCAGCTTGCGCACCTTGTTCCCGCCCAGCGCCAGGCCCGTCAGGTCGTCGCGCTTCATCAGTATCCGCGGGCCGCCGAGCCGAGCGGCCAACCGCCGCAACTCGACCACCGGCGTCGGGAAGAAACCCAGCGCGCGTCGGGGGAGCCGACGGCGGACACCGCCTGATTCATCCGGAGACATGGGTGGTATTCACTCTGCCCCGTCCGCCCGCCGCCGCCATTTAAAAAACTTCTGCGACCGGAACCGGATCCAGGCTCAGATCCAGTCTGGCCACGGATGAAGGCCTGGGTCGAAAATTGCCGCAGCGCCTCCCGTAGCCGAACGCGTGAGCGTTTGGCCGCCAAAGCCTCACGGCTTCGGCTACATTCTCGGCACCGGTGGTGCCCCGCCACGCGGGGCCTGGGATCTGAGCGCCAACCTTGATCCAGTCGCCCCGCCTTGTCTCGCGCGCACCTTCCGCTAGGGTTTCGTTTCATGCTTGAACTAGCCCAGTCGCTTTTCCTGAAGGCCTGCCGGCGCGAGGCGGTGCCGCGCCCCCCGGTCTGGATGATGCGCCAGGCCGGACGCTACCTGCCCGAATACCGCGCCGTGCGCGCGAAGGTCGATTTTCTCACGATGTGCCGCACGCCGGACCTCGCGGCCGAGGTCACCCTGCAGCCCATCGATATCCTCGGCGTGGATGCCGCGGTCATCTTCTCGGACATCCTGGTGCTCCCCGAGGCGATGGGCATCCCGGTGACTTTCGAGGAGCGCGGCGGCCCCAAACTGTCGCGGCGCATCACCGGCGCGGGGGACGTCGAGTCCCTGATCCCTCCAGATCCCGCCTCCGACCTGCGTTTCGTGGGCGACGCCATCCGCCGCGTCCGCCGCTCGCTGGAACCCCGCGGCATCCCGGTGCTTGGTTTCGCCGGCGCCCCCTTCACGCTGGCCGCCTACATGATCGAGGGCGAGACCAGCCGCGATTTCACCAGGACCCGCCGCGCCATGCATGCCGACCCACCGCTCTTCCGGCGCCTCCTGGGAAAGATCGCCGACGCGGTCGGCCAATTCCTGCGCTTCCAGATCCAATCCGGCGCCTCCGCCGTCCAGATCTTCGACACGTGGGCCGGCCTGCTGGGCCAAGAGAGCTTCCGGTCTTTCGCGCTGCCCGCCATCGCGCGGGCCATCGACGCGGTCAAGGGCCTGGGGGCCCCCGTCATCCTCTACGTGAATGGCTCGGCCCAGCACATCGAGTCGATGGCCCAGGCCGGCGCAGACGCCATCTCCGTCGACTGGCGCGTGCCGCTCGACGAGGTCCGCCGCCGCGCCGGCGACGCCGTCGCCATCCAGGGCAACCTCGACCCCAGCGCGCTCTACGCCCCGCCCGACCGCGTCCGCGAATTGACCGCCGCGATGCTCGCCCGTCACCCCGGCCCCGGCCTCGTCGCCAACCTGGGCCACGGCCTTTTCCCGGACACCCCAGTTGAAGGCGCCCGCGCCTTCGTCGATACTATACGCCAATGGCGAGCGTGAGACAGTTTGTCGTGCCGGTCGTCGACGAGGCCCTGATCCTGAAGTACGATCAGCCCGGCCCCAGGTACACCAGCTACCCGACCGCCCCGCTGTTCACCGACCGTTTCACCGCCGACGACCTCCTGGCCGAGGTCAGCGCCTCCGACGCCTCCCCGCAGCCGCCGCCCCTGTCGCTCTATTTCCACCTGCCCTTCTGCGAGTCGGTCTGTTTCTTCTGCGGCTGCAACGTCACCTTCACCAGCGACCGCTCCCGCCCCGTCGGCTACACGGAGATCCTCATCCGCGAGATGGACATGGTCGTGCCGCGCATCCGCCGCGACCGCCCCGTGGCCCAGCTCCACTGGGGCGGCGGCACGCCCACCTTCTTCTCGCCGCCGCAGCTCGAGGCGCTCTTCGCCGCCATCCGAGAGCGCTTCGACTTCGCAGACGAAGCCGAGATCGGCATCGAGATCGACCCCCGCGAGACCACCCCCGAACACTTTGACGTGCTGGCCCGTTGCCGCTTCAACCGCCTCTCCATGGGCGTCCAGGATTTTGACCCCCGGGTCCAGCGGGCCGTCAACCGCATCCAGCCCGAAGACCTCACCCGAAACACGATCCAGACCGCCAGGGACAAGGGCTTCACCAGCATTTCCGTGGACCTGATCTACGGGCTCCCATTCCAGACCGAGGCCACCTTCGCCAAGACGCTCGAGGCCATCCTGCGCCTCGATCCCGACCGCATCGCCCTTTTCAATTTTGCCTATCTGCCCAAGCAGATACGCCACCAGAAGGCCATCGAGGCCGCCGCCCTCCCATCCCCGAGGGAGAAGCTCGCCATCCTCCGCCGCGCCATCGCCGACTTCACAGCGGCCGGCTACCGCTTCATCGGCATGGACCACTTCGCCAAGCCCGACGACCCGATGTGCCTCGCCCAGGACGCGGGCACCCTCTACCGCAACTTCCAGGGCTACACCACCCACGCCGGGTGCGACCTGTTCGCCTTCGGGGTCTCCGCCATCTCCAGCGTCGGGCGCGCCTACGCCCAGAACAACAAGGACTCCCGCCAATATGCCGCCGCCGTCGGCGCCGGAAACCTCGCCACCTGCCGGGGCCTGCGCATGACCGACGAGGACATCCTCCGCCGCGAGGTCATCATGCGCCTGATGTGCGACTTCGCCCTCGACATGCCCGCCCTCGGCTCACGATTCGGCATCGATTTCGCCAGACACTTTGCCCCGTGCCTTGAGGCCCTCCGCCCCCTCGAGGCCGACGGCCTCATCAGCGTCTCCGGCGGGCGCATCCGGGTCTCACCCACCGGACGCCTCCTCATCCGAAACATCTGCATGGCGTTCGACGAGCACCTCCCCAACACCTCCGCCCAGTTCTCCAGGACGGTCTGAGCCCACAATTGCCCTTTCCCCGGTCAAGGTCCAACGTATATCGTGGCTCGCATGGCCGAGGCAGATCAGGGGCCCATCACCCAGCCGGGGACCGAGGATCCGGTTTGGGCGCGCGTCCGCGCCGAGACGGAGCGCATGGCCCGCGCCGAGCCCACGATGTCGAGTTTCCTGTATAACACGATCCTCCGACACAGGACCCTCGAGAGCGTGCTGGCATATCACCTCGCCAGCAAACTCGAGTGCGACGCCTTCGACGACAAGCTCCTCATGGAGCTCTTCGCCGATGCGATGGCCGCGGACCCCGAGATCGGCGCCTCCGCCCGAGCGGACATCAGGGCGGTCAGCGACCGCGACCCGGCCGCCGCGGGCTACGCCCCGACGCTGCTGTTCTTCAAGGGATTCCAGGCGATCCAGGCGCACCGGATCGCGCACTGGTACTGGGGCCAGGGGCGGCGCTCGCTCGCGATGTTTTTTCAGAGCCGGGTGTCGGAGGTCTTCGGCGTCGATATCCACCCCGCCGCCCGGATCGGCCGCGGCATCCTGCTGGACCACGCTTCCAGTTTCGTGGCGGGCGAGACCGCGGTCATAGAGGATGACGTGTCCATCCTGCACGAGGTCACCCTCGGCGGCACCGGCAAGGAACACGGCGACCGCCACCCGAAGGTCCGCCGCGGCGTGCTCATCGGCGCGGGCGCGAAGATACTCGGCAACGTCGAGATCGGCGCCTGCGCCAAGATCGGCGCCGGCAGCGTGGTCCTGGCCGATGTCCCGCCACACTGCACGGTGGTCGGCGTCCCGGCCAAGGTCGTCGGCCACCCCTGCGAGCAGCTTCCGGCATTGGCGATGGACCACAAGATCCAGGCGGACGAGGGACGGTGAACGGCAAGGACGCGGACCCATCTGCGCCCGCCCGGGGAGGCGCGGCGAGGGAACCCTATTGGGCGCGCGGCGACATCGATGGTTTCTTCGGCCTGTTCGTTGACAACCTCGTCCAGCTGATGCTCATCGCCGCGCTCTGCGGCACGGTGTGCGGGTTCCCGTCCGACCTCGTCACCGCGACGATCCTGCCGGGCGCCGCCATCTCCATCCTCTTCGGCAACGTCTTCTACACCTGGCAGGCGCGGCGGCTCGCCAGGCGGGAGGGGCGCTCCGACGTCACCGCCCTGCCCTTCGGGATCAACACGCCGACGGTCGTGGCCTTCGTCTTCTTCATCATGGGTCCCGTCTATCGCGACACCGGCGACTCGCGCCTGGCGTGGCAGGCCGGCCTCTTCGCCTGTTTCCTAAGCGGCATCATGGAGACCATCGGCGCGTTCGTCGGCGAGCCGCTGCGCCGGGCCACCCCGCGGGCCGCGCTGCTCTCGGCCCTCGCCGGCGTGGCGATCACATTCATCGCGATGGGCTTCGTATTTCAGATCTTCGCATCGCCGGCCGTCGCGCTCGTCCCGGCCATTTTCGTATTGCTCACCTACGCCGGACGACTCCGCCTCCCGCTGGGTCTTCCGGGCGGACTGATCGCCGTATTGCTGGGCACCGCGGTCGCCTGGGCCACGGGCGCGTGCGGCTCGGACGCGGCGGGCGGCGCCGCGATAGGGCTCTATCCGCCGCGGCCATGCGCCGGGGACCTGTTCTCGTACCTCTTCAGCGACAAGGGCTGGCGGTACATGTCGGTGATATTCCCGATGGGGCTCTTTAACATCATTGGCTCCCTCCAGAATCTCGAGAGCGCGGAGGCGGCGGGCGACCGTTTCGAGACCCGCCCATCGCTGCTGGCCAACGGCCTCGGGACCCTCGTGGCCGCCCTGCTGGGCAGCGCATTCCCCACCACCATCTACATCGGCCACCCCGGCTGGAAGGCGATGGGCGCGCGTTCCGGCTACTCGCTCGCCAACGGGCTGGTCGTCACCGCGCTCTGCCTCTTCGGCGGCATCGGCGCCGTCATGCGCCTCGTGCCGCTGGAGGCCGCGATCGGCATCCTGCTGTGGATCGGGCTCATCATCACCGGCCAGGCCTTTGCCGAGGTCCCGCGCCGCCACGCCATCGCGGTCGCCCTCGGCCTCATCCCCGCCCTGGCCGCGTGGGCCGTCTTCCTCGTCGAGGCCGCCCTGCGGGCCGCCGGCGCCGACCTTGCCGCGGTCGCGCCAAAGTTCGGCTCGGCACTCTTCATCCACGGCGCCATCGCCCTCAGCCAGGGTTTCCTGCTGACCTCGATGCTGCTCGCCGCCATGCTCGTATTCGTCATCGATGGCCAACTGCTGAAGGCCGCAACCTGGGCCATCGCATCGGCGGCGCTCGCGGCAACGGGGCTGATACACGCATACCGCATCACGCCGCAGGGCATCGAAAACGTGTTTGGCGTGTGGTGCTCGCCGGCATTCTCTCTCGCGTACCTCGGCGCCGCGGTCGCCATGGTCACCCTGCATTGCTTGCGGGCACACGAGAACCGGGGGCCCGATGAACTCGGATAGCTCGAAAACTCCAGATGTAGCCACGGCCGCCAGGCCGTGGACCCGGGCCGCGCGGCCCCTCCGTGGCGGGCGGGGCTACATCTTCCCAAGCCGGCGGTCCGTCGGCCGCCGGACCCGCTGGGCTACGCTTTCCGATACCGTGGTGCTCGCCATCGCGCTGTCCGTCGCGCTTTGCGCCGGTTGCGCGAAGCGCCCGGAACCGCCCGCCGCACCCCCGCCGCCGCCCGAGCAGGCTTTCGACGCCGGCGGCCACATCTCCAAGTGGATGATCTGCGGGCCTTGGCCCGTGGCCGGGGCGATGGCCCTTGCCAACGAGGCCTTTGACATCGACCTGCTCGCCCCCATGGGCGGCGAGGCGAAAGCCGATCCGGTCCCCGGCGCGCGGTGCGGCTGGGGCCAGCGAGAATGGTCATTCAGGGAGATCGCGGACGACGCCGACGGCGTGGACCTCGCGCTCCACGCCGCGGGCACCGAGGGGATCATCTATCTGGCTGCGCGCATCCGGAGCGCCGCGGCGCGGCGGGCCTTCTTCCACATCGAAACGTCGCTCCCGCTGCGCGCCTGGTGCAACGGGCGGGACGCCTTCGCCAGCGCCGAAAACCCGCCCGAGTCGCGCTTTCACGCGTTCGAGGCCATGCTGGCGCCCGGCATCAATCGTCTCCTCTTGAAGGTCGTCGTCGCCGGCTCCCCCGGGCCCGTCCGCGTCCGCATGGCCGACGAGGCGGCCCACCGCCACGCCCTCGCCGCGGCCGCCATCAGAAAAACCGGCACGGCATTCGTCGGCGTCGTCGCGGAGCAATCGGGCGAGGCCGGGGAGACCGTCACCCTCCGGACCCGCTTTCCTTTCGACACCCTCGGCGCCTTCGACGGGATCGCGGCGGACTGGAGCATCGCGTCGCCCGATGGCGCCATCGAGTGGCAAGGTACCGCCCCGCTCCGCGAGCCGGCCGAGGCCACGCTGCCCGCCGCCGAGGGCTTCCACCGCCTTCGCCTCCAGATCAGCGGGCTGCTCGCCGAACCCATCGTCATCGGGCGCACGCTCCTGACCTCCAGGGATCCCGCCGCGCTGCGCGCGCGCACCGAGGCGCGCGCCTCGGCCATCCTGGCCGATCCCGCCCGCTCGGGCTACGCGGGGCGCATCGCGGAGGCGCTCGACGGACTCCGCGCCGGGTCCCCGGGCGACGCGTCTCCGCTCGAGTCCCTCGCGGAGCGCATCCGCGAGGCGGAGGCCAACCCGTTGCCCTCCCTGCGGGGTCCGATCACGTGGGCGTTGAGGTCCAGCGTCGACGGCCGGGGCCAGACCTTCCGGGCCCGCATCCCAGAGGCCTACCGCCAGAATTTTCGTCACCCCTTGCACGTCCGCATCACGGCCGATCCGGCCGAACCCGACGACACTGCGTTCGACGAGCTGTGGCGCGACGCATTCGTGCTCTGGCCCGGCCAACGCGCCATCCGATCGGCCGCCCGGGGCATCGGCACCCGGGACATCCTCGACGCGATCGGTTTTGTCACCTCCCACTGGTCCATCGACGACCGGAGGATCTATATCAGTGGCGACGGATGGCCCGGGGCCGCCGCGTGGCGATTGGCCGCGCGCTTCCCCGACCGCTTCAGCGCGCTCCGCGTCGCGGGATCTCCCGGCCCCGAGGCGCCGATGGAGAATCTATCGCGCGTGCCCGTCTTCTCGACGCACTCCGAAGAGGACCCGCGCGTCCCCTGGTGGCTGAGCCGCGTTCCCCTCAAGGCCCTGAGCCGCATCGGGGGCTTCGCCGTCGCCCACGACATCGTCGAACGGGATGGCGACAACACCCGTCTGCGGCAGGAGTTCGGCCCGGGCATCCACTGGGAGCGGGCGCAGCGCTCGCCCACGCCCGAGGACCGCATCCAGTTCGCGGCGCCCGACGGCATCGCGAGGGCCGCGTACTGGGTCGAAGTCCTCGAGTGGCACGACGGCGCCGAACCCGCGCGAGTCCTCGCCCGCTGCAGCCGCGACAACGGCCTTTTCCTCGATGCCAGGAACGCCGCCGTCGTCCGCATCGACATGGGCCGCGCGCCCCTGGACACCGGGCGCCCCGTGCGGATCACGGTCAACGGACGGCGGCAGGGCATCGGCGATCCCCCGTTCGGCGAAGGCCTCTACCTCTCCTTGAGCGGTGATTTCTTGCGCGTCACCAGCCGCCCACCCTCAACCGCAAGAGGCCGTCCCTACAGGCCCGCCGACCCCGCACTCGTCGCCGAGGCCGAACCCATCCTCATCGTCCGAGGCACCCGGGGCACCCCGGAAATGACCGCCGCCATCCGCCTCGCGGCCGAACGATTGAGCCGCATGCCCGCCCCCGCCCTCGGCCCCGCTCCCAAGCCGGGCCGCGCACCCATCTGGACCATCAGGACCGACTCCGAGATAGGCGACCAGGACCTCGGCCAGGCCAACCTCTTTCTCTTGGGCGGCCCCGAGCAGAACACCGCGGTGGCGCGCCTTTCCGAGAAACTCCCGATCCATCTTGACGCTGGCAAGATCACCTGCCCCGACGGACGCAACCTCGCCGCCGCGGGGCGGGCATGGTGGCTCCATTTCCCAAACCCCGCCGCCCCGTCCCGGGAGATCTTCATCGCCGCCTCGAGCGACCCCTCGTTCTACACCGCCGGCATGCCCGTGGCGGTCGCCGTCCGCGGCCGTTCCCCACTGCCCGACTTCATGCTCTGGTCCGACGACGGCCACACCCTCGTCGCCGCCGGCTTCTTCGGTGCCGGTTGGGAGTGGGTCCCCGCCCGCCGCAGCGGCTGCCTCCCGGAACGGCTCTGCTCGCCGACCGGCTGGATGGACTTCCAGGCCGCGGCCCTCCTGCGCGCATCCGCCGCGGACTTCACCGTCCTTCCCCGCGACGACGCCGAGCAGCGCGCCCCGCTGTTCGCCCCCGGCGAAACCTCTTGGGCCGATGCGCTCGCG
>JADLBR010000448.1 GCA_020847615.1 Verrucomicrobiia bacterium
GCTGGCGGAGTTCGCCCCCGCGCCGGATGGCGGCCAAGACGCCGGCCACGGAGAAGTCGTCCGTGGCGAGGATGGTGAAGGCCGTTCCCACGGCGCTGGGGTGGTGGGCGTCGCTGGCCGCGGTCATGGGCAGGGAGCGGCGCACCGCATACTCGAAGGCGTAGCGATTGTAGCGGCGCAGGGTGGCGGCCGCATTGAAGACCTCGATGGCGTCGATCTCGAGGCCGTCGAGGACCTTCTCGCGGATCCCGGCCCGGAACTGGTCGTAGGGATGCGGAGGGATCGCGAGCCCTCCCTTCCGGTGGATGATGTCGATGGCCTCGGCGGGCGAAACGCCCTTCAGGTAGGGCAGGTGCACCCCCAGTGCCAGGAGGTGGCCCTCGGACGTCGTGATCTCTTGGCCGGGGACAATCAGGAATCCGTCCACGGGTTGCCCGTCGGGACGCAAGAGGCCCCGCTCCAGATAATAGTCCACGCACTCGCTGGTGTTGTGATCGGTGATCGCGATGCCCTCGAGGCCCTTCTCCTTGGCGGCGGCGATGATCTCCTCGGGATCCGCGATCGAGTCGGCGCTGAACTGCGAGTGGACGTGCAGGTCGAGCTTGTGCTTCTTCATGGCCCGCGCCTCCCGTTCCGGCCCGTCCCCGGCATCGGACGCGCCCTCACTCCAGCCCGGCCGCGCCATCCATGATGTCGATGTAGGTGCGCGACTTGGACAGCTCCCGGCCCGGGATCATCGTGGATATCATCATCTGCTTGATGGTCCACGCGTTGTCGATCTGCGCGACGCCGTTGACCTCGACGCGCTTGATGATCTGGTCATCCTTGTTGTAGCCGTCGGCGCGGATCATGAGGCAGTGGTCGTGCGTGATCCAGAAGCGCACCTTGGCGTACCGGCTGGCTGTGCCCTCGGGGTAGGCGTCGAACGCGTAGCTCTTGAAGGTCTTGATGCTGTCCACGCCGACGGGCTCGACGCGGGGCCAGCTCAGGAAATGGAGACCCAGTTCCTCGTAGGTGATATCCGAGCCCAGGACCGGGTCGCTGATCGCGCCGCCGGTCACGCGCTTCCAATCCTGGCCGCCGCTGGCGCGCGTGTAGACCTCGGAGCCCGCCGCATCGAGGCGCACGCGGATCTGGAGCGGCGAACCGAGGGCCTCGTAGATCATCTCGCGCCCACGGGTCTTGAGCGCGATCGGGTGCTTGGCCTTGGGCGTGCGGATCTGGCCGGTGAGCGTGAACGCCTGCAGGTCCATGTTCTTCCATAGCAGCGCGATGATCATCTCGGCCGGCGGCATCGGGGCATTCGGGTCCGGGGCGGCGCTCAGGCGCGGCCCGGCCTGCGCGATCATCGCCAGGGCCAGGGCCGCCCAAAAGGCTTGTCGTTGGGTCTTCATGCGACTACCCATAGAAAAGCGTGCTCGACCGATTACAAGCCTTGGATGAGGGCATATTCCGGGCGGTCAACCAGGGATGCGCGCACCCCGCGTGGGACTGGTTATTCGCTGCAGCCAGCAGCGAGAAGCTCTTCCTGCCTATCCTCGCCATCGGCGCCGTGGCACTGCTCCTTTTCGGGGGCGCCCGGGGCCGACTCCTGGTCGCCGTGGCGGCCCTCAACTTGGCCATCGGCGACGGATTGGTGAACCGCGGCATCCGGGCGATCGTCCAGCGCCCCCGCCCGCACGAGGCGCTGGTGGGCACCCGCAAGATCGGCTGGCGCGATGGCGCCCCGCACATCAGCACGATCCGCAGCGTCTACGACAAGCCCGGCGGCAAGTCATTCCCCTCGGGCCACATGATCAACAACGTCTCGACCGGTGCCGCGGCCGCCTGGCTCTACCCGGCGGTGTCCGCGCCCGTCGCCGGATGGCTCGCGCTCATGGGCGTCGCGCGCGTCTATTGCGGCGCCCATTACCCCTCCGACGTCATCGGCTCGGTATGGATCGGCCTCGCCTGCGCCGCCCTCAACATCGCCCTGCTCGAGGCCGCCTGGCGCCTCGCCCGCTCCCGCTGGCCGCGCCTCGCCAACGCCCCCCCGTCGCTGGTGGGTCTGGCGACAACCCGGAAGAAACCTGACACCCGGGGGTAAACCACGAATGCACTCGAATTCACACGAATGCCAACCGAGGGAATTCGTGTCTATTCGTGTCCATTCGCGGTTGAATCATTATCTCGACCTCCCGTCGAGCGAGAGCTTCCCGCCCCCCGCGAGAAACAGCGCCACGAACCCCGCCATGTAAACGAACGCCAGTTCGCCGCTGTTCGCCCCCGACAGCGCCCCGTCGTGCACCAGCGCGAAAGCCACCGCCATCGTCACCGCGAGGTTGAACGCCGCAAAACGCGTGAACAGTCCCACCACCAGCAGCGACGCGCACACCACCTCGGCGAACACCGCCAGCGCAAGGCTCGGCGCCGACCCGATCCCCAGCGGGTCAGGAAAACCCCCCGACTTCGCCTGAAAACCCACCAGCTTCGCCCACCCGTGGTTCAGCAGCATCGTCAGCCCCAGCCACGCGCGCAGCACCAGCAGCCCGAAATCCACCGACCCCGGCACAAAATCCATCCGCAATAGCCTCATCATAGTGCGAGGAAAATGGCACCACGTTCCACGAGCGCAACCGGTGTTCACTCTGTTCCCCCGGTTGCCTCCTGCGAAAGCGCCCAAATCCCCCTTGGCGCACCGGCCATTCCCGGCTATAAGAGAATCACACCCGCGGCGGTCGTTTAATGGTAGGACTCCAGCCTTCCAAGCTGGTAGCGAGGGTTCGATTCCCTCTCGCCGCATAACTCAGTGAACTCAAGTCGCTTGCGGTGTCACGCGAACGCTTCGGATCGTGGGTGTTACACCACATTCTTACGCCTTTCGAATGGGACCTACGGACGCACCGCGAGCCCCTCGGCCTTGGCCAACGCAGCCTGGTTGGCGTCGAAGGTGAGAAGATCGCGCATGGCCTTCACTTCGGCGGCGCAGAACACCCGGCTTCCCCAGATCGCCTTGCGCCGCTTCGCGAAATCCGGTTTCACGAGCTTGCGGCACAAATGGGGAGGGCTTGCGACCTTGCGTGCCATTTTCCGGGCCGCAATCACGCCGAGCGAACTTGACGTTCGCCGGAAGTAGCTATATTGTGTATCTATGCCCACGGCAAAACTCTTCCGGCACGGTGGCAGCCAGGCCGTCCGCCTTCCCAAGGCCTTCCGCTTCGAGGGCGCGGAGGTCCTCATCGACAGGCGCGGCGATGAGGTCGTGCTGCGGCCCAAGCCCGACCTCGCCACCTTCGGCGACCTCGTCCGGCACCTGCGCGCGCGATTCCCCGATGCCGGGGATTTCCCCGACATCGAGCGCCCCAAGCGCTACGAGCGCCCGATCCCGAATCTTGATTGACCCATGGCCGACCTCCAGATGCTCGACACCAGCGTGTGCGTCGCCCTACTGCGCGCCGCATCGAAAAGGCTCACCCCGACCCAATCCCGCCGCCCAATTGCCGGTGCCTGCATTTCCTCGATCGTCCTCGCCGAACTCCAGGCCGGCGCCCACAAGAGCCATCGGCCCGCTTTCCACCACGCGCTCATCGAGGCATTCACCGCCGGCGTCCCCGTCCGCCCCTTCGACACCGCCGCCGCCCGCGCCTACGGCGAAATCCGCGCCGACCTCGAAGCGCGAGGCACCCCCATCGGCCCCCTCGACATCCTCATCGCCGCACACGCCCGCAGCCTAGGCGCCATCCTCCACACCGATAACGCCACCGAATTCAAACGGGTTCAGGGACTGAAATGTCAGGCGTGGTCGTGAGTCCTTTTCTGCCCAAGAGTCAACGGACCGACGGTGGCGCCCCGCCAATGGACAAGGGCGGAATTCGACAGGCCACGGGGTCGGACCATGGGTTTTCTTTCCGCATCCGCGGCTTATCCGGCAGCAAGATCTCCGGGGATCCCCGGGGTCGGACCACGGATTCCTGCGTTACATCAGGGGCTTATGCGGGAGGGAGGGCCAGATTCGACCCCTTAGAACCGCTTTTCGACCCCGAAAATCGGCCCTAAGGGCCAAGAGCGGCACTCGCACCAACGCAACCCGTTGCCGCAACAACGAACCCCGTGGTCCGACCCCGACTTCAACCGACCCCGACTTCAACCGACTTCCGCTATGGCCGCACCGCGAGTCCCTCGGCCTTGGCCAACGCCGCCTGGTTGGCGTCGAAGGTGAGAAGATCGCGCGCCCCAAGGTGCATGGCGGTGGCGACGTGCAGCACGTCAAGGGCACGGTGCGCGCCGCGCGGGGTGTGCTGGGCGGACAGCCGCTCGGCAATGCTGTGAACCTCGGGCCATTCGGCCGGGACAATCACCATCGCGCCGCTGGCAAGGTCGGCCCCCAAGTCCGCCAGCATCTTGGCCGCTTCGGCGGGAGGGTATCCCTTGCGGCGGTCCTTGGCGTACAGGGCCGTCTGAAACCGCACGGACTGCCGAAACTCGAAGAGGAGAAGGGACGAAACAGCCAGCGGTTCAGGCATCGCCTGGAACAAAGCCGCCGCCAACGGGGAGTTGTCCTGTAACCGGTAGATGGCGCAAAGGAAGGACGTATCCGGATACGCGATCATCCTTGCTCGCCTTCAAGCTCCGCCTGGCGCATCGCCTTCACTTCCGCCGCCGTGAAGACACGCCCGCCCCACGTCCGGCGCAAGCGCGCCATGATGTCAGGCTTCACGAGCTTGCGGCGGGTCGCCTTGGGGGCGGGCACGAGGCGGGCGAACGCCTTGCCGCGCTTCACGATCTCAACCGGCTCGCCGCTCTCGATCCATGCCGACACGCGCCGGAAGCGGTTGCGGAGGTCTGCAACGGTGGCCGTCTTCATGATAGAAGCATGTATCACGCCCCGCCCGCGTCAACCGCGTTCCCCCAGAAAGCTCGTCGGGGCAAGGCCGTCGGACCACGGGTCTTGGCCCTGCATCAGAGACGTATGCGGCAGAGAGGGCCACAGTCGACCCCTTTAAAACCGCTTTTCGACCCCGAAAATCGCCCCCAAGGGCCAAGAACCGCTCTCCAAACGACGCAACCCGTTCCCGCAACAACGAATCCCGTGGTCCGACCCCGACTTCCGTGGTCCGACCCCGACTTCCCGACTTCCACGCTATTCCATGGCGGCGATCAGATCGTCAAGCGATGCGGTGGCGAAGCTGGTCGCGTAGTCGCTCATGGCGTACGGGATGACCATCTCTTGTCCGTGGAGCAGGGCGCCGCATGTGTAAACCACGTTGGGGACGTACCCGGCGCGCTCGGCCTCGTTGGGCGCCAAGAGCGGTTCGCGCAATCTGCCGAGCACTCGCGTGGGGTCATCGAGGTCGAGGAGGAATGCGCCCAGGCAGTACTTTCTCATTGGCCCCACCCCGTGGCTCAGCACGAGCCATCCGGCCCGGGTCTCGATGGGCGAGCCGCAGTTCCCAATCTTGAAGAACTCCCATGGGCGGGCGGGCGAGAGCAGCGGGATGGGCTCCTGCCAGAAACGGACGTTGTCCGATAGCATGAGCATCAGGTTCTCGTCGTCCTGCCTGGAGAGCATCGCGTATCGCCCGCGGATCCTGCGGGGAAACAGCGCCATTCCCTTGTTTTGCACGGCGGGGCCATTGAGGGTGCTAAACTTGAAATTGACGAAGTCGGTTGTCTCGAGGAGCTGCGGCAGGGTGATCTTGCCGTCGTACGCGGTGTACGTGGCGTAGTAGCTGGCGCGTCCGTCGTCTTCGAGGAACCGAACAAAGCGCGCGTCCTCGATCCCGTTGCTCTGGCTCGGCGCCGAAGGGAATAGGACGCGCTGGGAGAGCTGACTTCCCTGCGAGAAGCTGACCTCGTAGTTCGATTCCGCCAGCAGGAGGACGGCCCGGGCGTCGTGCTCGGAGATAAGGCCCCGAGGGCCCGAGTCCGCCCGATCCGGTGCCAGGGTGCGCCGAAGTTCCTCGAGGGTGAAGACCTCGGGAAGGTGCGCCAAGACGCGCAGGCACCCGTCGTTCCGCGCGCCGGCCTCGTCCAGTTTCCGGGCAAAGAGGGCCTTTTCGTAGCCGAAGTCGGGCACGCGCTCTGGCTCGCTGACGAGGGGTGCCGGCGGGTTCAGCGCGATTCGGTGTTGCGCGCTGATGGTTCCCGACCGGAACATGATGGAAGAGATATGTCCCTCGCCCGTAGCCCGGAGGCTTAGGATAAAGCGCAGTGCGCCCGGGGGCAATCCCCCCTGGTCTGGGTGTGCCACGATGGATGGGTTGAAGAGCGCGGCGGACTCGGGCGAGTACTCGTGAGAGAAATAGGAACCGATCAGGGCCCGTCGCTCTGGCGAGGGATCGGCGTCCGCGGCGAGGTGGTGCGCGACCGCCTCGTACCGGCCAGACAGGAACTCTTCTATGCCCTCGTGCCTGTCCCCAAACTCGTCGAGGACCTCACGGTGCAGCAGGGCAACATCGTCGTCGGACAGCGCCATGACGCGGTTGACAATCCTGCGCGCAATGTCCTCGGACCTCGGGAGGAACGGGCGCAGGAGCACCCTGGTGCGATCTGGCACGAGGATTGGCCCGACGCGTTTGGCGTGGACGGATCGGGATTCGGGGTTTGTCATGTGGTCCGTTTCTCTGTCGTGTCGGGTCGCGCGGTGATCACGCGGATTGGGGACCCGCGAGACCGGACATGCTGCTTTGGAGCGCCCGCATCTCGGCGAGCGCCAACAGGAATGCCAGCGTGGATTCGGCTCCCTGGTTCTGGCTGAGGCGATCCACGTGGAGGCCGTCCCGACATCCGCCCGTGACGGGGTCGTGTAGCGCGAGGCCTATGTCGTTTCTGCCGAGAAACCACTCGAAGGCGCGCCTCGCCTCGGCGGCCCAGGTCACATCGCCCGTCGCGAGGTAGGCCTCGACGCAACAGGATACCGTGGCCTGGGCCTCGATCGGCTGCTGGTCGAACTGGGCGGGCTCCCCGCCGCGGCGATAGAAGCCGTTCGACCCGATTGGGCGGAACGAGCCGGCGGGAGAGGTCTGGACCGCGACGAGCCAGCGCAACGCGTCGAGGCCGGTCGCGAGCATGTGGGCATTCCTCGTGCATCGTCCGCTGAGTATCAGGGCGTGGGGGAGCTTGGCGTTGGCATACGAGACCACTTCCTCGAACCACCGCCACCCATCTCCGGCGGTCGTCGCGTAGCAGCGCATCAGCTTGTCGGTCAATGCGTCGCGGGCCTGGTTGACGCGCAGGTCCCCGCCAAGTCGGCTGAGGTACTCGTCGATGCCGATCAGGGCAAAGGCCCAGGCACGGGGAGAGGTGAATTCGTTCGCCGGGGGCAGCGCCCGCTCGAAAAGGTCGGCCGCCATCATTTGAAAGCCGCCCTGGCCCGACTGGGCCACACAGAGCCCGAGCGCCCAGAGCGCGTGGCCGTGGCAATCTTCCGAACCGACCTCCTCCAGCCAGTGTCGGTCAAAACTCATGAAATTTCGGAAGCGCCTGCTGCCGCGGTCAAAGGCGTGGCTGAGGAACGCGGCGTAGGTGGCGGCGAGCGCGCCGAGGCGCGGCGAGCCATGGCCCTGCTTCTGCAGCATGACGGACAGCACTAGCGCGCGGGCGTTGTCATCCGTGCAGTATCCCTCGGCGAAGTTGGGCACCGTGAAGCTCGCGTGCTGAAAGATGCCGGTCGAATCGGTCATCCTGCAGAGGTGATCGAGCCTGAGGTCGGGGAGCTGCCCGGGTCGTTCGTCGAGCGACCTGATGGGCGAGAGCTTCCGCCCGATGAAGCTGTGGTCGCGCCGCGCCCGTTCGAAGGTCTCCATGTACCGCATCGCCACGCGCGGCCAGACCATCTCGCGGCCGAGCTGGTACGCCCTCTTCCTCATGGAGTGGCGCAGCGGCTCGTCACGGAGCAACTCCGCCGCGGCGTCAGCGATCGCGCCGGGATCCCGGAATGGAACGAGTCTTCCGCGGTCGCCGGTCAACAGTTCGGCCGCGTGCCAATAGGGGGTGGAGACAACGGCGTTGCCCGCGCCAAAGGCGTACGCGAGTGTCCCCGAGGTGATCTGCGCCTCGGTGAGGTAGGGGGTCAGATAGATGTCCGCCGCGCCGATGAACCTCATGAGTTCGTCGAGCTCAACGAAGCGGTTGAAGAAAGCGACGTGCCTGTGCACGCCGAGGTCCTTGGCGAGCAGCTCCAGGCCCAGGCGATAGGCCTCGCCCTCCTCGCGCAGGAGGTTGGGGTGCGTCTGGCCGAGAACGATATAGAACGCCTCGGGGAACTGCCTCACGATCTTCACCATGGCGCGCAGCGCGAACTCGATGCCCTTGTTTGGAGAGAGGAGGCCAAAGGTGAGGAGCACCTGTTTGCCCGCCACGCCGAACTCGTCCTTGAAATAGTTCGGGTCGGCGAACGGCATGTCGGGGATGCCGTGGGGGATGACGTCGATCTTGGCCGCTGGCGCCTGGTAGACCTCGCGGAGAAAGCCGGCCCCGCGTTCGCCCATGACCACGAGGCGGGTGGAGAGGCGGATCAGGTCCCGCATCACGCGCAACTGATCGGCGCCCGGTTCGCGGAGGATCGTGTGCAAGGTGGTAACGATGGGCATGCGCAACTCGCGCAACAGCGCCAGAACATGGCCGCCCGCGGGCCCGCCGAAGATGCCGAACTCGTGCTGGACGCAGACCGCGTCGACGCCGGTGATGTTGAGAAAGTCCGCCGCTCGCCCGTAGGATGGCAGGTCCTGCTCGAGGATCTCGAAGCGCACCTCCGGGGGATAGGGGTAGCCGGCGGCGATATCGGTGACGGGCACGACCGGGCATTGCATCTCGGGAAAGGCATCCGCGACCGCGCAGCGAAGGTCCTTGGTGAAAGTCGCTATGCCGCATTTCCTGGGGAGATAGTCCCCTAAAAAGGCGACCCTGTTGATCTTAGATGGATGCCCCATTACGATGCCCCGGAGGCCGCCTCGCGTGACGCAGCTAATCGCCAGCGATAATATCGCCCAAGATGCGGCCGGCACCAACAGTTATGTTGGCGTGCCCGCAAGTGCGGGCACGGCGCATGTCGATCGGCGCCCCGTGGGCCGCGCCGCCGCCGCGTCGGGATTAACTCAGTAGCGGCGATCGCCGCGTCCACCGTTGAAGGATCCGGCGCCCGAGCGTTCCTCGCGGGGGCGCGCCTCGTTGACGGTCAGGGCTCGGCCCTGAAACTCGGTTCCGTTGAGCGCCGCTATCGCGATCTTGGCCCCGTCCGACGTGCCCATCGTGACAAATCCGAAGCCCCTGGGCTGGCCGGTTGCCCGGTCTTGGACTATGGCGACCTCTGTCACCGGCCCGTGCTTGGCGAACAGATCCTGCAGATCGTTCTCGGTTGCGGAGAAGGCGAGGTTGCCCACGTATATTTTCGTACTCATGTTTCTTGCTGCTTTCGATTCGTAGACGAACTGAGGGTTCTGGACGGTCCCCGCTCTACGGGTCTCAATCGTCACCGAACGAAAATTCAACTGAAGATTAACCGAGTCGAGAAGATGCCTGAGATGTCTAACTAGTCGGTGAAGATGGGGGTGATCCGGCTTAATGCAAATTGATTCGCTGTGTCCGGTCGCCCTCCGGGGTTTCCCGGCTGTCCTTAGTGGATGCGGTGGAGGCCGTTGCGCGATCCAAGAAAAAGAGTGGGTGACCGCGGATTGCTCCAATGGTAGGTTGGTTTAGGCGGGGCGACGGGCGGAGGCCGCATGAGGCGCCCCGCCTTTGGAAGTGGGCGACGCCGTGCAGGGAATGCGATTGCCGGGAGCGGGGCGCGTGCGATTCCGCATGATCATACCGGCCTATCCGGCGTTCAACATCTATTCGAGAATCGCCCGGCACACCACGGCCCTGGGGCCCGTGAGCGTCGCAACCGTCGTCAGCCATCTTGAGGGATGGGATGTCGAGGTGATCGATGAGAACAACTATTGGCGGCTCGGTCCCAGGGATGTCGCGGGCATGCCCGACCACGGGACGCTGCAGACCATCCGGCGCGCGGACGTCGCCGGGCTCTACGGGGGGTTGAGCAGCACGATCCCGAGGCTCCACCAGATCGCGCGCTTTTACCGCGAGAGGGGCATCACCACCATCGCGGGAGGGCAACACTTTGTCGGGGATAACATCCGCGAGGCACTCGAGCAGGGCGTTGATTTCGTTGTCATCGGCGAGGGCGAGGACAGCCTGCGCGATTTGCTCGAGTCGCTGCGGGCCGGTCGCGATCCCTCGGGCGTCGCGGGCATTGCCTTTCTCCGCGACGGGGCCCTGGTCAGGACCGGCGACCGGACGCCCATCACGGATTTCGACCGACTGCCGTTGCCGGATTTTGGCCTTTTGCGCTACGCCAGGGTGAGGCTTTTTCCGGTGGGGTGGATCCGCGGTTGCGGGATGGATTGCGAGTTCTGCACGGTCAAGGGCAGGCCCCGCCCCGCCTCTGTCGAGCGCGTCGTCGGGCAGGTCGCCTCCGCCGTCGAGAGGTATGGGGCCCGCAGCTTTTTCCTCGTCGATGACCTATTTGGCCACAGGCGCACGGAGACCCTTCGCCTGTGCCGCCTGCTGGCGGATTACCAGAAGGCCATCGGCATCCGGTTGGACATCACGGTGCAGATCCGGTTGGAGCGGGCCAAGGACACGGAGATGCTGCAGGCCATGCGCTCGGCGGGCATCAACACGGTGTGCGTCGGTTTCGAGTCTCCGATACCCGAGGAACTCGATGCCATGAACAAGAAGCTGCGCCCGTCCGACATGGTCGCCCTCACCCGGGGCTATCACGTGGCCGGCTTCCGCGTGCACGGCATGTTCATATTCGGGTACCCCGTCCCGGCGGGTGTGCGCCTCGCCGCTTCGTTGCAGGACCGCATCCGACGATTCAGGTCGTTCGTCAGGAAAGCCCGGATCGACACTATCCAGGTACTGCTGCCAGTGCCCCTGCCGGGCACCGCGCTGACGGCGCGACTTGGCGCGCAGAATCGAATTTTCCCCAGGGATTGCGTGGGATGGGAGTACTACGATGGGAATTTTCCGCTGTTCATGCCGGATGCGCCGCTCAGCCCAGGGGACATGCAAATGGCGCTGCGGAGGATCATGGGCCGCTTCTACCGCTTTCGCACCATGTTTGCGGTCGGGCTCAACGTCTTGACGTTCCCCGCGATGGTATTCGCGCCCTGGGACATACCTGCCGCATGGCATCGCTGGCATCGGGCATGGCAGAACAACATCATGCGTTTTGGCGGGTGGATCCTGCTCCGGAGGTGGACCTCCGCCTTCAAGGCGGGCGACTTCGCGGAGAGGCTCGCGTTGGCCGAGCGGCGGATCGGGGCTGGCTGGGGATTCCGATCGCCATAGCCGCGCGCGGGTTAGTGTCGTGTCCCACATGTAGCTAGACTCGGAAATTGCCGCGGCGCTTCCCGCAGCCGACGCGTGAGCGTTTGGTCGCCCAGGATCTCCAGGGTCGGACCACGGATTCCTGCGTTACATCAGGGGCTCATGCGGGAGGGAGGGCCAGATTCGATCCCTTTAAAACCGATTTTCGGCCCCGAAAATGGCGCCATGAGGCGGGGAGGCTTCTTTGCGCACCTCCTCGGGGTTCAGTGCCCTGGGCCAGATGGCGAGTCCGGCGATCCTACCTTTGAACCACATGGGATTGGGCTGGTGTTCGCGTCGCCCGATGCGCAGGGGGCGGTCGTTGGCCAGCGGGCCGATGCCGGACATGTCGTGCGGGCCACCGCTGGGCAGTCCGTCGACGTAGGTGGCTCCCTGCGCGCCGTGCCGGACGAAGGCGAGGTGGATCCAGCGGCGGTCCTTGACCGCGCGCGCCGCGGTCGAGAAGTACTTGTTGTTGATCCGCAGCGCGACGCCGCCCGGGGCATCGGGGCTGCCATCGCCGAAGGACCACTGGTCGGGCGCGCCGAAGCCGTTGCCCTTGGAGACGATCACGCCCGCCCGCTCGCGCCATATCCAGACGCAGAACGTGAAGTCGCCCGGGCCGAGGTTGAGGTCGTCGGGGCCCTCCGCGAAACCCTGGGCTCCGTCCAGCACGAGCGCCGAAGCGCCGCCGGGCCCGGCGCCGGCCTCGACCTTCGCGCCCCCGAACAGGCGGGCGCAGCCACCGCCGCCCGACGCATCCTCCAGCCAATCGCCGCCGGCCGGGGCATCGAGCGGATAGCGCACCGTGAGGTCGAAGCGTCCCACCGGAAGGGGCGGCTGGTCGGTGAGGCGATTACGCGCCGCCGACTGGTCGGCGACTCCGACGACCCGGAGCGTGCGCCCCACGGCCGGCGCGGTTCCCTCGACATCCAACTCAACGGCGGCGAGGCCCCGGTGGGTGATGCCGCGGACCGACAGCGCGGGTTCGAACCGGTAGCCGGAGGGTTCGGCGGACGATGCCGCGTCCACGGGCTCGCTGAACGCCACGCGCACGCGCCGCCCATCGGGTGAGACCCGGACCCCGGTGACCTCGGGCGGGTTCCGGTCCGCGGGCGTGAGCACCTTGTGCTCCGATGCCGGCCCGAAGCGGGAGAAGTCGCCGATGCGGGCGGCCACGCCGTACCGATACGCGGTGAGTTCCCGGACGGTCCGGTCCACCCACCGCGGTTCACAGCAACGTCCCACGATCACGCCGTCGCGCGACACCACGTACTCCGCCTGACCCTCTCCCGCAACAGGATCCCACGCGAGCGTCACGCGCTCGTGCGAATCCGCCCGTCCCTGGAGGCGCGCCGGGGCGGGCGGCGTGGGCGATGGTCGGCGTCGCCCGCCGAATTCGGGTGGAAACTCTTTCGTGAGGCCGATGTTCTCGTAATCCATCAGGTCCTGTCGGAAGCCGGGCTTCCAGCTGACATTCTCCATCTGAGCCGAGGCCTCGTTGTCGGGGCCGTTGCTCCGCAGGGGCATGCCCTGCGAGCGCACGATCTCGATGTTTCGAAAGACCTGGTCCATCGCCATCTTCGGCCAGTCCAGGAAGATCCCGTCGGGGGCGATGTCCTGCACCGAGGCGATCGTGGCGGTGTCGGCGACGATGATCTGCTCGAAGGTGTTCACGTTGCCGCCGCCGGGGTTGTTGAGGTTTGCCGCGTGGAGCGCGCCCATGTCCCCGCCGTCCTGGCCGCAGCCGGACACCCGGATGTGATGAAATCGGTTCCCGCGCGCGGGCGGATAAGGGACGGTGATCGGCGGTCCGTACTGCGCGCCGGTGTTGCCGCGGACGGTGATCGCGTACCGCACGGAGTTGTCCAACTCGCAATGGGCCACCTCGTTGCTGCTCGCATTGAACACCGTCACGCATTCCGCGTAGGTATGGAGCTCGCCGACGTGGCTGATCCGCGTGTTGTGGATGGCGTTGCCCTCGCACCGGTCCGGCGTGGGATCCTTGCCGCCCGGCGCCCGAAATCGGTTGCAGAGGCTCACCCCGTTTAGCCCCATGTGCTCGATCCAGCACCCGGTCACCCGGTTCCCGACGTTGTGGCCGATCATCATGATGCCGCTGCGGCCGCCGTGGCGCAGATGGCAGTCGCGGATCTCGATGCGCGAGGCATTGTTGAGCCAGATCATCGCGCCGTCTCTCATGCCGTCGTACGCCCATAGGGCCTGCGGCGGCGCGTTGTCGGTCTCGGCCAGGGCCAGCCCATCCAGCGCGATGCCCGAGACGCACAGGTCGCGCGATTTCCCGCGGAACTCGATCATGCGACCCAGCGCTGGGCGGGTGATCTTCAGCCCGTCGGGATGCCCCTCGCCCTCCGGCATGTAATAGAGCGCCTGCTCCTTTTCGTTCAGGAAGAACTCGCCGGGAGCATTCAAGAACCCGAGTTCGTCCTCGAGAAAGAAGCGGGCGCCGACCCCGACCCCGTGGATCGGATCGATGTCGAACGTCAGGCGCCGCGCTTGCGGATCGATCGCGGTGACGGCATGGACCTCGCGCACCCAGTCGCACTTCCCGCCCGGGAAGATGTGGAGGCGCATCTTCGAGATCTCGCTGACGGGCGGCGCGTCCTCCGGGCCATACGCGAGCCACCCGGGGCCACGGGTTCTGTCCTGCGGCTTGTCGGTCTGCTTCGGGGTGCCATCCGTCGAGACCGCGTATCTCCCCAGCGCCACGGGAAACCGGGGATCGCGCTCGAGGTCGGGAAAGCGCGCCTTGTGTGCCCGGCGCCCGTTCTCATAGAGCGTGTGAAAGACGGTCTTGGGCGGAAGGCCCACCTTCCATATCCGGTCGCGATGGGGCTGCCACCCGGTGAGCGGCTGACTGCCAAGGAGCACCGCCTTGCCCGGGCCCGCCGCGCTGCGGTAGATGATCCGGAATCCGTTGCGCCCGGAATCCGCCTCGGTAAAGACGAGCGGCCGATCCATGCGGTATTCGCCGGGGCCGATCTCGACGATGATGTCGCCGCGCATGTCGCGGGCCAGGGCGCGCGCGGCCTCCTGGGCGCGGTGCAGCGTCCGGAACGGGGCCCCCCGCGTGCCCGGTGCGCCATCGTCGCCAGCCGGGCTCACGTGCAGCCGACGCTCGTTGACGGAACATGCCGCCAGCAGCACGGCGGGCGCGGCGAGCCATGCCCCCCAGCGAACCCTCTTCGGAAGCGCGCGTCCAATCATGCCGGGAGGGTAGCAGGCCGCGGGATTTCAAGAAGCCCGGAGTGGCGACCCCGGGGCCCATGGGCCGCCCGGTGCGCCATACGAGCGATCCCAGATTCCCGGGCGCTGAAGTCTCATTTGAGCCTGCATACTTCGAGCATGCGCGTGAAATATGCGGGCTAGTTCCCATCCGGCAGCCGCCGGACCGCCGGGGGATGAAAAATCCTCACCCGCTTCGGCCTAAAGCGGTGCGAGGACTCTCCGCACTCCAGAGCGCTGCGCGCGAAACCGGGCGCCACCATGGCCCAGGATGTCGTTTGATTTCGGCCGAAGGCCTATGGAGTGCGGACCGTCCCCGGGCCGCTATGTACGAGCCGATGGTATGTTCGAGCCAGCCCTGCCAGCAGCACTCCGGATGGACCGGGGCTGCCTGAAGGCAGCACTACGAACGTTCCCGCGGCTTTGGGCTCGTAGTGCCGCCTTCAGGCGGCTTCCGCACAACCAACTCGATCCCGTGCCCCGGCCGCCCGGCTGCCGGCGTGAAAAACGCATCCCTGCGCCTCAGGCAATCGCCGCCCAAACGCTCGCGCGTTCGGCTACGGGAGGCGCTGCGGCAATTTTCGAGTCAGCGCGCCGCCGGCGACTCTGGAGCCCCGGCGACATCCAGCAAACCCTCGCGGACCTCGATGCCGCAGTTCTTCATCTCGCTGACCAGCCTGGGCGAGACGCGGCCCGTCGTCTCAAAGGAGGCGCTCTTGTATAGCCCCTCCTTCAGGACCGCCACCACCTGCTTGGCGCGCCCTTCGGTCCGGGCCGTCCAGATGCAGTAGTCGAGGTGGATGGGAATCGTGAACTGGCCCCGCTGATCCAGGGTCGTGACGAGCTGCGAGTTGGCGGCGATCGCGACGATCGGCGAAATCGTGCGGTGGTGGTAGGCGATGAGCTGGGCGATCCGCTGGAAGTAGTACGCGTCCGCCTCGTCCTCCGCCGCGATCGCGACCGCCAGGAACTGCGCGGGGTCGACGCCGACGGTCGCCAGCGCGTCGGTGATCAACGTCTCGTGCCACGGGGAATACCACGGGTGCCTCAGGAATTTCTCCCGCAGTTCCTCATCGACTTTGAGCGCGATCAGTTTCTTGCGATTGATGATGCGGAGGTCCTCCGGGGTGGACTCCGACAGCACCTTCTTGATGTCGCTGTTGAGGCTGGTTGCGGTCACGGCGATGCCCGCGATCCCGGAGGTCCCCACGGTGAGTCCCAGGTTCACGCCGAGCCCGACGCCCGCATAGACCCACGCCACGCTCTCCATCTCGCTCTGGAGCTGCTCGTTGGTCGAATACGGGTTGACGCCGAGCTCCATGGCCAGCCGCTTTCGGGCGGAGCTCTCGCCCAGGATGTTCTTGTACGCCTTGCCCTCGTACTGGCTGCGCTCGCCCTTCATGCCTTCGCCCATGCGCCCGAAGAATCGGCTCGCCCCCTTGGGCACGTTCGCGATGGCCCGGAAGGGGTTCATGATCGTCGATCCCGCCGCCTTCAGCTTGTCCCCGCCCGTCCTCGCCAGCGCCTTGCCAAACTCCTCGCCGGTCTTGACCTCCTTGAGCTTCGCGATGGCCCCGATCTCGACGATCCTCTCCATCGCCATCTCGGTCCCGGTGACCTCATAGGTCCCGTAATCCGATCGGATGGTATAGGTGATCGTGAACCCATCGTGGGTCGCCGAGGGCTCGACCCGATGGTGGGGCCCCCGCATCATCGCGGCCGGAATGAACCGCGCCGCATCGATCGGCCCAGGCGTCTCGTAGCCCGTGGCCCCTGGGTCCTGGGCCCACGCGCCGCCCCAGGCGAGCCATCCCACCACCACGGCGCCCAGCATCCTCGCGGGAATTGTCCTCACTGCATCCTCCATCACAAATGCCCTCCGGTTTTGCTTCCCGGAACAATACAGAAGTCCCAGGCAATGCCAGCCCGATCACTCTGGCCGGGCGCCACCCGGGGCCCGCGAGCCCTTCAACGGGTGGCTATCCCTGCCGGCCTCGTCCCCGGGCGAGGCCGGCGCCGACGAGGAGGCCCCAGATCGTGCCGTGGAGGAGGGAGAAATACCCGAGCCGCGCGTGGTCCTGGAACACGCCCCAGAACCAGAGCGATCCTGCGGCTCCCGCGGCGATGGCGAGGCCGCGGAGCGCTAGCGCGGGGCGCCCGAGGGTGGTGGGCGCGAGCGTCAGGGCGGCGGCGAGCAGCAGCGCCACCAGCCCGAAGTACTGGAACGGGCGCCACGCTGCCTCGAGCGGTCTGTCGAGCGCGAGGGGCCACACGAGCGCCTTGAGGAGGGGGTTGTCCGCGACAAGCCAATGCGTGGGCACCCACGAGAGCCAACCGGCGACGTAGCCCGCGGCGATCCAGACAGGCAGGCAAAGCCGCGGGTGGCGCAGCGCGATATTGGCCGCCGCGATGCCGCAGGCCGCGAGGACCGCGCCATGCAGTGCCCCGCACGCGAGAATCTCCGGTTTGAAGTCCACGACCTTCTCCGGAACCTGAAGCCACAGGAGGAGGCCGTTGAGAAACCCGCCCGCCGCTCCCATGAGCGAGGGGACCGCGAGGGCGAACGGTTGCCTGTCGGGGGCGTTCATGGCTTGGGCGCGGTCAGAGCCTCTTGACGCGGATGTTGCGAAACGCGACGGGATCCTTGTGCCCCGCGAAGCCGATGAGGCCGCTGGTCTTGTCGAGTCCTTTGGGGACGTGCTTGGGATCAAGCTTGCTCCGGTCCAATTTGCCCAGGTCGGTATTGAGGATGGTGGTGCCGTTGAGGGTCACGCGGATATTCTGCCCGCGGACCTCGATCTCCTCGAAATTCCATTCGCCGGTGGGGCGGAGGTAGCCCGTCTTGGCGCCGACGCAGTGATAGACCGAGCCGTGGACCTGATACTCCTTGAGCTTGCCCTTGGTGGCGAGGTA
>JADLBR010000449.1 GCA_020847615.1 Verrucomicrobiia bacterium
GCGATGACACGCGCCCGGTCGATCCTGTTCGCATCCCTGGCCCTGGCCTCCGCCGCCCCGGCCGCCCCCGACAAACCCAACATCCTCTGGATCACCAGCGAGGACAACTGCCCGATGCTCGGTTGCTACGGGGACGACTACGCGAAGACCCCGAACCTCGACGCGCTGGCGGCGCGCGGACTGCGGTACACGCGGGCCTGCTCCAACGCCCCCGTGTGCGCGCCGGCGCGCACGGCGCTGATCACCGGCATGTTCCCGGCGACGCTCGGCGCCCAGCACATGCGCAGCATGGTGCCGCTGCCCGAGGGCATGAAGCTGTACCCGCAACACCTCCGCGAGGCCGGGTACTACTGCACCAACAACAGCAAAGAGGATTATAACGTCTCGAAGCCCGACGGCACCTGGGACGAGAGCTCGAAGAAGGCCCACTGGAAGAATCGTCCCGCGGGCAAGCCCTTCTTCGCGGTCTTCAACCTGGAGATCACCCACGAGAGCCAGCTGCGCAACGAGATCGATGACAGGGACAGGACGCACGATCCCGCGAAGGCCCGCGTTCCCGCCTTTCATCCGGATACGCCCGAGGTCCGCGCCAACTGGGCCCAGCACTACGACCGCCTCACGATGATGGACGCCCAGGCGGCCAGGCTCCTCAAGGAGATCGAGGATGCCGGGCTCGCGGGCGACACGATCGTCTTCTATTTTGGCGACAACGGCTGCGGGATGCCGCGCGGCAAGCGATGGCTCTACGAGCTGGGCCTGCGCGTCCCGCTGATCGTCCACGTGCCCGAGAAGTTCAAGGCCATGGCGCCCTCCGAATACCGGACGGGCGGCAGCACCGACCGCCTCGTCAGCTTCGTGGATTTCGGCCCGACGGTGCTGAGCATCGCGGGCGTGCCCACGCCGTCGAACATGCACGGCAGGGCCTTCATGGGGCCGCACGCCACCGGGGCCCGCGCCTTCAACTTCGGGTTCCGTAACCGCATGGATGAGCGCTTCGACTTCACGCGTTCCGTGGAGGATGGCCGCTGGCTCTACATCCGGAACTTCATGCCGCACATCCCGCAGGGCCAATACCTCGCCTACATGTTCCAGACGCAGACCACCCAGGTCTGGAAGAAGTTGTCCAACGAGGGAAAACTCACCCCGGAGCAGGCCGCCTTTTGGAAACCGAAAGCCGCCGAGGAGCTGTACGACCTGGCCGCCGACCGCGACCAGGTCAACAACCTCGTGAGATCGGATGCCCCCGAGGCCAGGGCCGCGCTGGAGAAATTGCGCGCGGCGCTCGATGCGCACCTGCGCGGTACCCGCGACCTCGGCTTCGTCCCGGAGGCCGAGATGCACCGCCGCGCCGCCACCTTTGGCAGCCCGTTTGCGCTCGGGCGGGACCCCAAGGGCCTCGACTTCGACCGCATCGTCAAAGCCGCACAGATGGGCAGTGACGGCTCGCGCGCCAGCCTCGCGGAAATGGTGGTCCTCTTGTCCGATCCCGAGCCCGTCGTCCGCTACTGGGGCGCGCTGGGCCTCATCATCTGGGGCGAGGGGGCGGCTAGCGGCGCGGCGGACAAACTCCGGCCCCTGCTGAAAGACGAATCGCCCAGCGTCCAGATCGTCGCCGCCGAGGCCCTCGGGCGCTTCGGCGAAGCCGCCGATCTTGAACCCGCGATGGAGGTGCTCATGGCCCACGCCGACATGGCGCGCTCCGATCCCTATCGCTCCAACGAGGCGCTGAACGCGATCGATCATCTCGGCGAGAAGGCCCGGCCCCTGGCCGCCCGCATCCAGGCCCTGCCGAGAAAGCCCGTCGGCCAGGACGCGAGGCACCGCGCCGCCGCCTACCCGGCGCGGATGCTCGATTACCTGATCCCTCGGCTGAACCCCTCGCCTTGACACCGCATCTCGGCCGCGATTGAGTACCTGTGTTCTCACCCCGGAGGGACCCATGCACCACGAGAGACTCGAGCCCGGCCAACTGATCTTTCGCGAGGGCCAGGAGGGGCGCCACGCCTACCGCATACTCACCGGGCGCGTGCTCATTTTCCTGGAAAAGGACGGCCGCGAGATCCCGCTGGCCGAGCTCTCCCCCGGGGAGATCTTTGGCGAGATGGCCATCATGCAGGATCGCCCGCGCTCGGCCAGCGCGCGGGCCATCGACGCCACCGAGGTCGAGGTGCTCACCGACTACGATTTCAACCACCTCATCCTCACCGACCCCAAGAGGCTCTTGCCTTACCTCGCCTCATTCTTCGAGCGGCTCCGGCACGCGAACGAGCAACTGGCGCGACTCGGTGCCACAGCCCCGGCCCCCCGGACCCCCCAGGCCTCCGAGAAAACCCCGCGCGTGCGCGTCCAGACCGGCGCCGAGCGCGCGGCCGGCGAGCCCGGCGTGCTCGTCCCGAAGTTCCCCTTCCGCATCGGGCGCGCCACGCAGGGCGGGTACTTCAGCGTCCTTTTTCCGAACGACTACACGGTGCAGGACAAGGAACCCTACCAGGTCTCGCCGCACCAGTGCTCGATCGAGCGCCACGGGGGCGTCATCGTCCTGCGCGACCGCGGCAGCCGGCACGGGACCATCCTCAACGGGACACCCCTCGGCTCTGAGTTCGATCGATCCGACGCCGACCTGCACGTCGGGGACAACGAGCTGATCCTCGGCAAGAAGGACAGCCCCCACCGTCTGTGGGTGTCGGTCTGGCTGGAGTAGCGGCCCCTACTTCTTCTCCCGGACCAGCACCCGGAGCCGCTTGACGGTGTAGCCGCCCGCGTTGCCGTTGAACGTCCAGTCGCGGGTCGCGCCGGTCCGCTCGTTGGTGGGCGCGCTGTTGCCGATGCCGATGTCGGCTGCGGCGCCAGACTTCCAGTTGTTGATCGCAAAGAGCGTCTGCTTGGCCTCGGAGTTGTGGACCTGCATGCAGCCGTAGCCGTCCTCGGGCGGCGCGTACTGGTCCCCGAAATCCCAGAGCTGCGCGCTGGCGTCCGGGATGTTGGCGCTGTTCTGGGGGCCGTAGTTGTGCGGCCAGAACTCGATGTTGCAGCCTGCCAGTCCCGAGCCCGTGACAATCCCCTCCGCATTCGATTCGACGTTCGCGTGGGCGACCTTCTGCTGGAAGACGGCCTTTGACTCGGGCGCCGGGATCCCGATCTTGCCGAGGTCATCGGTGAAGGCGTCCATGGAAACGTAGAGGTACTGCAGGGCCTCGCCCTCTCGCTGGAGTTCCAGGAAATAGGCGATGCGGTCGAAGGGGCGGGCGATGCGGGGGCGGTGGTCGGCGTCGTAGGCGATGTTGCGCCCGAGCTTGCTGAGGTCCATCTCGAGCGCCAGGGTATAGTCCTTCGCCTCGGCGATGCGCAGGGCGAGGAAGTCGCGCTTCGGGACATCGCCGGCCCGGAATGGGCGCGCCGGCAACCCCTCCTTGTTCTGGAGGTTGTGCTCCGCCGCCTTGTGCCACGCGAACTGCACGGCGACCGGCTTCGGGACTTTCGGCGACCGCAGGATCACGGCGCCGCCCTCGATCGTCGCCTCGGCGTCCTCGAAGTCCGTGTCCTCGCCGATGACCCGGAACCAGTTCAGCGGCTTGCCATCGCGGGAGACCAGCCCGCCGCCGACATTGTCGAACTCGACGCGCAGCCGGTCGCCCTCGAGGGTCAATTTCTTGAACGTCGGGCCGTCGGCCACGAGGCCGCCGCGCCCATACGTGTTCTTGAGCGCCAGCAGCGCGAGGCGGCGCCCGACCTCCTGCTTGTTCTTCGGGTGGATGTCGTTGTAATCGGCGATGTCATTGGGCACGACCATGCCGGTGTTCGGGATCTTCAGGGCCGCGGCCTGCGCCTCCCAGAACTCGGCCAGGTACTGCGGCGGCTCATCGCCGTACTTGAATGGCGCGATCTGCACGTAGAGGAACGGAAAGTCATTCCCCCAGAGCCTGCGCCAGCCACGGACGAGCGCCTCCTTCTTGGCGACGTAGAGCATGCCCTCGCGGTGGTTGGATTCGCCCTGGTACCAGATCGCGCCGCGGAAGGCGAACGGGATCAGCCCGTGGATCATGCCGTTGTACAGCGCCGTCGGCTGCTGGTGCGGGCTGGAGGCCACCTGCTCCGTGATCGGCTTCAGTTCCGGGGGATACGGCGCCAGCGCGGGCGATGGCTTGTCGCCCGAGATCGCCTCGCGCGCCCTCGCGAGCCACGCCTCGACCTGCCCCGCGTACTCCCCCAGCCTCGCCTTGTGCGCGGGCGATCTCGGGTCGGCCAGGCGCACCTGCTCCGCGAGGGTCTTGAGTTCATCGACCGCGTCGAATCCCGCGGGGGCCGTCCAGGGCTCGATCCGGGTGCCGCCCCACGAGCTGTTGATCAGCCCCACGGGCACGCCCAGCTCCTTGTGCAGTTCGCGGGCCATGAAGTAGCCGCACGCCGTGAACGCGCCGACCGTCGCCGGGGCGCAGACCTCCCACTGCTTGGCGCTCGGCACGTCCCCGACGGGATAGCCCTCGGGCCTCTTCTCCACCTTGAAGTGCCGGATCTTCGGCCAGTCCGCCGAGGCGATCTCCTGTTCCGCGCTCGCGCTCGCCGACACCGGCCACTCCATGTTCGATTGCCCCGAGCACAGCCACACCTCGCCGACCATCACGTCGTCCAGCACGATCTCGTTCTTGCCGCGCACGATCACCGCGATGGGTCCGCCCGCCGGCATCGCGGTCAACTTGACCATCCACTTGCCGTCCTTGCCGGCGACGGCCTTTACCGGGGGCCTGTCCCCCGCGATCACCGCCACCGCCTCCCCCGGCTCGGCCGTGCCCCAGACGGGGACCGGCACGTCGCGCTGCAGGACCATGTGGCTGCTGAAAATCCGGGGCAGCGCGACGTCGGCGCGGGCCGCGGCGCAGGCAAGGACCGTGACGAGGGCAAGGGAGGCGGGCAGGAGCTGCTTCATAGCCGCGTAGGATGTTTGGACAATCCCCCGCGCACAATTCGAAAACGCGCCCGGCAAGAACCGAGAATCACCCGTACTTCTTGATGGTCTGGCTGAGCTGGAGGTCGGCGTGCAGGGGGCGGAGGGGCTTGATCTTCTCTTTCTTCAGCACCTCGTGGTAGGCCTTGACGGCCTCCGAGGGGCCGATCTTGCCATCGGCGATGAGGCGGAGGAATTCGACGAACGCCAGCGGGTGCTCGGAGAGGTTGATCTTGCGCCCGTAGAGGGCGACGCGGGCGCCGTGTCGCTTGGCGTCGTGGAGCAACTGGAAGGCGTCCATCGTCGTGCCCGCCCCGCCGCCCAGGATGCCGACGATGAGGTGCGGGTCGTACGCGACGAGTTCCTCCAGCGGCCCGGGCCCGTTGTAGGGGATCTTCAGGAACAGGGGCCTGCCCGCCGAGGTCACGCCCGCCAGGCAGCGGATGATGTTGTCGTTCACGAAGGAGCCGATCTTCTTCGGATCCATCCCCGGATCGACGTTGGGGTTAAAGACCTCCAGGAAATACCGGAATCGCTTCTTCTCGGCCTCGATCCGGAACTCGTGAAAATCCTCCAGCGCGCGGTAGTCCCAGTCGAGGTCGTTGGTGAAGGTGATCGAATAGAGGCCGAGGTCCGCCCCCAGCAGGGGCTTGGAATGGTCCGCCTCGAGGCGCCCGTACTTGATGTGGTCCAGCGTCGCGGTGCGGAAGGGCCGCGAGGGGAGGCGCGTGTACTTGCTGCCGCGCACGACCCAGATGTCGGAGGCGTCGTTGGCGCGCGCGGCGGGCGTGATGCGCGTCCCGTCGAACAGGCGCTCGCGGATGGCAAGTTGCTCCAGGTTGTACGCCGAGAGCAATACGATATCCACCAGCCCCTGCCGGATGACGGCGCGGATCTGGGCGCGATAATCCTCGATGGTCTTGTAGCAGCCCTCGGCGGCATCGAAGCCGTGGGGGCAGGCGTCGCGGCTCGGGCCGGGCGCGGTGATCCCGAATCCCATGTCGGCATCCTTCGCGTCGGCCAGGATGAACTCCTTGCAGCCGCTTGGATCGGCGTGGATGGCGGCGAGTTTCTCGTCCAGGGTCTTGGTCATGGTCGCATCCGGATGGATGCCAAGGGTGCGCGGGAAAGGGTGATCGCGCAAGGGGGTTTCGCCCTAGCCCGGACATTTCACAGCCTTGCGGGCTGTGAAGTGTCCGGGCTCTGGGAAAACCGCGCGATAGCAACAGGTTGGGATGGAGACGCGCGCTCCCAAACACCATTTCTCGAAATCACAAACTGTTGGCCGCGTTTCCAGTGCCGAAAACCGATCGGGGACCCGTATTTCAGAACGCGGTTTTCCTTTGAGCCTGCAAATTTCGCGCATGCGCGTGAAATATGCAGGCTAGATCCCCGCCCCCACGTCGGCGCCCGGGTGCCCGCCGTGGCTTGCGCCGGCCAGCCCGACCGCCAACTGGA
>JADLBR010000450.1 GCA_020847615.1 Verrucomicrobiia bacterium
CAGAGCGCGGTTTTCCTTTGAGCCTGCATATTTCGCGCATGCGCGTGAAATATGCAGGCTAGCGCCGTCGGCGCGTGGCGGGGACCACCGGCGCCGAAAGTGTAGCCGAGGCCGTGAGGCTTTGGCGGCCAAACGCTGACGCGTTCGGCTACGGGGATTTTCGAGTCTCGGTCAGCGCCCTGGGATGATCGCGCCGAGGCGCTTGAGGGAAGGTCTCGGGCCGCCCTTCTCCTGCCCGAGCGCGCGGCGGTCCGTGCGGGCGGCGGTGCGAGGACGGCGGGTCAGGGGTCCGTAACGAGTCGGCCGGCGACAGGCGTATCGATGGTCTCGAGTTTTTCGGACTCGCCCTCTTGGACCCGTTCGCTGGGGCGGCCCTGGAAGTCGCGATAGAAGCAGGATTTCGCGTTCGTGTGGCAGGCGCCGGAGCCGCACTGCTCGACGACGTAGACGATGGCGTCCCCATCGCAGTCGATGAGTACGTCCTTGACGATCTGGACGTGGCCCGAGGTCTCGCCCTTCTTCCAGCGCTTTTTGCGGGAGGTGGAGTAGTAGACGGCCTCACCCGTGGCGAGGGTTTCGAGGTAGGCGGCCCGGTCGGCATATCCCTGCATGAGGATCTGGCCGGTGCCGGCGTCCTGCGCGATGGCGACGCAAACGCCGCCGCGCTTATCAAAGTTGGGGAGGAGGACGGTGCGGGGCACAGTCTCGGACGGGAGTGGGGTGGTGGGTCGGTCGAAGTGGCTCATGGTGCGAAGGGGGGGGTCAGCTGCCGAGGTCGTCTCCGATGGCCGAGGCGATACGGTCCGCGAGGGCGTCGAGGCCCGCGCCATCCCGGCTCTCGAGCAAGAGTCGGATCTTGGGCTCGGTGCCCGAATAGCGGAGGAGAACGCGGCCGGTGGTGCCAAGCTGGGCCTCGGCCGCGCGCAGCGCGGCCTGGACGCGGGTGAGTTCCTCGAGGGGCCTGCGCTCGCGGACCTTCAGGTGCAGTTGTTTCTGGGGGTACCGGTGCATGACGCGGCGAAGCTCGCCGAGGGGCCTGCCGGACTCGATCATGGTGCGGAGGATCTGCAGCGCGCTGATGATGCCGTCGCCCGTGGTGGTGTAGTCGGCAAAGATGATGTGGCCGGACTGTTCGCCGCCGACGTTGTAGCTATGGCGGCGCATCTCCTCGATGACGTACCGGTCGCCGACGCTGGTCCTGACCACCCGTCCGCCCCATTGGCCGATGCACTCATCGAGGCCCATGTTGCTCATGATGGTGGCCACGAGCGTATTCTGGCGGAGCTGGCCTCGGGCGAGGCAGTCCGTGCCGGCGATCGCGAGCACCTCGTCGCCGTCGACGACATCGCCCGTCTCGTCGCAGAGGATGACGCGGTCGGCGTCGCCGTCGTGGGCTATGCCGATGTCAGCGCCGGTGTCCTTGACGCGGCGGCTGATCTCTTCGGGGTGGGTGCTGCCGCAGTCGAGGTTGATGTTGAGGCCATCCGGCGTGTTGTTGAAGACGTGGATCTTGGCGCCGAGTTCGCGGAGCACGCAGGGCGTGGATTTGTAGGCGGCCCCATTGGCGGCATCCACCGCGATCGTGAGGCCCTCCAGTTCCGCGCCGCCCGGGAAGGACTTTTTCACGAACTCGACGTAGCGCCCGAGGGCATCGTCGATGCGGAAAGCCTTCCCCACGCTGCGGGCGGGGGCATGGTAGCGGTCGAGTTCGCGGCCGGAGATGAGATCTTCGATGCGGCGCTCGACATCATCATCGAGCTTGAAGCCATCGTTCCGGAAGAACTTTATGCCGTTGTCCTCAAATTGGTTATGCGATGCGGTGATGACGATGCCGGCGTCGGCGCGGAGGGAGCGGGTGATGTAGGCGACGCCCGGGGTGGGTAGCGGGCCGATGAGCAGGGCGTCGACGCCCATGGAGGTGATTCCGGCGACCAGCGCGTTTTCGATCATGTAGCCGGAGAGGCGGGTGTCCTTGCCGATGACGATCTGGTGGCGGCTCTCGTCGCGGCGGAAGACGTGGGCGGCAGCCTGGCCGAGCCTGAGGGCGATCTCGGGGGTCATGGGGTGCGCGTTGGCGGTGCCGCGGACGCCGTCGGTGCCAAAAATTCGGGCGGGCGAATGGTTGTTGGAGGGTGCTGGGTTGCGGGGTGTCATGGGCTGCTGGAAAGTATAACCCATAGCACGCCTTGGCGAGGGTGTCGCCAGAAAATGGTGGGGTGGGGATTCAGTGGGAGGGCTTGGGCGGGATGGGCGGGATCGAGCCCGTTTGGATGGCGGCGACCGCGGCGGCCGCCCGTCGCGCGGAGGGCACGTCATGGGTGCGGACGATGCCCGCGCCGAGCCACATGGCGAGGGTCTCCGCGGCCAAGGAACCGGCGGTGCGGTGCGGGGGCGGGTCGCCGGTGATCTGGCCGACGAACGACTTGCGGGAGAGGCCGATCAGGAGGGGCCGGCCCATGGTGGCGAGTTCCGGGAGGTGGAGGAGGATCTGGCGATTGTGTTCCCACGTTTTGCCGAATCCGAATCCGGGGTCGAGGGCGACGCGGGCCGGGTCGATGCCGGCCCTGGCGAGTTCACCCAGGCGACGGGATAGGAATTCGTGAATCTCCGCGACGACGTCGCGATAACTTGGGGCGGCCTGCATGGTGGCCGGGGATCCCTTGCGGTGCATGAGGACGTAGCCGCATGGGACTTCGGCCAGGAGCTGGATCATGGCGGGGTCCTCGGCGGCGCCGACATCGTTGACGATGCGGGCGCCGATCTGGAGCGCGCGACGGGCGACGGCGGGTTTGGAGGTGTCGATGGAGACCGGGATGGGGCAGGCGGGTATGAGGCGCTCGAGGACGGGGGCGACGCGGCGGAGTTCCTCGGTCTCCGGGACCGGCGCGGAACCGGGCCGGCTGGACTCCCCGCCGACATCGATGATGTCGGCGCCGGCCTCGATCATCGCGTGGGCGGCGGCGAGGGCGCGGTCGGCATCGTCGAACTGGCCGCCGTCGGAAAACGAGTCAGGGGTGACGTTGAGGACCCCCATGACGAGGGGGCGGGGGTTGGTGTCGAGGCAGAGTCCGGCGCAGATCCATGGCATGGCATCAGGCGCCGATGGGTGCGGGCTCCATCCCGTCGGGGATCTTGAGGTCATCGGATTTGCCCTTGGAGGCGGGCGTGGGCTTCTCGCCCTCGACCTCGGTTTCCGCATCCCGCTTGGAGGTTGGTGCGGACGGGGGCGTCAGGAGGCGGCCGTGGTCGATGATCTCGCGGATGTGGATGGCGTCTAGGGTCTCGTACTCGAGCAGCGCCTTGGCGATCGTCTCGAGCCTGTCCCTGTGGGTCGTGATGATCCCCCTGGCGCGCTCGTAGGCATCGTTGATGATGCGGTGGACCTCGCGATCGATCTGCTGTTGGGTGGACTCGCTGTGGCACCGGGAGCGGCTGATGTCGCGGCCGAGGAAGACGAGGTCCTCGCGATCCTCGTACTGGATCATGCCGAGGGATTCGCTCATGCCCCACTCGCAGACCATCTTGCGGGCGCACCAGGTGGCCTGTCGGATGTCGCCGGAGGCGCCGCTGGAGATGTCGCCGAGGCAAATCTCCTCGGCGACGCGGCCGCCCATGGTGACGGCGAGGTTGTCGAGGAGTTCCTTCTTGCGGGTGTTGTAGCGATCGCTGTTGGGGAGCATCATGGTGACGCCGAGGGCGGGGCCGCGCGGGATGATGCTGACCTTGTGGAGGGGGTCGGTGTGCGGGAGCAGGACGTTGACGAGGGCGTGGCCCGCCTCGTGGTAGGCGGTCGTCTTCTTCTCCTCTTGGCTCATGGCCATGCTGCGGCGCTCGCGGCCCCAGCGGACCTTGACCCGGGCCTCCTCGAGGTCGTGCTGGGCGATGGCTTTCTTGCCCTGGCGCGCGGCGATGAGGGCGGCCTCGTTGATGACATTGGCGAGATCCGCGCCGGAATAGCCGGGGGTGCCGCGCGCGACCACGGAGAGATCGGCGTCGGCGGCGAGTTTGACCTTGCGGGCGTGGACCTTGAGGATCTCCTCGCGCCCCTTGACGTCGGGGAGGTTGACGTGGACCTCGCGGTCGAAGCGACCGGGGCGGAGCAGGGCGGGGTCCAGGACGTCCTTTCGGTTGGTGGCGGCGATGATGATGACGCCCTCCTGGGTGTCGAAGCCGTCCATCTCGACGAGCAGGGCGTTGAGGGTCTGCTCGCGCTCGTCGTTGCCGCCGCCGACGCCGTGGCCGCGGGCGCGCCCGACCGCGTCGATCTCGTCGATGAAGATGAGGCAGGGGGCGTTGCGCTTGCCCTGCTCGAACATGTCGCGGACGCGCGATGCGCCGACGCCGACGAACATCTCGACGAAGTCGGAACCGCTGATGCTGAAGAAGGGGACGTCGGCCTCGCCGGCGATGGCCTTGGCAAGGAGGGTCTTGCCGGTGCCCGGCGGCCCTACCATCATGACGCCCTTGGGGATGCGGCCCCCGAGTTTCTGGAACTTCTTCGGGTCCTTGAGGAAGTCGACGATCTCCTGGACCTCCTCTTTGGCCTCGTCGACGCCGGCGACATCCTTGAAGAGGACGCGGTTCTTGTCGCGGGTGATCATGCGGCCCTTGCTCTTGCCGAAGCTGAAGGCGCCCTTTCCGGCCATCTTGATCTGCTGCCGGAACATGAGGAAGAGGACCAGCAGGATGATGATGACGGGGAGGAACGAGAGGAGGCCGGAGAGGACCCAGTTGCTGCTGTATTCGATGCGGACGTTTTCGACGCCGCTCTCGGCGAGGGTCTTGTCGAGGTCGCGCGTGAGGTCGAGGCTGACGGGGACCCAGAAGGGGCGCTGCTCGCCGGCGGCGTCGGTCATGGTGCCGCGCAGGCGCTGTTCGCCGGTGCCATTGTCGATGACGACCTGGACGCTCTTGATGCGGCCGTCCTTCAGGGCGCTCAGGAAGTCGGGGCGGTACGCGATCTCCTGGGCGGGGCCCGTGGTCCCCTGGCGATACAGGAGGAAGAGCGCGACCATGGAAAAGGCGCAGAAGATCAGCAGGGCGCTGCGCCAGTTGAAGCCGTTGCCCTCAGGGGGCTGGCCCTCATCGCCCCGGCGCAAGGGCGGCCTGGGGATCTTCGGTGGTCGTCTGGTCTCGGGCTCTTCGGCCATAACATTCAATATATACCCGATGTGGCGCAGTCCACAATAGCGTGTGGTGGGGGGGTTGACCGTGGGCAAGGCCGGGGGCACTGTGGGTGCAGATGGAGCTCGAGGACACGTTTTCTGATGTTATTGGGAAGGCCCAGCGCGGGTTGGGGTTGGATGACAGGGCGCTTGCGCGCAAATCCGGGGTGGGCGCGGAGGTGCTATCGGGTCTGAAAGCGGGCCGTTTTGATGAGGCGGGGCTAGGTGCGGTGGCCGGGCCGCTGGGCCTGGATCGGGCGGCGCTGTTGGCGCTGGGGAAGGGAGCGTATCCGCCGCCGGAGGGAACGGATGTGGCGGGCGTGGAGACCTTTACGAGCGCGTTCGACGGGATGCGGGTCAATGCGTACCTCGTCTGGAATCCGGCGACCCGTGCGGGGATCGCGTTTGACACGGGGACGGATGGCGGGCCGATGCTGGAGTTCGTCGGGGGTCGTGGGATCCGGGTCCCGCTGATCCTGCTGACGCACACGCACGACGATCACGTCGCGGAACTGGCGCGGCTGCGGGAGGGCACTGGGGCGCACGTTTTCGTTTCGGCGTCGGAGCCGCTGGATGGGTGCGAGACATTCGCGGGCGACCACCGTTTCAAGATAGGCGGGCTGGAGGTGGCGACGCGCGCGACGACGGGGCACTCGGCCGGCGGCACGACGTACGTCATTTCGGGCCTGGAGCGTCCGGTGGCGGTCGTGGGGGACGCGCTATTCGCGGGATCGATGGGGGGTGGATTCGTGTCATTTCGGGACGCCCTCCGGACCAACCGCGAGGCGATCTTCACGCTACCCGACGAGACGATCCTGTGCCCCGGCCACGGACCGCGGACCACGGTGGGGCACGAGAAACGGCACAACCCGTTTTTTGCCGGTGGCGCGGCGGGGCTGGGCTGATTCGGGCGCGCGTCCGCCTCCTCACCCGCCACGGCGGGCAGGCTGTCGGCGGGCTACAAGAATCTTGCTTGTGGGCAGCTATCCGTGAAGGCAGCCCGTTATCCGTGGTTCGAAGTGTCAGGTCAGCGCCGCCGCCGGCGCGCGGGGCGGCGCTAGCCCGGACATTTCACAGCCTTGCGGGCTGTGAAGTGTCCGGGCTCTGGGAAAACCGCGCGATAGCAACAGGTTGGGATGGAGACGCGCGCTCCCAAACACCATTTTTCGAAATCACAAAC
>JADLBR010000451.1 GCA_020847615.1 Verrucomicrobiia bacterium
CGACGAACGTCGAGTCGGCCCTGTGCCCGGAGGTCGTGGCGGCGGCGGACTGGAAGAAGTGGTGGGAGGGCGCGCGGCGGGCGATGCGGCAGGACGGGCATTTCTCGATTCCCGCGTCGAAGAATACGCCGATCGAGATGCGCGATAGCCCGCCGCCGAAGAAGGGCGTGGATCCGGCCGAATTCGAGTCCGTGAAAGGGGCGAAGGCCCAGGCGGCCTGGATATCGGCGGCGCTGAAGCACGGGGGGCAACTGTCGGCCAAGCGCTCGGCCTACGAGAGGGTCCTGGCGCGGGCGGGCGACACCCTGCGCAAGACGCGCCACTCGCTCAACGCGGATTTCGCGCAACTCGCGATAGTCCGGGACGAGCTGGCGGCCGCGATCGGGGCGCAGCCCGAGGCGGACGTGCGGACCCGAAGGCTGCTGGAGTCCATACCTGATCTGGGCACGGTGGTGGATTCTCTGCCCTCGACGTCCCAGGCGCGCGTGCTGGAGGAGTTGGCCGCGGTGGATCCCGGTAGGGTCGGCGATTTGGTGTCGGCGTTTCTGGGGGTGGCGTCCGCGCGACTGGTGGGGGTGATCCGGGATTTCTTCGCGCAGCGCGGTCAGCCGGATGGATTTCGCGATGCGCTGCAGCGCGGCCTGCGCGAGCAGAGCCTGTCCGCGGAGGTATTGCTGTGGCTGTTGAAGAATAGGGACGACGAGGGCCTGAAGGGGCTCGTGGGCCCGCGGATTTTCAGCACGCTCCTTGCGGCGATCGAGCGCGACTCGACGGGCGGCAGGCGTGCGACGCGGCTGCATGACGTCGTCGTGGGGGACGCGCGGCTGCTGACGGACCTGCTGGAGGGCGCGGACTCCGTGGCGGTTCGGGACATCGGGCGGGCGATCCTGTTGGCGACAGTGTTTAGCGACATGGACCGGCGGTCACTGCTGGGTCGCCTGGTGAAGGCGTTTCCGGAGATGGGGAAGCTTGTCAGCGATGGCATGCGCTCTGCCTCGGAGGGCCGTGCGGATGCGGCCAAGGCGCCCGACGCGCGGCTGATCGTCTCCTGGGCGAGTCTCGAGCAGAGGAAGAAGGAGCTGGACGAGCTGGTCTCCAAGAAGATACCGGCGAACACCAAGGACATCGCCCTGGCGAGGTCCTACGGCGACCTGAGCGAGAACGCGGAGTTCAAGTTCGCCAAGGAGCAGCAGCGGGTGCTGGGGCGGCGGCGGGCCGAATTGGAGCGCGAGCTTCTGCTGGCGACGGGGACGGATTTCAGGGACGCCGATCCCTCGCGCGCCGGGATAGGCACGGTCGTGACGGTGCGGGAGGGGGAGAGGCGGCAAACGTTCACGATACTGGGTGCGTGGGACACCGATCCCGCCAAGGGCATCGTATCGTACCTGACGCCGGTCGCGCGGGCGCTGAATCAGAGGGTCGTCGGCGATCGCGCCGCGATTCCCGGGGACACGCCCGGGAGCGTGCGCGAGGTCACGATCGAGTCCATCGAGGCATTTAATCCTTAAACACAGGAACACAGGAGCAACACATGAGCGAAATCGTCAGCATCAGGGCCCGCGAAATCATCGACTCGCGGGGCAATCCCACCGTGGAGGTCGATGTCGAGTTGGCCGGCGGCGCGCTCGGGCGCGCGGCGGTGCCGTCCGGTGCGAGCACGGGCGAGCACGAGGCCTGGGAGTTGCGCGACAAAGAGGACAAGGCGCGCTACCTGGGCAAGGGCGTGCTGAAGGCCGTGGAGAACGTGAATGGCGAGATCGCCGACAAGCTGATCGGCGCGGACGGGCTGGACCAGGTCGCGGTGGATCGCGCGATGATCGAATTGGACGGGACGAAGAACAAGAGCCGCCTGGGCGCGAACGCGATCCTCGGCGTCTCCCTGGCGACCGCGAAGGCGGCGGCGGATTGCGTGGGCCTGCCGCTGTTCAAGTATCTCGGCGGGCCGAACGCAAAGGTGCTGCCGGTGCCGCTGGCCAACGTCATGAATGGCGGGGCGCACTCGGACGCACCCATCGACTTCCAGGAGTTCATGATCGTGCCAAAGGGCGCCCCGACGTTCGCGGAGGGCATTCGCATGGGGGCGCAGGTGTTCCACCAGTTGAAGAAGGTCTTGCACGACAAGGGCCTGAGCACCGCGGTGGGTGACGAGGGCGGCTTCGCGCCAAACCTGAGCTCGACGGAGGAGGCACTTGAGGTCATCGCCAAGGCGATCGAGGCGGCCGGCTACAAGATCGGCGATGACGTGGCATTCGCCCTGGACGTGGCATCGAGCGAGTTCTACGACAAAAAGAAGGGCAAGTACGTCTTCAAGAAATCCGACAAGCGCGAGCTGAGCGGGGAGGAGATCATCGCCTTCTACCAGAAGCTGCAGAAGAAGTTCCCGATCATCAGCATCGAGGACGGCTGCGCGGAGAACGACTGGGCGAACTGGAAGAAGCTGACCGACGCGATGGGCAAGGACACCCAGCTCGTGGGCGATGACCTGTTCGTGACCAATGTCGAGTTCCTGCGCCGCGGGATCAAAGAGGGCGTTGGAAATTCGATCCTGGTCAAGGTCAACCAGATCGGGACGCTGACCGAGACCCTGGACGCGATCGAGCTGGCGAAGCGGCACAAGTACACGGCCGTCATCAGCCATCGCTCGGGCGAGACCGAGGACGCGACCATCGCGGACATCGCGGTCGCGACCAACGCCGGCCAGATCAAGACGGGCTCGTTTTCGCGCTCGGACCGGATGGCGAAGTACAACCAGTTGCTCCGCATCGAAGAGCAACTGGGCGACAGCGCCATCTA
>JADLBR010000452.1 GCA_020847615.1 Verrucomicrobiia bacterium
CGAGAGCGTCGCGTCGGCCTCGCACTGCCATGGCGGCGATGCGACCGCGGCCCTGAACGATGGGATCGAGCCCAAGAACTCGTGCGATCACGACATCCCGCGATTCACCTGGTGGGATCACAGGGGAACCAAGGAGTGGGCGCAGTACGAGTTTGCGAGGCCGTCCATGATTTCGGCGGTCTCCGTCTATTGGTTCGATGACACGGGCAGGGGCCAGTGTCGCGTGCCTGCCACATGGAGGTTATTGAAGCGAGAGGGCGCAGCATGGGTGCCGGTTTATGGAACGGGTGAGTTTGGGGTGTCCAAGGACGCGTGGAATACGGTTCGCTTCCCCGCGACAGAAGCATCTGCACTGCGCATCGAGGTCCAGCTTCGCGACAAGTATTCGGGTGGGATCCTCGAATGGAACGTGGAGTAGGGGCCTTGCGCGAACAATGCCCCTAGCGTCGGGCCGATGGCGGGGGTTCGGGGCGACGCCGCGGGTAAAAATGTAGCCGATCGCCTGAGGCTTTGGCGGCCAAACGCTCACGCGTTCGGCTACGGGCGGCGATGGGCGTTTTCCGGTCAGGGCTTACCGGGCGGTTGCCATCGGGTGGCGGCGATATGGGTGACGTTTGATGCGTCGTTGAAATAGTACATCGTCAGGAGGGCGCCGTCGTCGACCAGGGCGGTGAGGGGATAGCCGAGATCGCTTCCGTTGCCGCGGGCGTCCGCGCGCAGGACGACGGTCGCGTGAGTGTCCCATGATTGGCCGCCGTCGTGACTCAGGGTGGCGCGGATGCCCATGGGGGCGCGGCGGTAGCCGTAGGTGGCGACGAGGCGACCGTCGGGCAGGGTGAGGATGTGGGCTGGATAGCCCCAGATGCCAGTGTTGGTGGGTGGGGACCACGAGATGCCCTGGTCGGCGGATATCGACTGATAAAGAAAGCCCCGATCTCTCGGGGTTTCGGCGGTGCGCATGAGGGCGATCACATGCCCGGCGGCATTGGTGCCGAGGGCGGTTTCGCCGAAGCCGAGATCCGGTTCCCCGTGGGCGATGGTGTGGCACCGCCATGAGTCGCCATCGTCGGTGGAACGGAGCACATAGGCATCGCGGCGATGGTCCGGGGTCTCCCCATAGATTGCGACGAGCCGGACGCCGGCGCCGAGGTTCATGTAGGCCGCCTGGTTGTACGCCATCATCATCCTGTGGGGTGGTGTCTCGATGGGCGTCCAAGGCCGGACTTCGGCCGTTGCGTCCGGTCCCCTGACGCAAGAGCGCGCGCCGCTTGCGTAGGCGACATGACCCTTCATGCTGGCGCGAACGTCGAGCCCGCGCGCCTCGAGGTCCGCCTTCTGCGACTCGGGCACGTGGCGCCAACCGACGGCACCGGCGAGCGCGTGGTTTCCGTCGGCTCGGAGAGTGTCCGATGCCGCAATCGAAAAACCGGGCGGGGCGTCTTCCCATGTGCGGCCGCCATCCTTTGAGATGCGGGTGGCGCTGCCTCCCGTCGGGTCGATGTGGCTCCTCAGGGATCGGGTGCCGAAGCGCGTCGCGAGCCAGCCCTCGGGCGTCCTTCCGAGCGACGGGAAGCACGCGTACACGCCAGGCTGCCGATACACGATGTGGTGCTCGAGGCCAGGGTGAGGCCTCACGTCGGGATATGAGGCCACGGCGCGAACCGATCTCCAAAGCGCCTCGCCCGTGGCGGCGCTGCTGATGCTGCCGAAGCCGACGAGATTGCGCCCCTCGTGGGCAGGCCAGTTCCATGTCCCGGCGAGGTCGAGTATGGTTTTCCCGTCGACGCTGACCACGAGGTTGCTGCCGCGGAGCGCCATCGCCACGTGGTGGAACGCGTCGTCGAGGCGGACGGGCGCGGCGACCCCAAGGCGGTGCAAGGAGACACGGTCTGGAAAGAGGGTCAGGGCGGCCTCGCGGTCACCATTGGCGGCGAGCACGACAACCCCCGCGTCGCCGCTGCATCGCAAGACACGGACCTCGGCCTCGACCCGCGCCTCGCCATTCGGGTCGGCCGACCAGGGGTAGGAGAGAAATCGCAGTTGGCCGCTTCGGGTGCCGTTGTCGATGATGTGGAGGGCGCCATCCTGGACCGAGACCGAGGTGGCCTGCGTGGCGCGGTCGCTCCACGGGATTGTCTGCTCGGATGGAAGGCGGGAACCATCGAACTCGTGAACGATCGCCGCCGGGGACGCGTGCGCCGGGATGCCTTGCAGGAAAGGGAGGCAAAGAACTGCGAGCCGCATGGGCAAGGACATTACGCTTCAGGGATGTCGGCCCAAGGGAAATCTCCTCCGGCGGCGTGAAAGGGGTACGGGGAGGCGCCGCGATGTCGGGCGCGCCGGACCCGGTCACGTCGTGGGCCGGTGGACTGAGGGCTGTCCTCGCAAGTGAGGACCTCGGTGCGGCACTGCGGTCTCGACGAACCAGGGCCGAGTCCGTAAGGGTTCTCTTGCACATGAGAATGAAAGGTCTGTGGGTGGCGCTGCCCCTGATTGCCCCCTGGGGCG
>JADLBR010000453.1 GCA_020847615.1 Verrucomicrobiia bacterium
ACGCGCAACAGCGCGCGCATCCGTCGCGCATCCGGGGCCGAGAAGGCCCCGGCGATCACGCCACTGGCGCGCGGGATCCCATTCAGGGCGGCCGCCAGGGCGCCACCACTCCCCACCTCGACGATCGCCAGGCTCATGCCCCGCTCGGCCATCGCCGCCAACACCACGCCCTCGAGCGTCTCGTCCCCAAAGGCATAGATGCTCTCCCCAAGATGCCTCGCTATCTGCGATTTCAGGGTTTCCAATTTGGCCCTCTCCTCCTCCGTGTCGTGCGGCATGGCGAAGGTAAAGTCAACCCGCGATCCCTCGAAGCGCGAACCCAGGATCAGGCCGGGCGGAAGAGGGACGTGATCGTCGAGGACCTGGTCGATCGCGGATTGGCCCAGGCCGACGAACCTCACCGTCAGCGAGCACCCCGGGGGATGCGCCCCGAACCTGCGGCTGAGGTACGGCACCAGCTCATCGCGGACCATCGGCTCCAGCTCGCGCGGCGGACCGGGCAGGGCCGCGACCACCTTCTCTCCCACCTCAAAAACCAGTCCCACGGCCGTGCCATTCGCGTTCTTGAGGTAGGTGCCGCGGGTCGGGACCCTCGCCTGCTTGCGGAGATTGGCGCGGATCTGGTCGCGCGGGGTGTTGAATCGGCGCTCCATGGCCGCCACGACCTCTTCGCTCTCGCGCAACGCGACCCCCGTGAACGCCTCCAGCGTCTCGCGCGTGATGTCGTTGTCCGTGGGACCGAGCCCACCCGTCAAGATCACCAGCGGCGCCCTGGCGGTCGCAAATCGCAGCGCGGCCTCGATGTCCGGGGCCCGGTCGTCGACCGTCATCGAACCGACGCAGTGCAAGCCCATGGGCCGGAGGGTCCGGGCCAAGAAGTGGGTATGGCCGTCGGGATATTCCCCCGCGAGCAGCTCGCCGCCCGTGACCACGATCATGTAATCGATGTCGGGGGCGTTCGCGGCCGATGGCCCGGCCCCGCGCGCAAGCGGGGCCCCGCAGGCCAGCAGCACCAGAAACCCGTGGCGAGCGCTCATGCCGGATGCCCGAATAACATCGGCCCGTTGTCTGCGCCGTTCAACCCCGGGCGGGGGGCACGACGCCCCCCTCCCGCGAATTTGGCCCGGCGTTTCTTGCCGGGCGCGGCCCCTTCTCAAGAACAGCCCAGCGACGTCGCGCAATTATTGCAGGTGGCGCAGGCGCCGGTGTGACGGATGTCGGAGCTGCCGCAGACCGGGCAGGTCATGCCATCCCGGTAGCGGACGACCAGGCCGTCGGCGGGATCCTCGATCTGGCCGCGGGCCATGACCTTGGCGGCATTCTCCGGATCGCCCGTTCGCGGCAGATCGGGCACGGCCCTGTTGACGGCCTTGCGCTCCTGCTCGTGGATCTCGGGCATCGGCAATTCGGGCTGGTTGTACTTGGGCGAATGCGCCTCGCGATAGCCCGGGACATATCGATTGCCCAACCAGCGGAAGATGTAATCCACGATGGACTTGGCCATCGGGATGTCCGGGTTCCGCGTGAAGCCGCTCGGCTCGAAACGCTGGTAGGCGAACTTCTTGACCATCGCCTCGAGGGGCACCCCGTACTGGAGGGACAGCGAGACCAGCGTGCCGACGGTGTCCATGAGGCCGCCGATGGTCGAACCTTCCTTGGCCATCGTGACGAACAGCTCGCCCGGCGCCCCGTCCTCAAACTCGCCGACGGTGAGGTACCCCTCGTGGCCCGCGATGTCGAACTTGTGCGTGACCGAGTGCCGCGTGTCCGCCATCCGCCTGCGGACCGGCCCGGCCGGCGGCGGGGGCGCGGGCACCTCGGCCTTCCCGCCCGTGGATTTGCTGGTGTTGATCGGCGCCGAGCGCTTGGAGCCATCGCGGTAGATGGCGATGGCCTTGAGGCCGAGGCGCCAGCCCTCGATGTAGGTGTTCATGATGTCCTCGACGGACACGTCGGTGGGGAGATTGACGGTCTTGGAGATCGCGCCCGAGAGGAACGGCTGGGCCGCCGCCATCATGAGGATATGGCCCCGATAATGCAGCGAGCGCTTGCCCTGCGCGGCTCGGAAGGCGCAGTCGAAAACCGGCAGGTGCTCTGGCTTCAGCCCGCTGCGGGCGATCGCCCCATCGGTCTCGACATCCTCGATGGTGCCGTGATTCTCCAGGTGTGCCGTGATCGCGGCGATCGCGGCGTCGTCATATCCGAGCGACCTCAGGGCGACGGGCACGGTCCGATTAATGATCGTGAGCTGGCCGCCGCCGGCGAGGTTCTTGTACTTGACGAGGGCGATCTCGGGCTCGATGCCGGTGGTGTCGCAATCCATCAGGAACCCGATGGTGCCGGTGGGCGCCAGCACCGTGACCTGGGCATTCCGGTAGCCGTGGGCATCGCCCTTTTCGAGCGCCGCGCCCCAGCATTCGCGGGCGGCCTCGCGCAGGTAGCCGGGGCACGCCGGGTGGATGCGATCCACGTGATCGCGGTGCAGGCGGATGACCTCGCGCATGGAATCGACGTTGTCGGGCTTGCGCGGGTTGGGGGTGCCGTGCGCCCTGGCGTCGCGGTATCCCGGGAACGGCCCCTCGGCGGCGGCGATCTCGGCGCTCACCTCGTAGGCGTGCCCGGTCATGATGGCGGTGATCGCCCCGGCCATCGCCCGGCCCTCGTCGGTGTCGTAGCCCAGCCCGTAGCTCATGAGCAGCGCGCCGAGATTGGCGTAGCCCAGCCCGAGCGTGCGGAAGATGTGCGAGTTGACCGTGATCGACGCCGTCGGATAGGAGGCGTTATCGACCAGGATCTCCTGGGCAGTGATGAAGGTCCTCACCGCCGCCTTGAACCGGCGGACGTCGAAGGCGCCATCCGCCCGCTTGAACTTCATCAGGTTCAGCGAGGCGAGGTTGCAGGCCGTGTCATTGAGGAACAGGTACTCGGAGCACGGGTTGGTCGAGTGCTGGCGGTCGGTCCCCTTGCACGTGTGCCACCGGTCGATCGTGTCATCGAACTGCATGCCCGGGTCGCCGCAGACGAAGGTCCCCTCGGCAATCTTGCGCAGCAGCACGCGCGCGTCCTTCTTCTCGCAGGGCTCGCCGCTGACGATGTACCTCGTCCAGAAATCGCGCCCCGAGACCGCGGCCTCCATGAACTCGTCGGTCGCGCGGACCGAGAGGTTCTCGTTCTGGTACATGATCGAGCCGTAGGCCTCGCCATTGAAATCGGCGGAATAGCCCTCCTCGATCAGGGCCCAGGCCTTGCGCTCCTCCTTCTGCTTCGCGTCGATGAACTCCTCGATGTCCGGGTGCCAGACCTTCAGGGTGTTCATCTTCGCCGCACGGCGCGTCTTGCCCCCGGACTTCACGACGTTGGCCACCTGGTCGTAGACCTTCAGGAACGACAGCGGGCCACTGGGCATGCCGCCGCCGCTGAGTTTCTCGCGCGTCGACCGGATCGGCGTCAGGTCGGTGCCGCTGCCGGAGCCGAACTTGAACAGCATGGCCTCGCTCCGGGCCAGCTCCATGATCGACTCCATGTTGTCATCGACGGATTGGATGAAGCACGCGCTGCACTGCGGGTACTCGTATTGCGTCTTGGCGCGCTCGGCCTGCCCCGTCTGGCGGTTGAAGAAGAAATTCCCCTGCCCGCTGTTCCTGCCGATCCCGTACTGGTGCCAGAGCCCGAGATTGAACCACACGGGGCTATTGAACGCGCCGTGCTGGTTCACGCACAGCCACGTCAGTTCCCCGTAGAAAACCTCCGCGTCGCTCTCGCTCGCAAAATACCCGTCCCTCAACCCCCAGTCGGTGATCGTGCGCGTCACCCGGTGCACCAGTTGCTTCACCGAGGTCTCCCGTCCCCCATGGCCAGGATCGGTCCCCTTCGCGATGTCCCCGTAGAAGTACTTTGACACCGCGATCTTTGTCGCCAGATCGCTCCACGACTTGGGCACCTCGACGTTCTCTTGCTTGAAAATCGACTTCCCCGCGTCGTCGCTGATGGACGCGGTCCGCAGATCCCACTCGATCTCGTCAAACGGATGCACCCCAGGTCGGCTGAACACATGCTCAAACCGCATGCCTCCCCCACCCGCTTTGCTGTTTGCCACCGTCACATCCTCCGAAGTCCCCATAACCGCTCCCACCTGTGAATTACTCATGCTTCGCCGCTCCCCTCTTCTACAAGTCCTTCTCCGTGTTCACCTTCCCGCCGCCACCCCCTGGTGACAAGCCTGCCGACAACCCTGTCAACAGTCTTGGGAAAACTACCGCCGGTTGTTGTTCTGGAGAAAGATACCACTATAGGTTGTGGTCGTCAATGAAAATATATGGCTTTTGTGTGTCGCTATAGGGATCTGATATACCGTAAAACATTGGATGTTATATGGTTACGACAATACCAGACCAGGTTTGACCCCTTGCACGGTTTTTCGCGTGCGGGCTTCCATCCAGGGCGAAGGCCTGGCCGTTTTGGGGCAGCGCCTAAAACTTGCGGAACAACGCGTGCACCCACGTCGGGGTTTGACGACGCGGGCGACCGCCTGAACAACCGCTATTTACCTGCGGCGATGCCGGTGACCGGGCGGGGGCGGGGGCGGCGCATTGGCGGCGCGCTTGGGCGGATGGCGGTAGGTGATCCGGGCCTTGGTGAGATCGTAGGGCGTCATCTCCACGCTGACGCTGTCCCCGCTCATGATCTTGATGAAGTGCTTGCGCATGCGGCCAGAGAGGTGCGCGAGGACGACATTGCCGTTGGGCAACTGCACCCGAAACATCGTCGCGGGCAGCACCTCGACCACCTTGCCTTCAACCTCGACCGCGTTTGCCATGATTTAAGAGTCTACCCCGTAACGCCCACTGTCGCCGGGAGGGGAAGCGTAGGGCCCCGCCCGTCCCCCAGTCCAGCCCCATTTAGGGCCGGGCGGCCATAACTGAGGTTCGCCTTACGGCGCGATCTGGGGGGCGCGGGCGGCCGCGGGGGCGGAACGCCTTCCCTCGGCCCCGGCGCAGATGCGGTCGACGATCCGCTCGAACGCGGCCTCGCCCCCCATGGCGCGCACCTCGACGCGCAAGAACAGGATGGGCACGGGAAGCTGTTCGGCATCCAGCGGCGGCAGCCGCACGGCGTCTTTCTCGGTGGTGACGATCGCCCTGGCGCGGAGGCGGCGGCTCTTGGCGAGCATGGAAAGGATCTCGCTCTTGGAGTAGCGGTGGTGATCGGCGTACTGCCTGGAATAGACGATCTCGGCGCCCAGCGTGCGGAGGAAGGACTCGAAACTGTCGGGCTGCGCGATGCCCGAGATCGCGGCAACGCGGCGCTCGTTGAGAAACTCAAGCGGCAGGCGCTCCTCGGTGTAGACGTTCTGGCAATAGAGCGGCTCGTGCCGGCACTCGATGATCTCGGCGTGCCGGTTGTGCTGCCGGATGCGATCCTTGAGATTGGCGTTGTCGCGCCCGTGGCACTTAGTGATGAAGATGACGTCGGCCCGCCTGAGATGATCCGGTGGCTCGCGCAGCGTGCCGCGGGGCAGCAGAAACTCGTTGCCGAAGGGGGCCTGGCGGTCGATGAGCACGACGTCAACGCGCTGTTTGAGAGGAAGGTACTGGAACCCATCGTCCAGCAGGAGCGTATCGACGCCCCACCGGTCCATGGCATAGAGCGCGCTCTTGACGCGGTCCTTGTCCACCAGCACGCGGACGCCCCGGAGGTTGGAGGCGAGCATCACCGGCTCATCGCCCGCGCGGGTGGCGTCGAGGAGCACCCGCTCGCCATCGCTGACCACGCGCGGGGGGGGCGGAAGGTCCCCGAGCGCGACGCCAACCCGTTGCCAGATCCGCTCGGGCAACGGCGCCGCCCGCGACTTGTATCCGCGGCTCAACACCGCGACGGTCCGGCCCCGCGCCTTCAGCGCCCGGGCGAATTTCTCCACCACGGGCGTCTTGCCGGTGCCCCCGACGGTCAGGTTGCCGATGCTGATGACCAGGCACCCCACCGGCCGGCTCTTCGCCAGGCGCTCCTGGTACAGCCAAAGCCGCAGGCGCACGACCCACGCATAGACGTGGGACAGGAGAAACAGGAGCGCCCGGAGGAGCGCCGCGCGCTTGCCGTACCGACGTTCCAGGATGACGTCGACGGCGAACTGCTCCAGCCGATCGAAGACCGCGCGCATGCGGGGAAAAGATAGCGCGCCCCCGGGCGCCTGCCGAGCCAGGAATTCGGCGCGGGCGCCGCCGGCGTCCCGCGTCCCCTATCCCCACAGCGGGGAGGGATACGCCCCGCCCTCGACGAGCCGGCGGATGGAGGCCTGGACCGCGGGCTTGTCCTCGCGATAGGTCACCCCGAACCACGGGCTGTCGCAGTCGAGCACGCTGACCTCGGCATCGCCGCGCCGGATCATCTCGCCGACGCAGTTCGGCAGCAGGCATTCGGAACCCGCCTCGCCCCCGCGCCCGCGAAGGAACTCGTGGAACAGCCGGCCCAATGGCCCGAAGAGCCCCGGGCCAAAAGCCCAGAAATTCATGGACACGATCTCCTCGCCGGTGAGGGCGACGGGGGCGGCGCCCCCCGGACGATAGACGATCCCGTCGCCCTCGCGCACGATGGGGTTCCACTCCTCGATGGACATCAGGCGACCGCGCGAATCGGTGACGCAATGCCCGCGCGCCACGCCCCCGTGTTCCGAAAGCGTGTTGCGCAACCGATAGCCCACCATCGCGAGGCGCGCCGGGCCGGCCGTGGCGCCGGACGGAGACGAGAAGAAGAACTTCGCTGCGGTCTCAAAACTGGCGCGGCCGTAGAAATCATCGGCGTTGATCACGCAAAAGGGGCCATCCACCGCGCCCTCGAGGCGCAGCACCGCGTGCGACGTTCCCCACGGCTTCTTGCGGCCCTCCGGCACCGAAAAGCCGGGCGGCAGATCCTCCAGCCCCTGAAACACCACATCCGCCCGGCATTCTCGGGGGAACCGCGCCAGCACCCCATCGCGAAAGTCCTTCTCGAAATCCCGGCGGATGATGAACACCACGCGCCCGAAACCCGCCCTCAGGGCGTCGAACACCGAATACTCCAGCATCACCTCGCCGGAGGGCCCCACCGGATCCAGCTGCTTCAGGCCGCCATACCGGCTGCCCATCCCCGCCGCCATCACCGCCAGCGTCGGCCCCTGCGATGCCTTTGCCATGCGCCGATGTAAACCGCGCCCAAAAAAAACGCAAATGCGTATCCGCGTCACCACGCATCGCGATGCGTCAATTCCTCGATCGGGCATCTGCCCGTGGGCGCCCTGTCGTCGGCCGGGTATCCTATCGGGAGTGAGCATGAAGAGGGGCACATCTCAACATTCAACAGTTTGTCACACGAATGGTGAGTGTTGAAATGTGACCCCAAACGGGATCCTGTCGGTTTCGGGCGAGTAGACGCATTTTCATCGGGGTCGCTCCCGTAGACCACAGTTCGCCAAAGTCATCGCGCCTCTCCCGCCCATTCCCAGACGCGAACGTAATCGACGAGCATCGAAGTGGCGAACGCCTCCGGGCCGGCTTCGGGGTTTGCCCTCAGGCGGTTATTCTCCCACGTGGCGTACGGGGCGCGCAGCCCGAGCGACAGCGCGACGCTCATCGGCTGATGCCAGAATTCGTTGCGCTTGCGCCCGATCTCGGTCCCATCGACGAACCAGGTGATCCATTCCTTGTCCACCCGGCAGCCATAGGTGTGGAAATCTTCCCGCGGATCGTAGGGCGCGCGATACTCCAGCGCCTGGGCGTCGCGATACCGCGGGTCGTCCGGCCGGCGCCAGTCGCGGCCGGCGAGACCCTTCTTACCATTTGACAGAATCGCGTGCAGATTGTGATCGCTGATCCGGACATTCCCTTCGGCGTGGATGTTCCTCTGAGTCAGCTCCACGACATCCACCTCGCAGTACCGGACGGCTCCCGGTTGCGCCTGTGAATCATCGATCCGACTGTAGAGCCAAAAGGCGGGCGAGACACCGGGAAACAATGGGGCTCCCTTGATCCGCGCCTCGAAATAGCCGTAGCGGCCGGCGGCATACGATTTCAGCATTCCCGAAGTGTATGCCGCCGCGCTCCCGTGGCCGTTTCTGGCGCGTTTGCGAAGGGTGATGGCCAGCATGCCGTTCGAGACGGCGACATTCGTCTCGTTGTCCCACTTCCAGGCGGCGAAATCCTCCGGTGCCTTCTGCCACTTGCGCCAATCTACGGCGGAACCCGAGAAATCATCGGACCGGTTCCAGCGAATCTCCCACGGCTCGCCGGGCTCGGCCGTCAGCGGCCTGACGTTCTTCGCCGTTTGCCCATGGATCGGGCCGCAGCAAAGCGTTACCAGCACCAGGCCTGTGACAAGTGCTCTCATCGTGATTCGGGCGAAGTGGCGGCAGCGTCGCCCGCCCCCGACAGAGGCGCGGCCACTTCCAGGCGTCCATCATCGGCCCCTGGAGCGAAGTTGCTGATTTCGGGCGCGGGTTTGGCCTCGCCGGATCTCTTGCTCCATGCGATCTCCACGCGACCATCCCCGAGGACGATGTCCTGCAATTTCTTGCGAAGCGCATCGACCACCGCCCGATAATGAGGATCGAGGGCGACGTTGTGGATCTCGGCGGGATCCACGCGCAGGTCGAAGAGCGCGGGTTCGATCTCCTGGAGGTCCGCTCGGATCGCCCATTCGATTTCCTTTCCCGCGCTCGCCGGAGTCACGGCGGACCCCTTCTGCGGCCGGACCTTCATGGCGAATTTGTATTCCTTGGTGCGGATCACCGCCCGCGGACCGACCACCCAGGCGGGCTCGGCGATGATGTAATCGCGGGGCGGCATGGCCCCGGCGGCGGTCTTCGCCAGATCACGCCCGTCGAGGTAGGCATATTCCGGAGAAGCGATATCGATGCCGGCCGCGGCGAGGAAGGTCGGCGCCATGTCCACAAACTGGGCGAAGTCCGTCACCGCCTTCCCGGCCGGAAAGGACTTCTTGTCCGACGAGACGACGACGATCGGATTGTGCAGGTCGTGGTCGTAGTGGAGGAACTTGCTGATCATGCCATGCTCGTTGAGTTTCCACCCGTTGTCGCCGCACACGTACAGGACCAGCCACGGCCGCCCCCGCTCCTCGGAGAAGCGAATGAATCCGTCCGCCAACTGGCCCACGAGCGAGTCGCCGTAGGCGCAGTAGGCGTAGTAATCGGAGACCATCTGCTGCTTCTCGGCGTCGGTGAAGTGGTCGCTCCCCTCGTTCTTGAAGGCCTTGGCGATCTGCGGTGGAAAACCGGCCAACTCCTCCGGCGTTAACTTCGGAATCTCGTAGCGCAGGTTCTTGAACTTCTCGCGGAACTCCGCGGGTGGCAGCACCGGGGTGTGCGGGAACTCGAAGCCGCAGTGGATGAAGACCGGTTTCTCGGGGTCGGGTCCCTTCCGCGGGCGGCCGAGGACATCGGTGTACTCCTGCCCGGCATGGTCGAGGTGGTTCAGCAGCGTGGCCGCGAAATTGGCGTCGCGGGTTTGGTCGCCCCGCTTCGGATTGACCCCTCCCAGAATGCCCCCGCCCTCTCCCTCGTCGCCACTCAAACTCCCTCCACCCGGACGATAGTCGCGAAAGAGATGGAACCGCTCCCGGATCGTCTCGCTGCCGTCCGGCGAGGCACCCGCTTCCCCCGGCCAGACAAGCTTGGTCCCATCCGGCAAAAAGAAGGTCTCAACTTTTGGCCCCTTCTTCCCGCCGGACCATTTCGTTTCGGGATGCCATTCCACCAATCCCTTCGCCGCGAATTCGTTTCGGTAGCCAAGGTCGGTCTCATAAAGCAGCGGCCCATCGGGGTTCTTCTTGTTGGCGAAATGTTGGTCGCGGAGGCCCTGCTTGCCGGCGGTGATGGTCTGGTAGCCCGCCTGGTCCCGCAGGATCTCCGGCACCATCGGCTTCCAGAATGCCTGCCCCGCCGGGTTGTAATACTCGAAGCCGTAGACCCCGGTGCGATGCGAGTACCGGCCCGTGTGCATGCAGGTTCGGGACGGCGCGCAGCCCGGGTTCTGGTTGAAGGTGTTGATGAACGTGGTGCCCATCGCCGCCAGCCGGTCCACGTTCGGCGAAAGCACCTTGCCCAGCGGGCCCTCGGCGACACCGTGCCGGATGCGGTTGAACGCGGCAATCGAATCCGGGCGCTGGTCGTCGGTGATGATCCAGAGGATGTTCGGCCTCTGCCCGGCATCCTGAGCAGGCAGCAGGCAACACGGGAACAGTGAGGTGATAATGACAAGCCATGCAATGGCGGTCTTCGGGTTCGGGCGCACGTTCTTTGCAGTCATGATCGCTCTGGTTTCTCGGCAAACCGACGGACTCCACTCATCGCGAGGCCCCTCATAGGTCGTCGGTTCCAAAAAGCCACCACGTTCACGCAACATGATGCCCCCAAGGCTACCCCTACCCCAGCCGACGGGCATGGCTGGACTTGACCATTCCATACCGATTCTTGACCGGCGCGGGCTCGGGAACGCTCATCCTCGCTGATCTTCGCCGATCCCTTGCCGGTCCTGTCCTATCCTTCGTGCGCCGGCCGGATTCCCATCAGTTCCATCGGGGTCGGACCACAGATTTCCCCACACCATCAAAGGCTTATGTGGCGGCAACGGCTGGTTTCGGGCCCTTGGGGCCCCCGAAAGTGCCCGATTCCCCATCTGGCAGGCCGCCGCCATGTCGAACGATCCGCTCGGGGGTTTCTTGCCGCGCTTGCCGACCCACGCCGTCCCGTCGGGCTTGCCGGGGTGCTTCCGGTGGAACTGCATCATCAGGGGCGAGCCCTTCCGCTACTGCCCCCATTTCCGGGCGGTCTTCAAGACCGCATCCAGCTTCGGGTAGTCGGCGGGCGCGCTGTCGTAAAACTCCGCCACGCCCCACGCCCCGTGGTTGCTCCAGCTGCCGATCGAGGAGAACACCGCCATGACATCGCCGCCGGTCGCCGCCCACGCGTCGAAGTAGCGCTGGTACATGTCGCCCATCCGGGGGTGGCGGTTGGCCGCGTGCATCGTCGCGGTGATCTTCTCCAAAAGTTCCCGATCGCGCACGAACGCCACCATGTGCTGCCCCGCCTCGTAGGCCAGCAGCCTCAACCCATACTTGTCCGCGATGGCCTTGTCCTTGCGCATGCGCTCAAGGCTGTCGGCGAAGGCCGTCGTCTCGAAATGATCCAGCATCTGATCCACCGTCCAGCCGGCCATCTCCTTGCCGATGTCCGCGTTCTTCCCGCGCCCGATGCTGTAGGGCATGTAGGGCGCGCCCGCGAGGGCGTCGGCCCCCTTGTACGCATCGCGGAAACCGCACACGCCTTCCCCGACGCTCCCCACCCCCGCCTGCGTGGGCAACACCCGCACGAAGCGCCCGTGCCCACCGAACACCTCCTCCCAGATCTTGAATATCTCCAACGACCGCACCGCCGTGAAATGCCAGCCCGCCTCCCACGGTCGCTCCTTCGGGCCGAGTCCCAGCTCGACCCCGCGCAGGCCCGCATACTTGGACTGCGCGAACTGCCCGTTCCACACCTCGTTGGAATACTCGATATATACTTTCGATTCGGGATCGAGCCGCGCCCTCACCATCCCCGCAAACCGCCGGACGAAATCGTCATCCGCCAGATGCGGCATGCAGAACCACGGGTCGATCTTTGTGCGATTGCACAGCTCGATCATCCACTCCAGCGCCACCCCCCGTTTTGAGAACGTCGCATGCGCCAGGGTCGGGCGATCGGCCCAGGCGCGGATCTCCGACCCGTTGGTGTGCATCCAGTCCATGAACCTGAAGCACGCGAACCCCCTCCATCGTTCCAAGAGCGCCGGGTGGAACGGATCCTTCTCCCATGTCCCCTCGAATCCCGGCATGATCACCCGGATGTTGCGCGCGTAATTCTCCGGGTTGGTCTCTCGCAACTGAAGCGAGAACCCGCCCCTGGAGGCATCCACCCGCACGCGGATCCGACCGGGCCGGGACTCCACGACCTCTGGCCCCTTGCCGAACTCGATCTTCCCCTCCCCGTCGTAGAGGACCGTGTACACCCCGCTGGGATAATGCCCGCCGCTGATCGTGCACAGCATGCTCTCGGCATACACGCCCGGCGGCAACCGCTTCACCCAGCCGAGTTCGTCGATCTCAAGCGGCGGCCCCTTGCCCCACGCCTCGCCATTTCGCTGGCTGATCCATGGCCGCGACTGCCGGAATACATCCACGAAGGGCAATTCCGTGTTCCAGTCGGCCGGCCCGGCCAGGTTGATCCCGAGTCTGGGGCGAGCCGACGGCGGGGCCGGCGCCTGGGCCGCCGCGCACAGCGGTGCCCCCAGCGCCAGGATCACGGCAAATGTCGACACGTGTCTTGCGATGCCCGGAACTGCGCGCATACCCGTTCTTAGCGGATCCCCGCGCAATTCCACGCGTATACTTGTCCCCATGCCACGAGGGCGCGCCGAAACGCGCTACCCGCCCCGGACGCATCTCACGTAATTCAGGATGCGGACATCGTCGCCCTGTGGCCCGCGGCCCTGGGGAAACTGCGCGGGGTCGCCGGACTTCGGGTCGCTGCGCTGCGCCCCCGCGCCATGCACATTGATCGCCTCGGCCGCCTGCCCGGGCCCCTGCCCAGGGAATCGCATGTATCCCAGCGAGCGCCCGAAGCACACGTACACGGCTTGAGAACCGCGCCGATGCGGGCTCTCCTGATGCGTCGTGCCTGTCCAAAAATAGGATTCGGGTTCGGTGATGCCGAAAATCGGATCGATCGCCGGCCCCCGGCGCGAGGCATCGCCCGCATCCGGGGCCCGAGAGTAATCGACGATGGACTGCAGTTCCTTGGCATTCGGCAACCGCCAGTCGTCGTGTCCCGCCAGCGACAGGCCCCCGGCATACGCCAGCGCGTCGCGCCAATTCATCGGGCGCCCGCTATCGGCCTTCTGCCAGACCAGCCCCGTGGCCCGGTCGGCGACGGTGCCATCGCCCTTGTCCACGAAATCATTCTTCCCGTATCGCGGGTTTCCCCGGACGTAGCGCACGAACTGGGCGCTGGCCCCGCGGGGTCCACGGTCCCGAGGGTAGCCCTTGATGCGCCCGTCGGCAAAGTTCACCCCAAAGACCGTCGGCGCCCCGCGCATCGTCTTGCCCACGTACTCCGTGGCCGACCAGTACTGCGCGTCGATGGCACGCTCGCCGCGGCTCTCGTCCCCATAGATAAACTCGAAGACATTCGTGTCGATATACGGCCGCGGCGGCCGATGCCCCATACCCCCCGAGAAATCGATCAGGGAATACAGCTCCTTGATCGTCGGCAGCCGCCAGTCGGCATGCCCACCCGTCCGGCACGAGGCGGCCCCCGCCCGCGCCTCGGAAAAGGTGTGCTTCCTCCCGCCGTCGAAGCCCTTCTGCCACATCAGGCCGGTGTTATTGTCGGTCACGGTGCCGTCACCGTTATCGCGATAGGACGGCTGCGGCCCGCCGTACTGCGCGTCCTGACCGAAATAGGGTTGCCCTTTGCCCGGCGATGGGATCTCGTCCCCGTCGTCAAAAAACGCGCGCTGCCCAGTGTCGACCACCACGTACGGCGCACCCCCGACCGCCGCGCCCGCCCATGCCACAACCGCCCATGTCATCCACCACCGCGCTCGCATCTCCGACTCCTTTCCGAACAAATTCACTCCTCCACAAGAATGAACCCCCCGCATGTAAAGGTCTCGTGCGGGATGGCGGGGAGAATTGTAAAGGCATGGTAAAAGATCACTCGCCGCTCTTGGATCCAGGGCAGATCTGGGCGCCGATGCGCCGCTCGTCGATGTTCCACCCCGAGGCTCGAGACCGCACGAACTGCAATGCCCGCGCGGCATCGCCCAGCGGCCATATCACCTGCGGCTCCACCCCCTTGGCAAGTTCCCTCTGGCAAGTTCCCTCTGGACACAATCGGACGATGCCACATCCTCAACGCGGTTTTGGAGCCCGGCGCAACAGCGCAACGGGAAGGGAAAGGACGGAAGGGACACAGATGACAGTAGCCGTGCACCCCGATTCTCTGGGCAAACTCCCTTGGGTCCCCCCAGTCGCTTCCGTCCTTTCCGCGACCTGACGCCCATGCCCGGCCCTTTCATCCCCGACCACGGCGGCTACCGAAACCTCCTCTCCTTCCAGAAGGCCCGGATCGTTTACGATGGCACCGTGCGCTTCTGCGAGCGATTCCTCAGCCGCCGCGACCGGACCTTCGACCAGATGGTCCAGGCCGCCAGATCGGGCAAACAGAATATCGTCGAGGGAAGCCTGGCCTCCGGCACCTCCAAGGAGACCGAGATCAAACTGACAAACGTTGCCCGGGCCAGCCTCGAGGAGCTGCCCGAGGATTACCGGGACTTCCTCCGTGTGCGCGGGATCCCGGAGTGGACAAAGGAAAGCCCATACACCCAACGCCTGCGCCAGCTAACCCGGACATTTCACAGCCTTGCGGGCTGTGAAGTGTCCGGGCTCTGCGAAAACCGCGCGATAGCAACAGGTTGGGATGGAGACGCGCGCTCCAAAACGCCATTTTTCGAAATCACAAACTGTTGGCC
>JADLBR010000454.1 GCA_020847615.1 Verrucomicrobiia bacterium
AGGAGCGCAACGGCTACTCGCGCGAGGAGATCGACCGGAAGCGCTTCTCGCTGGAGGGCGTGCTGGTGCCGGTGACCGCCGCCTGGAACGAGGACATGCTCCGGGGCTGCGGGTTCCGCTCCGTTGACTGCTTCTGGAGGTTGCTCAACTTCGCCGGCTGGATCGCGGTGAAGTGAAGCCCCGGACCATCGAGGACCTCGGGCCTGAGGAGGCCGAGAGCCTGCTCTCCGCGGACCTGGCCAATATCGTCAGGCGGCTCCGGTCCGGCAAGACCCTCACCGCGCGCGAGCGGGCGCTCATCGAGGGGCGCCGCAGGCAGGCCGCCTCCGAAGCGCCGCATTGGGTTAAGGGGTTCCGGGGGCTTGCCGGGGCGCTGCCCTACTCGCGCGAATCTTTCCGCGCGTGGGCGAAGCTCCCTGGCGCCCCGAGGGCGCGGCCCGACAACACACAGGACGCCGCCGCATGGCGCCGGTTCATCCAGGAGAAAGGCCTGGGCGAGAGCAACGGCGCGAAGGACCAACTGCCCCGCCGCGAGGCGGAGATCGTCCGCCGCTACGAGATCGGGAACGAGCGGGCGGAATTGGAATTGGCCATCCGCCGGCGGGAGTACGTCACCCGCGCCGAGGTGGTCGAGAAGGTCTCCTTCGCGTGGACCGAGGCGGCGCGGATCTTCCGGTCGCACCTGGTCGATGCCGCCAAGACCGACGAGGAGCGGGCGCGCAACGAGCTGGCCCTGCGCCTCGCCTTCCAGGAACTCCATGACCTCGCCACCCTCTACCGCTGAGCGGCGCGGGCCCGACCCGCTGTTGCACGCGTTCTTCGACTGCGTCCCGGTGGTCGATGACCGTCCCATCTGGGAGTGGGCGGCCGAGCACATCACCGTGGGCGAGGAGATGTCCCACCCCGGCCCCTTCGACATCGGCCTCCACCCCTACGCCAAGGAACCCCTGGACGTCCTGCGCAACCGCACCGGCATCGAGGTCACCATCCAGGCCTCGGTCCAGAGCGTGAAAAGCCTCATCGCCCAGGTGTTCCTCGCGTGGACGATCAAGCACCGCCCCGGTCCCGCGCAATGGAACGCCCAGACCGACGACAGGGCCAAGGACTTTGCGGAGTTCCGCCTCATGCCGATGCTGGAGCGCTGCGCGCCGCTGAGGTACCACTTCCCCGCCAACCGCCACAAGAGGCGGACCGCCACGATCCTCTTCAACCACATGTTCCTCGTGGTGCAGGGGGCCGCCACTCCCAGCAATCTCCAGAGCCTCTCGGTCGCCATCCAGATCAACGACGAGGTCTGGCTCTACCCGCAGGGACACCTAGAGCAGCTCCGGAAGCGCACCACATCCTTCCGCTCCTCGCGAGTGATCTTGAACCTCTCCACGGGCGCCGAGGACGGCGACGAGGCCGACCTCGCATGGGAGGACAGCGACCAGCGCGAGTTGGAGGTCCGGTGCCCCCGCTGCCGGGGCTGGTTCGCCTTCGGGTGGGACAAGGACCCCAACCGCCCCGGCGGCATCGTCTGGGAGGATGGCGACCGGACGCGCAACGCCGATGGCACCTGGAAGTGGCGCGAGTTGCGGCGCACGGTTGCCTACGAGTGCCCGCACTGTGCCGAGCGGATGCCCTATTCCAAGGAACTCCAGCGGGATCTGTTGCGAGAATGGCGCTTCACCGCCCGCAACCCGGATGCGCCCGAGGACCGGGTCGGATTCCGCTGGAACGCCATGGCCCACATGGACTGGCGCGATCTGGTCGAGGAATGGCACAAGGCGGTGGCCGCCTACCGGCGGGGTGATGCCTCCCTGCTCAAGGAATTCCGCATGAAGCGCCTCGCCCAGACATGGGGCGAGGACAGCGAGGATTTCCGGGTCGAGATTCGCAGGGGCGGCTACCGGATGGGCGAGGAATGGTCCGAGGAGGGCGGCCTCGCCGCAAAGGGCCGCATCCTCGCCCCGCCGTTTCCCGATGGCGTCGCCGTCATCCCGCTTCGCTTCCTCACTGTGGACGTCCAGATGGATCACTTCTACTTGATCGTCAGCAGTTGGAGCGCGGGCGGCTCGACGCGGCTGCTATGGTGCGAGCGGGTCGGGACCTGGGAAGACATCGAGGCCGCGCAGGCGCGATTCGGCGTCCATCCCGGGCTGGTGTTCATCGATGCGGGTTACGCCACCTACGACGTTTACCGCCAGTGTGCCGCGCACGGGTGGATCGCCCTGCTGGGCGACGCCCGAGCCACTTTCGCGCACAAGAAGCGGGGAGGGGGTCCCGTCGAACGATTCTACTCCAGCCGGCGCAAGATCGTCCTAGGCCGAGGAATGTCCTGCTCGGCGTTTAGGTTTTCGAACCTGAGCGTGAAAGACTGCCTCGCCCGCCTGCGCCGCAACCAGGACCCCGAGTGCGGTCCCACCTGGGAGATTCCCTCCGACGTGCCCGAGGAGTTCCTAGCGCACATGGAGTCGGAGCACCGCGTCCGGGAGAATGGCAAGGCGACCTGGAAGCAGATCGGGGACAGACCGAATCATTTTTGGGATTGCTGCGTGGAAGCCACCTGCGCCGCCCTGATGTTAAAGCTGATCGGCAGAGAGGCCGTGATCCCGTCTGAAATGCCAACTTCAACGGTTGAACCAATCGATTCGGCGAAGGATGAGTGCACCCAGCGAGATTGCCAGAATGCTGAAAGTGAGGCTGCTGCCGGGTTCGGGTATAAACGCCCTTTGCACCGTGAGCTGTGACCCGTACGCGGTACCGGGGCGATCTGTCGAGTCCACTATGCACAACGTATCGCCAAACTGAAGGGGAGGTGCAAAGGCGATTCCGAGTTCGAACCTGCTGTTGGCATCGGCGAAATATGCCCATACGAAAGACGGCTCGGGTACACCTTCCAAGTCGGTGTTGAACCAGATGTTAGCGCCAAAGCTGGGGGACGGTTTGATGTAGTCGATAGCAGCGATCTCCCAAGTCTTGGAACCGAAGGCAAGATCAAGTGCGACGATGGCTTCGGAACTGTAGCCGAAGAAGTCCGACGCGTAGACATCGTAGCCATCGATTGTGCCGGAGGGAATGAAGACGGGCGCGCCGATACTGGTGTCGATTGTCAGAGAGCCATGGAACGCAAGATTCGAGCCGAGCAAACCAAAGACCGGCTCGGTGTCTGCGTCGAGGAATCCGTCAAAGGTGACTTGCACAATCGCTCCGCGAGAAAAATTGGCTGCAAGTATCAGGAGGCAGAAGATGCGGTTCATACAGAAAACGGCGGAAGGACCCGATTTGCGCAGGCTCAAGTGATAATAGTGAAATTCTCACGGGGCAAGGCGATTATGGAATAGCGACGAGACTTGACACCCCGCGCCGATCAATGGCGGTGCCCGATTATTCGGTCGGCTTCACGCGCGCGGAGGTCGAGGAGATCCTGCGCGTCCACAAGGCTGAGCTGAAGAAGACTCTGGCCCAGTGGGGCGACGGGGGCACGTCGGTCGTCAAACGCCGGCTGGACGAGGTGCACGCGGTCATCGCGGCCTGCCAGGATGCGCTGCGGAAGCTGGCGCCCGAGGTCTACGGCCGCACCCGGAGGGCGGCGCAGTCCCGCGTTGCCAGGATCGCCCTATGACCCACCGCGACCGGATCATTGCGGCAATGAACGGCCAACCTTCGGGCGGGCGGTTCTCCCGCTTCATGGCCGGTGCCCTGCGCTGGGCGTTCGGCGGGTACGGCTCGCCCTACGAGGGGGCCAACCAGTCCCAGGCCAGGGGCAGGGTGCCCGGCGCAACCCCCGGCGATGCCAGGCGCGATCTTTCGGCCCCGGTCCGCACCGAACTGGTGCGCCGTTCCCGGTACCTCTCGAAGAACTCGGGCTTCGTGCGCGAGCTGGTCGGCGACATGGCCATCTACTCGACGGGCGACGGCATCCGCCCGCAGGCGCAGTCCCCGGACCCGGAGTGGAACCGGGGGGCCGAGGCGTACTTCAAATCGTGGTCGGCGCGGTGCGAGGTCACCGGACGTTTCAGTTTCGAGGAATGCCAGTCGATCGTCTGCCGCGGGATCGACATCGATGGCGAGTACTTCGTCCTCAAGACGCGCGACGCGGCCGGGGAGCCGGTGATCCAGTTGATCGAGGCCCACCGGGTTGGCGAGGGTGACCGCGAGGGGACCGTCGATGGGATCGGGCTGGACGCCACCGGCAGACCGCGGTTCTACCGCATCCTCGAGGACGATGGCGCCGGGATCGACGTGCCCGCCGCGTCGGTCCTTCACGTCTTCGAGCCGGAAAGTGCCAGCGCGGTGCGTGCGGCCCCGGTCATCCAGCACTCGATCAACAACGTCCTGGACGAGATGGAACTGCTCGCCCTGGAGAAGCACGCCGTCAAGGACAACTGCGACATCGCCCGCGTGCTCAAGAGCCCGAGGGATTTGACCGACGAGGACACCGGGGATTTCCAGATCGGCGCGGCTGAGATCGGCTCCAGTGACCCCGTTTCCCTGCAAAAGATCGTCGGCGGCAAGCTCGTTGCCCTCAAACCGGGCGAGGAACTCGACAGCTTCCACTCGGGCCGCCCCAGCCCGACATTCACCGGGTTCCTTGAGCACCTGCGCCGCGATTCGGCGCTCGGTGTCCTGCCCTTCGAGTTTGCCGCCGACTCCACCCGAATCGGCGGGGCGGGGGTCCGGCTTGTCGTCGCCAAAGCCGACCGCCGCTTCTCCTTCCGCCAGATGATCCTGATCGGCCGGTTCCTCAACCCCGTCTGGGCCTACGTGATCGGCGATGCGATTGAGAGGGGGTTGCTGGAGAATGTGGTGGGGTGGCATCGGGTGCGATTCCAATGTCCCAGGCGCCTCAGTGTGGACGCGGGTCGTGAGGCGCAGCAGAACCGTGCGGATGTCGAGGCGGGCTTGCGCACGCTCGAGGATTCCTACGCGGAGCTGGGCCAGGATTTCGAGGAACAAGCCGAGATCCGAGCGCAGAATGCGAGATTACTGTTGGATCTTGCGGTGAAGTACCAGGTGCCGGTGGGGATGTTGTATGGCCCGGCCGAGGGTGTGCAATCGAGGCCTCCTCCGCAGGCGAAGTCGGTAGACCCACAGGAGGAAAACACGAGA
>JADLBR010000455.1 GCA_020847615.1 Verrucomicrobiia bacterium
CCGGCCAGATCAAGACGGGCTCGTTTTCGCGCTCGGACCGGATGGCGAAGTACAACCAGTTGCTCCGCATCGAAGAGCAACTGGGCGACAGCGCCATCTACGGGTGGCGGGATTGACGCGATAGGCGAAGAGAAGCGGGATTTGAGGGGGCGCCGCCCGTCGGGGCGGCGCCCTCGTTTTGTGCCATCCGGCACGCCCTGGCCGTCGCGAGGGGCGCGGCAGGCGCGGGAGATGCAGCGGAAGCCGTGAGGCTTTGGCCAAACGCTCACGCGTTCGGCTACAGGATTTGAGTTCGGCTACGGGATGCGACGCGAGAATTTCGGGTCAGCGTCGGACCGTGATCACGGACCACGGGGTGGGGGGTGAACCGAGGGAGAGGGACCACGCGTTGCCGGTGCGGATCGCTGGGACGGGAGGGCCCAGGGATCGGCCGGCGCCGTCCAGGGGCTGTGCCGAGATGGCTTGGGCGGCATCGATGGATCGGAGCAGTAGGCTGCCCGTGACGGGTTCGATGCGGATGGGGTTCTGGCCCCACTCCGCGAGGGATCTGCGTTTCTCGTCCCAGCGCATGCCGGTGGTGGCGACGCGGGCGCCGGTGGTGAGGAGGAGTCGGGAGGCGCGGGCAATGGGCAGGCCGTCGAGCGAAGCCAGGGTGACCGCGCAGAAACCGGGGGAGAGTCGGGATGGCTCGAGGTGGCGGGTGAGGGCCTTGCCGCAGAAACCGATGAGCGCCTGTGATCGGTCGGTGTCGATGGTGACGCATCCGGAGCCCTTGTCCGCGGCGGCCCACGTCAATTCGCCGGTGTCCGACCGAATGGGGGTGGGCGAGAGGGGTTCGAAGGAACCGGTCGGTGGACCGTCGAATGAGGCGATGCGCGTGGCGTGGACGAGAGGCAGTGCCCTCGGGAAACCGGGCGTGTAGAAGGGGTTCTCCGCTGTGGGCAGGCGCAGGCTCTCCATGACCTGATCGCGGGTGTACGTGCGAGGCACCGTCCGTTTCGCGGGGCGCACGTCGCCGCGCAGGAACATCAGGGCGCCGGCGGCGAGCTGGGGGACTTTGACCGGGTCGGGCGCGATGTCGAAGTGCCCGATGGCGCGCTCCATGCGGGTCACGCTCTCGTGCTCGAGGGTGTAGGCGAAGATGCCATCCCAGTCCTGGAGGGCGCCGTAGGCGGCGAGGATCGGGAGTCCCTCGGCGGCGTACTCGTTGGGGAAGGGATGGTTGAACTCGGAAACGGTGTAGGGCTTGCCCGAGACCGCGGTGCGCGCCAGTTGGATCACGGTGGATTTCAGTGGCTCGTCGACCATGGGGCTGTTGCCGATGGCGAAGCCATTCTTCTTTCCGGTCTTGGGATCCCTGAGGTAGTTCGGGTGCTGCCAGTAGACGTGGCCATCGACGACATCGAGGGTGGCGAGGGAGGATGTCAAGGGGTAACCGGACCGATAATGGTTGTGGTCGCTGGTGCCGGCGACGGGGCAGCGGAGTTTCAGTTCATCGCGGAGCAGGCGGGACATGCGCGCGAAGAAGGCGCGTTCGGTCTCGATGTAGAACGACGCCTCGGACTGGAAGCGTGTCGCGGATGCCTTGGCGAACTGGTCCGGGCGGAGGCGGGGGACGGGGTCGGATGGGCCGACGCCGGCCTCGGAGCGCAGGGCGTTGACGTCGGCGCGACTGCGGTTCTTGGCGAGCCACGCGTTGAACAGGGTGTCGAGCAGGGCCGCGTACGATGCGGGGATGTCGGCCCAGACGTCTCCGGGTGGGGTGGCCTGTTTGCCGAGGAGGCGTCCGGAGAACCACGACTCGACGAGGGAGTTCTCGTTGACGAGTTCGACGATGGCGATCGCGGGCTCGGCCCGGTATTCGTTGCCGGTGTGGGGATTCCTGTGCGTGAGGATCTGGCGGGCGAACTCCTCCTGCAATTCGATGAGGCGGGGGTCGAAATAGGTGGCCGCCTTGCCGACGCCGAGCAATTCCGCGTCGCGGACACCGTCGCCCGGTTTCCATCGGCGTCCGACGTTGAGGTTGAGGTTGCAGTAGATGCCGCGCACCTTCAGTTCGGCCACGAGCCGGTCGAGGCGCCCAAGCTGTGCGGGGTCCAGGTGGCGGGTGTCCTCGCCCGCCGCCACGAGGCCGCGCGGTGCGGGGATGTCCATGAAATGGAGGCGCACGCAATTGATGCCGAGGCGGGCGAGGTGCGCCGCGATGGCGGGCGCGTGATCCGGTTCGGGGAAGGCGGCGGCCCCGGTGATGTTGATGCCCCAGAAGCGCAGGCGGCGCCGGTCCGCGGTCGCGAGATGCCCGTCACTGACCCCGATGAAGCCGGCCTTGCCGGCGGGTGCGTCGAGCAGGCCGGACAGGTCGGCCGGCGATGCGACGGGCGCCGTGGGCCACTCGACGGGGAAGGGGGGCCAGTCTTCGGATCGGGCGGGCGTCGCGGCCAACGCGAGGGCAACGAGGACGGCGATCGGGTCTTGCGCGAAACGGATCATTTTGGCCTCCGGAGGTTCTGAGAAGGGAGTGGCGTGTCATGAGGGTGTCTCGCGCCCCGTGGGGTGTCAACGTTCCCGCGATCGGGGCACGAATTCTCGAGCTAACCATTGCGGCGGGACACCAGTCTGGTATAAGGGCCGACTCCCTATGGCAGCGAAACGAGATCAGTCTAAGAAATCATCTGGAAGAAGAGGGCCGAAGCGCCGGAGCCCGGTCCTCACGGAGGACACGCAGAAGGTGATGCGGCGCCTTCGCGAGGCGGTGGGCTATCCGGTCATCGCGTACTGGACGTCGTCCGGCGGCTCGATCTGCCAGAACGACGTGATGGCGATGTCGCATCTGCTGGACCGGGATCGCGTGGGGCGCGTGGTGGGGCTCTTCCTGAAATCGGACGGGGGCAACCCCGAGGCGGCGCTGCGGCTGGTGCACCTCTTGCGCGCGCACTACCGGAAGATCGTGCTGTTCGCGCCCTTCGAGTGCGCGTCGGCCGCGACGATGGTCGCGCTCGGGGCGAACGAGATACACATGGGGGCGACGTCGTACCTGACCGCGGTGGACACCTCGCTGAAGCATGATCTCTCGCCGGTGGATCACCGCAATTATCTGGTCTCGGTGAGCCAGGACGAGGTGAGCCGGATCCTGCGGCTGTGGCGGGAGCAGCGCGGCGGGCAGAACCCGTACCCGGAGGTGTACAAGTATCTGCATCCTCTGGTGATCGGCGCGCTGGACCGGTCGAGTTCGCTATCGATCCGCATCTGCCGGGAGCTGCTGGGGTATCACCTCAAGAGCCTGCCGAAGGCGACGCGGATCAGCAAGGAGCTGAACTCGGCCTACCCGTCGCACTCGTACCCGATCACCGCGAAGGAGGCATCGCGGCTGGGGCTGAACATCCGGGTGCTGGACGGCAGGGTGGAGGGCTTGCTCAGGGAGCTCAACGGCCTGTACTCGCGGATGGCGCAGGTGATCACGGATGACTACGACGAGTTCAACTATCACAATCAGGAGATCTGCAACATCCTGGAGCGGGAGAAGCGGCAGGTGTACTTCCAGGTGGACAAGGACTGGCACTACCGGAAGGAGGAGCGTCGGTGGGTGACGCTGAACGACAAGTCGAGCTGGCGCGTGGTCGAGCGGCCCAACGGGCGCTGGACGAACAAGCAGTTCTTTATTACGTAGCGCGAAAATTGCGCATCGCATCCGGGAGCCGAACGCGTCAGCGATTGGCCGCCGATCGCCTGAGGCGCAGGGCCGCGTTTTCGAGGCCGGCGGGCGGGCGTCCGGGGCGCGGGATGGAGCGGTTCGTGCGGATGCCGCCTGAAGGCGGCACTACGAGCCCAAAGCTGCGGGAACGTTCTTAGTGCTGCCTTCAGGCAGCCCTGGCCCACCCGAAGTGCTACTTGCG
>JADLBR010000456.1 GCA_020847615.1 Verrucomicrobiia bacterium
CAGTTTGTGATTTCGAAAAATGGTGTTTGGGAGCGCGCGTCTCCATCCCAACCTGTTGCTATCGCGCGGTTTTCCCAGAGCCCGGACACTTCACAGCCCGCAAGGCTGTGAAATGTCCGGGTTAGGCGGTGTCCGCATGACCTGCTGATGATGTGTCTGTTGTGACACACATCGAAGTACCCCCAACTTTGAAGTTTCAGGTCAGGCACCCAGGTAATCGAGCCAGGCGTCGAGGCCTTGGCCGGTGCGCGAGGAAAGGGCGAGGATCTGGGCGTCCGGGGCGACGCGGCGGATGTTCTCCTCGGCGGCGGTCCGGTCGAAGCCCGTGGCCTCCGCGAGGTCCATCTTGGTGAGGAGCACGAGGCGCACGGTCTGGAAGAGGGAGGGGTATTTGAGGGGCTTGTCTTCGCCCTCGGTCACGGAGAAGAGTGCGACGCGCTCGCTTTCGCCGAGGTCGAATGCGGCGGGGCAGACGAGGTTGCCGACATTCTCGATGAACAGCAGGCGGGCGCCATCGGCGGCGCCGCCCTCGAGCGCGCGGGCGACCATGGAGGCGTCGAGGTGGCAGAGGCTGCCGGTGTTGATCTGGACGACCGGCGCGCCGCGCCCGCGGAGGCGCTCGGCATCGTTGAGGGTCTGGAGGTCGCCGACGATGACGGCCGCGGGCGTGCGTGACGCGAGGCGGTCGAGGGTGGCGGCGACGAGCGCGGTCTTGCCGGCGCCCGGGGACGACATGAGATTGATGGCGCGGATGCCGCGTCCGAGGAAGAAGCCGCGGTTGCGCTCGGCGATGCGGTCGTTTTCCCCGAGGATGGGCTGGGCGATGGTCACGGACCGGTGGGGGGCGTGGTCATGGGCGTGCGCGTGGTCGTGGGGATGGTCGTGCGCGTGGGGGTGTTCGTGATCGTGCGGGTGCTCGTGGTCGGCGAGTTTTCCCTCGCGGTCGAAGGCGTGGAGGGAAAAGCCCTCCGGGCGGTTGCATCCGCAATCGAGGCACATCTTACGAGATCTCCATGTCAGCGAGCTCCAGTTCGCGCCCGCCGCCGGCGAGGGTGAGTGGTCCCCCGCACTCCGGGCAGTCGAATTCGACGCTCTCGAGGGGCAGGTCCTTGCCGCAGCCGGCGCAGTGAAAGATAGCCGGGACGCGCTCGATTTCCAGCGTGGCCTCGGCGGCGGGCGTGCCCGACTTGAGGGTCTCGAAGGCAAACTCGAGGGCCTCGGGGACGACGCCCGAGAGGGCACCGACGCGCATGCGGATGCGGTGGATGCGGGTCGCGCCGTTCCTCTGGGCCAGGGCCTGGACCTGTTCCATGGCGGCGGTCATGAGGGAGAGTTCATGCATGCGGTGGCGAGCAGAGATTCTGGCGATTCGGGCGCGACGTCAATAGGGGGCTGAATGCTCAAGATCGCACGTCCCGTGCGAGGCCCACTGGGGCAGAAGAAGCAGCCGATCGCCTCAGGCGATTGGCGCCCAAACGCTTACGCGTTCGGCCACGGGGGGCGATGCGGCAATTTTCGGGTCAGCGGCGGCGCCGGATGGCCGAGAGGCGGGCGATGACGGCGATGCCGAGGACGAGAAGCGCGAGTGTCGATGGCTCGGGGATGACCAGGGCGATTTGGTTGCCGCCCAGATAATTGTAATCGATGGCGTAGCCGTCCGGGAGGTTGAGGGCGTTGAGGAAGGGGTTCCCGGACAGCGCGTCGTACTCGGCGAAGATGTAGAAGTCGTTGGTGAGGGTGCCGCTGTAGATGAACTGGACGGTGCCGTTGGTGATGTCGAAGAAGCCGTTGACGTTGAGGAGGTCGCTTTGGCCAACGGTGCCGTTGGCGAGCTCGATCTGGAGGGTGCCATCGAGATCGAAGCTGTTGCTGGTGGTGAGGGTGCCGATGGAGTTGCCGGGGCCGACGAAGCCGCCGGAGAGCACCTGGACCACGGCGTCGATGATGCCGGTGCCGCCGAGGGTGCCGCCGTTCTCGATGGAATAGGCCCCGCCGCCGAAGTGGGTGCCGTTTGCGCGGAGGGTGCCGTTGGTGACCGTGGTCGTGCCCGCGTAGGTGTTGGCCCCGGCGAGGTCGAGGATGCCGGGCCCGCGTGAGACGAGCGCGAGGTTGTTGTCGTTGGCGCTGGGGCCGCCGAGGAATCCGGTGAAGCGGTTGGTGATGCCCGCGCCGATGTTGAGCGTCAGCGTGGAGAGCGTGGTGTGGCTTCCGGTGACGTGGTTGGAGGCGCCGCTACCGATGGCGACGAGGCCGGCGAGTTCCTGATTGTAGCCATTCATGACGAGGCGTCCGTTGCCGCTCGCGATGCCCACGTTATTGGTGATGCCTCCGAGGATGACCGTGGACGTCGCGGGCAGACGGTCGTTGCCATTCGTCAGGCGGACGACGCCGAAGAAGGGGCCGGCGCCGTCGGGGGCGCGGTTCGCGGTGATGTGCGTATAGCCGCCGTAGGTGCTGGCGCCGCCGACGACGAACTCGGTGGTGCGGCTGTTGAGCCCGGTCCCGTTGGCGCCCGTCCCGACGCCGTGGAGGTAATGGACGCCGCGGGCGTTGCCGTCGTCGGATATGACGCTGTTGATGTACGAGTCCTGTCGCCGTCCTGGGCTGATGGGGCTGAACCATTGCTCGACGGCGATGACGCCGTTGGTGTTCAGGAGGATCGGTCCGGCGACGGTGACGTTGCTCGAGGCGTAGGTCTTGATGGAACCCTGGTTGTTGAACCCGTTGACGGTGACCGGTTCCGAGATCGTCTGACTGGTCATGTCGCGGAAGCGGAGCTGGCCCCCGCCGTTGATTGTGGTGCCGACGTTGGTGGTGCCGAGCGAGTTGGCGTTGCCGCCGCGGACGTCCAAGAGGCCGCCGTTGATCACGAAAGCCCCCGTGTAGTTCGTGTTATTCCCCGGGAGTTCGAGAGAGCCCGCGGAGACCGTGACGGTAGAACTGCCGGTCAAGGTCGAGAAGAGCCGGGCCACGCCGGCCCCGACTTTGGTCAAGCCCGCGGCCGTGACGTTGACGGGCACTTGGACATCGAGGCCCGCGCCGCCGCCCGTGGTGGTCCGCGAGTCGATGAAAGGATTCGTGCCGTCGAAGGTGATCGCCTCGGATCCGGTGCGCCGGATGGCCAAGACGGCGTCGTTGGTGCCCGTGGGGGTGGGACCCGTGTCATCGAATATGATCCCGTTTATCGTCAGGCTCACGGTCTGGGTGACGCCAAACGTGGTGTTGACGGGATAGTCGTTGGTGAAATTGGCGACCTCGGTGCTGGAGTCGGGGAGTTCTGGGCTCAGGCTCCAGGCGGTGTCGTTGCTCCAGTAACCGCCGCTGGGGAGGAGCCAGTTGTTCGTGGTCGTCTGGGCCGGCGATGTGGATGCTAGGACGACTAGCACCGCGAGCGGCACGAGGCGACCGCATGTTGTGGCGAGAACGGTCTTGGGCGAATACATATCGGTCCTCCGGACGAATCCGAATCGAGATCTGGCGCGCACAAAATGTTGTGAGGGGGGTGGCCGGGGGTCAACTGCGAATCGAGGGTCTCTGTCTGGGCGCCCGTGGCCGATCGCCTCGGGCGATTGGCGGCCAAACGCTCACGCGTTCGGCTACGGGAGGCGATGGGCAATTCTCGGGTCAGCTAAATCTGGGAGTAGGGGGCGGGGCGGAGGAAGGTGTTGGAGATATTGGAGACGATCTCGGGGTCGGTGTAGCCCGGGGTGGAGCTCATTTTTTTCCATTCGGGGTCGGCGACGAAGGTGGCCCAGTGGGCGTCGCGGGCGGCCATGTTCTCGAAGGTGAGCATGTAGGTGAGGTTGGGGAGGCGCGGGCCGACGAGGGTTTCGCCGAAGAAGACGGGGGTGAGGCCGGTGCGGCGGAAGAGGGCGATCTCGCCGATGTTGAACATCTCGATCTTCTTGATGTTGGCGCGGCGGGAGTGGCTCTCGTAGGTGCGCAGCTCGAAGATCCTGGGTTTGTTGCCCGCGGCGGCGGCGGGGACCTCGAGTTTTGGGATGCCCTCGAAGGCGACCATGAAGGAGCTTTCGGCGCGGATGAAGGCGGGGCTATCCGGGGATGCGCCGAGGAAGTCGTTGCCGGCGGACTGGAAGTCGGGGTCGGCGAGGATGCGGTGGTGTGCGGCGAGGATGCCTTCGGGGGACTTGAGGGGGAGCAGGACGTAGGCGGTGGGGTTGTCCGGGCCGAACATGACATTGAAGACGCCGACGGGACCGATGCCCGCGCGGTTGAGGGCGGGGATGGCGGCCTGCTGCATGAACGTGTCGAAGAGTTTCTGTTTTGGGCCGCGGCGGAGGTGGTAGAGCGTGAGCTCGTAATACTCGCGGGCGGGGGGCGGGGTCGTTTCGGCGGACTCGTCGGCGGCGCGGAGGAGGCCGTGGGCGGTGGCGGAGGCGGCCGTGGCGAGGGACGCGGCGAGGAAGTTGCGGCGGCTGAGCGATTCCGGGTTCATGGGGGATGGGTGGGGTCTGCGGCCGGGGGCCTACTTCTTCTGTTTGGCGGCCCACTGTTCGATGGCGTTGGCGACCTTGCGGGCGTGGTCGCGGAGCGAGGCGGCGGCGTTGGGGTCGGCCTCGATCTGGCGGAGGAGGCGGACGGCGTTGGTGTCGGGGACGAAGCGCATGGAGTCCACGGCGGCGAAGCGGACGGTGGGGTTGGGGTCGTTGAGCATGGCCTGGAGGGCGGCGGCGTCCTCGCGATTCTGCATGCGCACGAGGGCCTCGATGCAGCGGCGGCGCTGCTCGGGATCCTGGGCGGTTTTCATGGAGGCGTAGATGATGGGGATGCCGTCGCGCGCGCCGAGGCGGGCGAGCGCGATGGCGGCGGTCAGCCGGGTCTCGGCGCTGGGATCCTGGAGGCGCGCGGCAAACAGGGGTCTGGAGGCCTCCTTCGCGAGATCGACCAGGGCGGAGGCGGCGGTGGAGCGGACGTAGCCATCGGGGTCGGCGAGCAACCCGAAGAGGGGTTCGATTGCGGCGGGATCGCCGATGAGCCCGAGGGCGGCGGCGGCATCGCCGCGGACCTCCCAGGCCTCGTCGGTGAGGCGCTTGATGAGGTGGGGGACGGCCTCCGGGCCGCGGAGTCGACCGAGGGCCACGACGGCGGCGCGGCGGACTTCGGCGTCGCCATCGGCGGCGGCCTGGCAGAGGGGTTTGGTGGCGGAGGCGTCGCGGAGATCCGCGAGGGTCTTGGCGGCGGCCGCGCGGATGACGGGGTTGCCGTCCGAGAGCGCGCTGACGAGGATGGGGTCATCCTTCGCGAACTTCTTCTTGAAGAGGAGGTACGCCTGCTCGGCGGCCTGCGCGTTGTCGGCCATCAGGAAGATCCGGAGGCGCTCCCTGTGGAGATCCTGGGCCTCGGGGTTGGCCTGGATGGCATCGTTGAGGATCTCGACGGCCTTCTTGTACTCCTCGTGTTTCGCGAGCGTGCGGGCCTCCTCGAGCGCGTCCTTGTAAGGGGGCTTGGCGCAGCCCCAGAGCGCGACGGCCATCGCGGCTGCGGCCAGTGCCGGCAGGGCGGCGGCACGGGGATGCGTTAACCGGGTCATGGTCCCAATATGTTGACCGTCGGCGGCGGTTGGCAAGGGCAAAGGGGGATCCGGGGCGCGGGCATTTTGGGGATGGGTTTGAGCGGGTTTGACTTGGGGTGCGGTTACCGCTATCGCGGGTCGCATGGATAGAGTCTCAGGGCTGGCGGTCAACACGATCCGGACGTTGACCATCGATGCGGTGGAAAAGGCGCGCAGCGGGCATCCCGGTCTGCCGATGGGGTGCGCGGATTTCGCGTTCGTGCTGTGGACGAAGTTCCTGAAACTCAATCCGGCCGATCCGCGCTGGCCGGACCGGGACCGGTTCGTGCTGTCGGCGGGGCACGGCTCGATGCTGCTGTACTCGCTCTTTCATCTGGCGGGGTACAAGCAGATGGGTCTCGATCAACTGCGGGGCTTCCGGCAGTGGGGGAGCGCGACGCCGGGGCACCCGGAGTTTGGGATGACCGACGGGGTCGAGTGCACGACGGGGCCGCTGGGGCAGGGGACGGGCAACTCGGTGGGCATGGCCATCGCGCAGAAATTCAAGGCGGCGAGGTTCAACGAGGAGGGATTTCCGGTGTGCGATCACCGGGTGTACGCCATCGTGTCGGACGGGGACTTGCAGGAGGGCGTGTCGCACGAGGCCGCGGCGCTGGCGGGGCACCTGGGGCTGGACAACCTGACGTGGTTTTTCGATGACAATAGCGTGTCGATCGAGGGCATGATCGACCTGGCGTGCAGCGATGACGTGGCAGGCAGGTTCGCGGCCTACGGGTGGCACGTGATCCGGATCGACGGCCACGACCACGGGCAGATCGAGGCGGCGCTGCGCGAGGCGATCGGGCACAGGGGCGCCCCGACGCTGATTATCGGGCGCACCGTGATCGGCAAGGGTTCCCCGGCGCGCCAGGGGCAACCCAAGGCGCATTCTGATCCCTTTGGCCCGGAGGAGGTGGCGGCGACGAAGCGGAACCTGGGTTGGCCGGAGGACAAAGCGTTCCATGTGCCGGACGAGGTGGAGGCGCTTTTCGCCGGGCTGAGGCCGCGGTGGGCCGCGCGGCAGGCGGAGTGGGCGAAGATGTTCGAGGCGTACGCCGCGAAGCACCCCGCGAAGGCGGCGGTGTGGCGCGACGCGCTGGAGAAGCGCCTGCCGGACGATCTCGGGTCGAAGGTGCCGGTGTTTGCCCCCGGCAAGGCGATGGCGACCCGGTCGGCGAGCGGCGAGGTGCTCAAGGTGCTGATGGCCGAGGTGCCGTGGCTGATCGGGGGTTCGGCGGATCTGGCGCCCTCGACCAAGACCTTCGTGAAAGAGCGTGGCTCGTTCCAGAAGGGCAGCCCCGGGGGGCAGAATCTGCACTTCGGCATCCGGGAGCACGGGATGGGTGCGATCATGGCGGGCCTCGCCTATCACGGTGGGCTGGTGCCCTTCGGGTCCACGTTCTTCGTGTTCACGGACTACATGCGGCCCCCGATGAGGCTGGCGGCGCTGTCGCACATCCAGGCCATTTTCGTGATGACGCACGATTCGATTTTCGTGGGCGAGGACGGGCCGACGCACCAGCCGGTGGAGACGCTGGCGGCGGTCCGCGCGATACCCAACCTCTCGGTGATACGGCCCGCCGACGCGAACGAGGTCGCGCAGGCGTGGCTCGTGGCGCTGGGGAACCGCGCGCGTCCCACGGTGCTCGTGCTCTCGCGGCAGGACCTGCCGGTGATCGACAGGTCGGGGTGCGGGCCGGCGGCGGGCGTGTCCCGCGGCGCCTACGTGCTCTGGGAGTCGACCGCGGGGGTGGTTCCGGAGGTCATTCTGATCGGGACCGGGTCGGAGGTGCACCTGTGCCTCGAGGCGGGGCGTCGGTTGGGTGCCGAAGGCCGGCGGGTGCGGGTGGTCTCGATGCCGTCGTGGGACCTTTTCGAGGCGCAGCCCGAGTCGTACCGCAACGAGGTGTTGCCCCCGGCGGTGCGCCGGCGCGTCGTGGTGGAGGCGGGCGTGCGGATGGGATGGGAGCGGTACCTCGGGCCCGAGGGGCGCGCCATCACGGTGGACCGGTTCGGGGCGAGTGCCCCGAGCCAGGTGCTGGCGAAGGAATATGGTCTGACCGTGGAGCGCGTCGTGGAGGTGGCCACGGCGCCCTGACTGCCCCGGCGGTTTGCCGGGGACGCCGAATGCCATGAGATCGCGCATCGTCTCGGCGGTTGCGGGTTGCATGGCGTGGGCGGCCTGCGCCACGGCGGGCGAGAGACTGGTGATCAAGGGGTCGGACACCATCGGGGCGGAACTGATCCCGCCGATGCGCGAGGCCTATCTCGCCAAGGGGAACGACACGACCTTCGAGATCGCGGCGGAGGGTTCGACGACGGGCATCACGGCCCTCATGGAGGGCGACGATGACTCCTGCCACATCGCGATGTCGAGCCGCGAGCTATCCGCCATCGAACGGCTGCGCGCGAAGATCAATGGCGTGGACATCAGGGAGGTGACGATCGCCTACGATGGCATCGCGGTGGTGGTCAACGCGAAGAATCCCGTGTCGGGCCTGACGCGGCGGCAGGTCGAGGACATCTTCTCGGGCGATGTCGCCGATTGGCACGCGGTCGGCGGTGACGCGGGCGCGATCTCGATCTATACGCGCAACACCTCGTCGGGAACGTATTCGGGGTTCAAGTGGCTGGCGATGCGCAAGCGCGATTACGCCCCGAGCGCGCAGAAGATGGCCGGCAACCAGCAGGTGGCCGCGGAGGTGGCCAACAACCCGAACGGAATCGGTTACGTGGGGTTGCCCTATGCTGCCGGCGACGGGTTGAAGATCGTGACAATCGACGGCAGGGCGCCGAGCCAAGAGACCATCCGGGATGGCACCTACCCCTACAGCCGACCACTCTATCTCTACACGCGGGGCGAGCCGAGGGGCGAGCCGGCGAGGTTCATCGAGTTTGTGCTTGGGCCCGATGGCCAAAGGGTCGTGTCCGAGCACGGGTTCGTCCCCGTGGCGGGCGTGTGGAGGCGGGCGGGAGTCGGGGGTGGGCATGGCGGCTGACCGGCACAGCGACGGCGTGCCACCGGAAGGGGTAACCGGGGCGGACCGTTTCCGTGTCGCGCTGGGCGGATGCCCGCGCAGGCGCGTCCTGCGCCTGACCCTGGATGCCTGGGTCCGGACCTTTTTCGGCGGCAGCGCGATGGTCACGATATTGGTCCTGGGGCTGATCATGGTTTTTCTGTTCCGCGAAGGGGCGGGCTTCCTCCCCGAGCACCACCGGAGCCTGACGCTGTATCGCCGCACGGGGCAGGAGTTCGTGGACGCGATCAGGGCGCCGCTGGCGGACCATCAGGCGCTGAATCGGTATCTGGGTCGCGTGCGGGCCTCGGAGGTCGAGGGGCTGAGGGCCGCGGGCATGGGCGAGCCGGATGTGCGCGAGGCGATGGCGGCGTTCGATGAATTCGCGGCGCGATTCCGGGGCGCCGGGCAACTGCTGCGCGATTTTGCGGATGAGGCCGGGGGCATGGCGCTCGCGACGAGGAACGCGAGCCAGGCGGGCGAGACGGTCGATTTCGTCAGAGGGGCGACGGCGCTGAGGGCGCTGTTGCCGCAGGCGGGGGTGGTCCTGAGGGAGTTTCGGGAGACGGTCGAGGCGGTGTGCGCCGCGGCCCCGGCCCCCCGATGTGACGGGTCGCGACGCCCGTGGGCGAGGTTTCGGGAAATGGTGGGTCGGCTTGGGGCATCCGTGTCGGGTGCGCATGAGCGGGCCATGGCGTGGGATCCCGACCGGCGGGTTCCCATCGGCGAGTCGCTGGCGGCATTTTTCTGGGGCCGGCGCTGGGTGACCAATAGCGAATGGCACGACCGGTACGGGCTGCTGCCGCTTCTGGGGGGATCGTTCTGCATCTCGGTCGTGGCGATCGCGATCGCCGTGCCCTTTAGCGTGGCCGCGGCGATCTTCGTCAGCCAGTTTGCCTCCGCGGCCGAGCGGAACATCGTCAAACCGGCCATCGAATTCATAGCGGCGATCCCGTCGATCGTGCTGGGGTTCTTCGGCATCACGGTGCTGGGCAGCGGCATCCAGTGGCTGAGCCAGCAGCCGTGGATGTCGTGGGTGCCATTTTTTCCGGTCTCCGAGCGGCTGAATATCCTGACGGCGGGATTGATGCTGGCGCTGATGGCCTCGCCGACGATATTCACGCTGGCGGAGGATGCGCTGGACCGGGTGCCGCGGGCATTTGCGGAGGGTTCGCTGGCGCTGGGCGCGACGCGTCTCCAGACGGTGATCCGGATGGTGGTGCCGGCGGCGCTCTCCGGGATCGTCGCGGCGATCCTGCTGGGATTCGGGCGGGTGGTGGGCGAGACGATGGTGGTGCTGCTGGTGGCCGGCAACCGGCTCGAGATCCCGGACATCACGCTGGGCATGGGGGTGCTTTTCCAGCCGGCGCACACCATGACGGGCATCATAGCGCAGGAGCTGGGCGAGGTGCCCCGGGGCGGCCTCCACTATCGGGCGCTTTTCATGGTGGGCGTGACGCTGTTCGCCCTGGTGCTGGCGATCAACTATGCCGCGGAGAGGGTCGTGCGGCGATTCCGCCCGGCGCGGCACTGAGAAGGGGGGTTGCGATGCGCGCGATTGCGATGGGCAGGGGTGCCTCCGTTCGGGCGGGATGGCGGCGGGCGGCCGAGGCGGCGGTGGTCCTGGCCCTCCGGGGCGCGACGTACGCGATCCTGCTGGCGGCGGGCTTCGTCTTTGCCGACATCGTGTGGAAAGGGGCGCCGGTGGTGCTGAGGCCGACCCCGCCGTTCGTGAATGTCGGATTCTTGACGCAGGCGCCGCAGACGCTCCACGTGTTCGAGGATGGGGCGGGGCGGGAAGTCCGCTTGGGCGAACGGGATTTCCGGGAATTCCAGGCGCGTTCGGGCAGGGCGGTGGCCGCGCGGTCCTTCGCACATGCGGGCGGGGGGATCATGCCGTGCATCGTGGGGACGGTGCTGCTGACGCTGGGCTCGATCGCGATCGCGCTGGTGCTGGGCATCCTATGCGCCATCTACCTGAGCGAGTACAGCAGGCAGGGGCCCTTCATCCGGGTGGTCAGGTTGGCCATCGTGAATCTGGCGGGCGTGCCCTCGATCGTGTTCGGGCTTTTCGGGTTCGCCCTGTTTGTGCTCTTCTTCGGGTGGAACGTATCGCTGCTGGCGGGGTGGTGCACGCTGGCGGCGATGGTGCTGCCGGTGATCATCACAGCCTGCGAGGAGTCGCTGCGTTCCGTTCCGGCGGGTTTCAGGGAGGGGGCGCTGGCCCTGGGCGCGACCCGGTGGCAGGCGATCTGGACGAACGTCTTGCCCCATGCGCTCCCGGGGATGCTCACATCATCCATCCTGGGCATCACGCGGGTGGCGGGCGAGACGGCGCCCATCATGTTTACCGCGGCTTACGTGATCCGCGACGATCTCCCGTGGCAGGGCCTGGGGAACGCGGGTGAGTTCTTCTTTCAGGGTGTCATGGCCCTGCCCTATCATATCTACTACCTCAGCTCGAAGGTGCCGCCGAACGAGTACACGCGCGATGCGCGGTACGGGACGGTCTTCGTGTTCCTGGCGCTGGTGTTCGCGATCACGCTGATGTCCATACTGCTCAGGGCCCGGATGCGCCGATCGCGGCCATGGTGAGCGGCGGAGTCGGAGAGATGGAAGCCAAGGAGACAGGGTTGAGCCGGGACGCCGCCGACGATGGCGTCGGGGAGGCGCGCGCGGACACGATCATATCGGTCAGGGGTCTCGATTTCTTCTATGGGCCCATCCAGGCACTGTTCGACGTTTCCCTGGACATCCCGCGCAATCTGGTGACGGCGTTCATCGGTCCCTCGGGCTGCGGCAAGACGACGTTGCTCCGGTGCTTCAACAGGATGAACGACCTCAACGAGGAGGCCCGGCTGGTGCGCGGCACGATAATGATCGGGGGCGTCGATATCCACGATGCCGCGGTGGACCCGATCGAGCTGAGGAAGCGCGTGGGGATGGTCTTCCAGAGATCGAACCCTTTCCCGAAGTCGATCTACGAGAACGTGGCCTACGGGCTGCGCGTCGGGGGGCTGAGGGACAAGGGGGCGTTGGACGAGGTGGTGGAGCGGAGCCTGAGGAACGCGGCGCTCTGGGACGAGGTCAGGGACCGCCTCGGGGACAGCGCGATGGCCCTGTCGGGCGGCCAGCAGCAGCGGCTGTGCATCGCGCGGGCGATCGCGGTGGAGCCCGACATCATCCTGATGGACGAGCCGTGCTCGGGGCTGGATCCGATCGCGACCATGAAGGTCGAGGAGCTGATACACGACCTCAAGCGCAGGTACACGATCGTGATCGTGACGCACAACATGCAGCAGGCGAGCCGCTGCTCGGATCGCACGGCGTTTTTCTATCTGGGTCGACTCGTGGAACTTGGTGAGACGATGCGCGTTTTCACCAACCCGGCGCACAAGCAGACCGAGGACTACATCACGGGGCGCTTCGGGTGACGCGCGCGACCGCGCTTGCGCCGCCGCCGAAAGCCGTTAGAGAATGACAGGCCAGGCGGGTCATGAAACTGCACATCGAGGAGGAGATCAGGCGCATCAAGGAGAACCTCCTGATGATGGCGTCGCTGACCGACCGGAATCTCGCGCAGGCGATCCGGGCTTTGACGGAGCGGGACGACCAGTTGGCGGCGGCGGTCGAGGCGGAGGACACGCAGCTGGATTCCCTGCAGGTGACGATCGACGAGGACGTGGTGATGTTCATCGCGAAGCAGCGGCCGGTGGCGACGGACCTGCGCCTGATGATCGTGGCCTCGAAGATCGCCGGCGATCTTGAGCGGATCGGGGACCAGGCGGTGAGCATCGCGCGGGCGGCGATCCAGCTCAATAGGGAGCCGCCGCTGGAGATGCCGGTGGACATCGACCGGCTGGCGTCGATCAGCGTGGAGATGGTGCGGGAGGCGATCGCGTGTTTCGTGGACGGTGCGCCGGAGAGGGTTCCGGCGCTGGTGCAGCGGGACAAGCTGGTCGACGCCATCAACAGGCAGCTGTTTGGCGAGCTGGTGGACCGGATGGAGGCGGAGCCGTCGATCATCCGGAGGGCGGTGCACCTGCTGCTGGTGGTGCGGCGGCTGGAGCGCGCGGCCGATCACGCCAAGAACATCGCTGAAGAAGTATATTATCTGGGCAAGGCGGTGGACATCCGGCACTCGAACCCGAGACCGGCGGACCAGGGGAAAAACTAGCGGCCTCCCAGATTTGGCAGAGTCAGGCATCATCCGGCAGCCGCCGGACCACCGGCTTGTGAAGATGTAGCCGAAGCCGTGAGGCTTTGGCGGCCAAACGCTTACGCGTTCGGCTACGGGAAACGATGCGGCAATAGGTCCGCGTCCCGCGCATGACCGGAGGGCGGCTGTTTCCTCATGGGCAAGCGTGGGTGGCGGACGCTACGCTCGGGGCATGCGCTTGGCGGAACTGGTGGTTGTGGTCGCGGGCCTCGCCGCGGCATCGGCGCGGGGTGCCGCCGGAGAGATCGACGTGCGCTCGGTGGGCGCCCGGGGCGATGGCGCGACCCTGGACACGGTGGCGATCCAGGCGGCGATCGACCGGTGCGCGGGCGAGGGAGGCGGCGAGGTGCGGGTGACCGAGGGGCGATACCGCGTGGGATCCCTGAGGTTGCGCGACGGCGTGACGCTGCGCCTTGAGAGAGGGTCGGTCCTGGTGGGCAGCGCGGACTTGAAGGACTATGCGCTGGGGGCGCTGATATCCGCCGAGGGCGCGAAAGGGGTGACCATCGAAGGCGATGGCGAGATCGACGCCAGCGGGGAGTCGTTTTGGGAGCGGGCCAGACCGTACGCCGGGCCGCCGTGGCGCGGCACGGCGCAGTTCGAGTACCGGGCCCTGAAGAGGCCGCGCTGTCTCCATTTCAGGGGTTGCGAGGGGCTGGTGCTCCAGGGCATCACGATCCGGAATTCACCTTCGTGGACCGTGCACCTGGAGCGCTGCGCGGGTGCCCGGGTGGAGGGCATCACGATCCGCAATCCGCTGCACGGGCCGAACACCGACGGGATCGATATCAACGCCTGCCGGGACGTGACGATCCGGGGGTGCGACATCGTGACCGGGGATGACGGCGTGGTGCTCAAGAGCACGCAACCCGGGAGGGACCATCCCTCGAGGGGGATCACCGTGGAAGGTTGCCGGATCTGGAGCGCGTGCAATGCGCTGAAACTGGGCACCGAGACCCACGCGGATTTCGAGGACGTGACCTTTCGCGATTGCGATCTGTATTGCGGCTCGACCAATCCGTTGGAGCGGGCGCTGTCGGGCGTGGCGATCGAGTCGGTGGATGGGTCGAATCTCAGGCGCATCCGCGCCGAGGACATCCGGATGTCGAATCTGCGGGCGCCGATCTTCGTGCGGCTGGGGCATCGCGGGGGCAACAGCGCGAAAACGCGGCAGGCCGAGCCGCGCGTGCCGGGGACGATACGGGATGTCGCCATCCGGAACGTGCGGGCGGAGGGGATGCGGTTCGAGTCGTCGATCACGGGCATCCCGGGGCACCCCGTGGAAGGGATAACGCTGGAGGACATTCGGATCGGGTACGAGGGCGGCGGCGAGGCGACGTGGGCGGAGGCCGAGGTTCCCGACCAGGAGGTGGTCGCGAAGTATCCCGAGGCGCAGATGTTCGGCCGATTGCCCGCCCACGGTTTGTACGTGAGGCACGCGCGGGATGTCGTGCTGCGCCGGGTGACGCTGTCCGTCGAGGTCCCCGACGCGAGGCCGGCGCTAGTCTTTGATGACGTGGCGGACGCGCGGGTGGAGGGGTGGCGATGCGCGGCGCCTTCGGGTGACCAGCCCGTGATGTCGTTCGTGGGCGTGCGGGGCATCGTGATCCGGGGCTGCGTGGCGCCGCCCGGCGCGGCTTCGTTCCTCCGGCTCGTGGGCGACCCCGCGATGCGCGGCGAGGCGCGCATGGAGGGGAACGATCTCTCTGGGGCGAAGGTCGGCGTGGAACTCGTGACGCCAAGCGACATGCGGGCGCGGTTGCCCCTCTTCTCGGAGGAGGAGGCCGGGATCGTGAGGATCGAGGCCGAGCGCCTGGCGCTCGTGCCACCGATGTCCGCGATTTCTGACGACGGGGCCTCCGGGGGCGAGGTGATCGCGGTGCCCGAGGGCGGTTTGCGGGACATCGGGAAAGCCCGTGGGCGATTCGCGGTGCGGGAGGCCGGGCGATATTGTGTCGGGGTGCGCGCGTTTGCCCCGACGCCGGAGGGGGACTCGTTCTACCTTTCGATTGATGGCGGCAAGGAGATGCTGAGCGACGTGCGAAGGCGCGGGGCATGGGCGTGGGACTTTGCGCGGGACCGGGATGGCGGGGTCGAGCGCGCGGTGTTCGATCTGCCGGCGGGCGAGCACGTGCTGGCGCTGCGGAACCGGGAGTCGGGACTGCGGGTCGACGCGGTGGCGGTCGTTCGGGAGGATCGGCTCGGGGCCTTCGGGCAGGGGCGGGTCGTGGCGCCCTGATCCCGCCGGAGACCGGGATGGTGTTCCCGCGGTTTTCCAAGTGACCTGATGTGGCGCGCGCCGCATCGTTCGGCGCAAAGCGGTGCGAGGACGCACCGCACTCCAGAGCGCTGCGCGCGAAACCGGGTGACGCCATGGCCCAGGATGTCGCCTGATTTCGGCCGAAGGCCTGTGGACCGTGCCCGGGCCGCTATACGCGCGCCAATGGTATTTTCGAGCTGGATCCCATCCGGCAACCGCCGGACCACCGGCTTGGGAAAATGTGGCCGAAGCCGTGAGGCGTTGGCGGCCAAACGCTGGCGCGTTCGGCTACGGGAGGCGCCGCGGCTATTTTCAAGTGAGCAGCCGTGTCGGACGTGGCGAAATCCGACAGGCTGCTAGGCGAAAACCATGCGGCAGACCCAGATCGCGGTGATGAAACCCGCGAGTTCCGCGGTGAGGCCGACGACGACCGCGTGCCGCGTCCGGGTGATGGCCACCGAACCGAAGTACACGGCCAGCACGTAGAACGTCGTCTCGCTGCAGCCGACCATGGTGGCCGCCTGCCGACCGAGGAGCGAATCGGGGCCGAACGTCTTGACGATCTCGGCGAGGAGGCCCTGCGCGCCGCTTCCCGAGAGCGGGCGCATGATGGCCATGGGCAGCAGGTCGGGGGGGAATCCGACGGCGCCGAGCAGGGGTGACGCGATCGTCTTGAGGACATCGATGGCCCCGCTGGCCCGGAACATGCCCATGGCCACGAGCATGGCGACCAGGAACGGGATGATCCGGAGGCCGACCTGGAATCCCTCTTTGGCGCCCTCGACGAACTCCTCGTAGACCGGCAGGCGCCTGACGAGGGCGGCGACCAAGATGGTGCCGATCATCGCGGGGACGGCCCAGGAGGAGACGGCCGTCGCGACGGCCTGGAGGAGTTCTCTCATCGGGTGGCCTCCTTGCCTGCGCCCGGTTCGTCCGCGGTCGGGGGATCGTGGGGCGGCAGGCGGAACGCGGGGAGGCGCTCGAGGATCTTCGCGGTGACGATCGCGGTGATCGTGGCGACGCCCGAGGCGATGAGCGTGGTGGAGATGATGGCGTGCGGGGTTTTGGAGCCCGCTGCGGCGAGGATGCCCAGCACGGTGGCCGGGATGAGGGTAAAGCCGGCGGTGTTGATGGCGAGAAACGTGCACATCGCGTTGGTGGCCGTGCCCTTTCTTGGATTGAGCTTGTCCAGCTCCTCCATGGCCTTGAGGCCGAGTGGGGTGGCGGCGTTGCCGAGGCCCAGCATGTTGGCGGCGATGTTCATGACCATCGCGCCGAGGGCGGGGTGGCCATCGGGAACGTCCGGAAAGAGGCGCCGCAGCACGGGTTTGAGGGCGCGGGCGAGCAACTGGACGAGCCCGGCCTTGTCGGCGAGCCGCATGAGGCCCAGCCACATGGCCATGATGCCGATCAGGCCGATGACGATGTTGACGGCCGTCTTGGCGGAATCGAAAGCCGCCTCGGTGACCGCGGCCATGCGCGAGCCCTTTTCGGCGACCGCGGCATCGGCGCCCGGCAACTGGACGAGCCCGAGATCCTGGACGCCGGCCGCCAGGAGCGCCGCGAGAATGAGCCCGATCCAGATCCAGTTCAGCATGGGGCGATGCTAGATGCGTCCCTCGGAAAGGTCGATCAATTCGGCGAAGCTATTGACCTCGGTGCGCGCCGGGTCCGTCTCGTCGAGCAGGACGCGGAACCGCTGGCGCCGGCGCTCGTCGGTGGGCCCGATGGAGAGGATGTGCTTGTTGAAGGCCTCCTTGTCTTGCGCGGAGAGTCCCTTGGCCGCGGTGTTGCTCTCGATCCATCGGATGGCCGCGTCGTCGTTGGGGGCGGCCGCGATGGCGGCCTCGAAGGCCGCGGGCGTGACCTCGAGCAACTCGAGGAGGTACTTGTCGAAGCCGGTGGTCAGGTAATTGTAGCCCGGGAGTTCGCCGCGCGCCGCGAGGCGGACCTTGTCCATCATGCGCGGCAGGTGGACGAGGCCGATCGCCATATCGCGCGGGCTGCGGAGTTGCTTCGGCCTGAACTGGTAGGGGTTGTCGAGCCGGTCGACGGAGAAGAGCCGCTTCCTTGGGAGGCGCCCGGGATTGGAGGGCGTCTCGGCTGGGTGGCCGACGGGGAGCAGCAGGGCGATGGCGATATCGGGGTCGTCGCCGGCGCCGATCACCCTCTTGATATCGTCCTCGATCCATCCGTTCATGAAACAGGAACCGAGGCCGAGGCTCTCGGCGGCGAGGGCGACGTGCGTGGCGGCGATCATGGCGTCCTTGAGCGTGTACTCGCGGAGGCGGGGGCCGAGTGCCTCCTGAAAGCCGGGGGCAGCCTGCTCGACCATGGAGGCCATCTTCGGCGCCCACGCGCCGACGGCGCGGGCGGTCTCGACGACCTGTGGGAGATGGGCGCGCCAGCTTCCGATGGATGTGGCGAAGACGAAGGTGACGGGTGCCTCGATGATCTGCGCCTGGTTCCATGCCGCGGCCGAGAGCGCGCGCTTCTGTGGCTCGGACTGGATCAGGACGATTCGCCAGGGCTGGAAGTTCCAGCTGCTGGGCGCCTCGGCGGCCGCATCGACGAGGGCGTTGAGGACCGTGTCGGCGATGGGATCCGGCCTGAAGTGTTTCGTCGATCGGCGCTTCTCGATCGCGGCTAGGACGGTGAGTTCATTCATGGGGAGTTTCCTTGTCTGGGTGGCGTTGATTTTCCAATTGCCGCGGAGATCTCGCCGATGATCCAGGCGGAGATTTTGCGTGCGGCCTCTTCCGCGGGCAGCACGCGCGAGGACTTTGCGGCGGAGAGCCGCTGGGCCGGTTCGGGGAAGTCGGCCCGGGCGATGGGGATCGAGTCGCCCCGGGAGATGTCGCAGAGGCTGGCGTGGACGGCGATGCCCGGGGTGCCCTGGCCGAAGGCGCCGCGGAGTTCATCGGGGCTGACGCACTCGAGGATTTCGGCGTGGGCGCGCCAGGGTCCCGGGCCGGTGCCCGTGAGGGGGCCCGCGCCGGAAACGAGATTGGATAGTGAGGCGAGCATGGCCTGGCGCAGGGCGAGCTCAGCCGACGAGAGGGAGGCTCGCCGGGCGGCGCCGTCGCCGGGTGGGTCGAGCAGCACGTCGTCGGCGGATGCGACCGTCACCGCGATCGGCGGGGGCTCCGCGGCCGGCGCTAGGCCCGCCGTGAGGAGGAGGGCGGCAGCCTGTGCTCGAAAATGCATGGGCGGTGGACTACCACATTCGCCCGTCGCGTCAACCGCGTGTGCGGGGGGATCGCGCGTGGGCCGGGAGCGGTCTTGCGGCGGGGAGCGCCCTGCTGCACCCTCGGGGCGTGACGAATCCCTTCGGGGTGCGGATCAAAGGGTTCGCCCCCCGCGGAGCGCGAGAACGATAGGAGGTACAGTCGCATGAGCATTCCGTTGCACATCGCCTTCGCCGGTTTCCGGCACGGGCACATATTTGATCTGCTGGAGCGCTGCCGGTCGCACGCGGGCGTGGAGGTGGTGGCCATGGGCGAGGAGCACTTCGAGGCCTCGCTGATGCCGGCGAAGGGTCTCAGGCCGACGCACTCGGATATCGCTGAGATGATCGCGCGTTCGGGGTGCGACGCGGTGGCGATCGGCGATTGCTATGGGCGGCGGGGCGCGATCGCGATCGCGGCGCTGCGCGCCGGCAAACACGTGATCTCGGACAAGCCCCTGTGCGTCTCGGCCGCGGAACTCGACACGATCCGGGGTTTGGCGGGCGGCGGCGGGCCGAGGGTCGGGCTGATGCTGGATCTCCGGGATTCCGCGCCGATGAGGACGCTGCGGGAGGTCGTGCGCTCGGGCCGAATCGGGGAATCCCAGACGGTTTGCCTTGCCGGGCAGCACCCGCTGCTGCTCGGGTCGAGAGCCGGCTGGTACTTTGAGCCGGGGATGCACGGTGGCACGATCAACGACATCGGCATTCACGCGATCGACCTGGTCCCGTGGGTGACCGGCAAGGCCATCGGCGGCATCGTGGGCGCCCGCGCGTGGAACGCGAAGGCGCGCGAGTTCCCGCACTTTCGCGACTGCGCGCAATTCCAGCTCCATCTGGCCGGGGGCGGCGGGGTCATCGGGGATTTCTCGTACCTTGGCCCCGACGGATGCGGCTATAGGCTGGAAAATTATTGGCGCGTGACGGTGCATGGGACCGCGGGATTTGCGGAGGCCAGCTACGGGGCGAATGTGGTCCGCGTGGCGTCCGACGACGCGAAGGCGCCGGAGAGCGTGCCGCTGGCGGCGGCGCGGCCCGGGGGTTACTTCGAGGACTTCTTGGCCGATGTGGGCGGCTCGCCCGCGCCAGAGGGACTGACGACCGCGTCCGTGCTCGAGGCAACCCGCTGGGCGCTGGAGGCGCAGCGCGCGGCCGACGGGTGACCGACACGGCGCTGCCCGAGACTGGGACCCTCGGGCAGGAACGCGGGGAAATCGTTGTCGGCGAAAATTCCCGCGGCCAAACGCTCGCGCGTTCGGCCACGGGAGGCGATGCGGCAATTTTCGAGTCAGTCGGTTCGCCACTGGGCGCGGAGGCAGCCGGTGTAGGCGAGGAAGATGCCGATGGCGACGTGGCAGGCGAGCGTCCAGAGGCAGAGGGGTCCCGGCGACAGCGGCGTGCCCGCGATCGCCACGGCCAAGTCGTAGAGGCGCGTGTCCTTCATGGTCTGGAGGTAGCCCGACCAGCTCCAGTACGAGGCGATGAACGGGCGGACGATGGCGCCGAGGGCCTCGGGCAGCGACAGGATGGCGCCGGAGAGCGGAAGCTGAAAGCCCACGAGGTACATCGAGATCAGCGAGGCCTGGCCCGATGTGCGCGACCAGGCCGAGATCGCCAGGCAGACGGCCGTCATGGCGCCGTTGGCGAGGCAGAGGTTGGCAAACTGGCTGGCGAGGTCGCCTGGGAAGCCGCAGATGAATTTGACGAAGATGCACATCCAGGCGGACTGGGCCGCGACGAGCGCCAGCAGGAACGCGGACTTGGCGGCGACGTGGGCGGCGGGCCGGAGGCCGGAGAGTTTCTCTTTCTCGAAGATGAGTCGCTCGGCGACGATCTCGCGGGCGGCGTTGTTGGATCCCATGAGGGTGAGCAGGACGACCTGGAACATGACGAGGCCGGAGACGAGGCTGCCGATCTGGCATGTCTGGAGGGTGAAGTCGATGGTCTGGCGGAGCTGCTCGAGGATATCGACATCGATGCCCATGTTCAGGTTCTGGATCTGGGGCAGGCCCTTGTAGGCGAAAAGGACGACGATGCAGGGGAAGCCGAGGGTCAGGAGGATCTGGAGCCAGATTTCGCCGGGGCTGCGGAGGAAGAGGCGGCAGCGTCGGGTGAGAAGTTCGAAGAACTGGGGCAGGGGCCCTGGCGTGGGCGCGGCGGGCGGCGGGTGTGCGAGGCGGGTCTCCTCGGGGTGGGTGTCGTCGGCATCGCCGTCACCGTGGGGTGGGGCGGGTCGCGGCGACAGGGCCTCGCCGGCAAAGGCGGGCGCGTTCTCGAGCCAGAGCTCGTGCCATGCCTCGGGTTCGCGGTCGGCGAGCTTGGGATAGACGTCTTCCGCGTGCGCGACCTCGAAGTAGTGGAGCAGGAGGCCCGGGGGGCCGTGGAAGACGAGGCGTCCGCCGTGGAGCAGCGTGACGGAGTCGTGGGCGTCGATGTGCCTGAGGCTGTGGGTGACACTCAGGACGAGCCGGCCCGAGTCGAGCGCCAGCCGCCGCATGAGGTGAACGAGATCGTTCTCCGACTTGGGGTCGAGGCCGCTGGTGACCTCGTCGCAGAGGAGCAGCCTGGGATCGCTGACCAGTTCCATGGCGAGGCCGAGGCGGCGCTGTTGCCCGCCCGAGAGGAGGCGGACTTGGCGGTGGGCGACGTCCTCGATGCCTATCGATTGCAGGATCTGGTGGATGCGGTCGGCGCGTGCCCGATGGCCGAGTCCGCGGACGCGGAGCCGGGCGGCCGAGCGGAGGTTCTCGGCGACCGTGAGCCGGGCGTGGGCGATGCTGAACTGCGGGACGTAGCCGAGTTCCGACGGTGCCAGGTCCTGCTGTTCCAGGTCGCGACCCTGCCAGAGGATGTTGCCCCCGGAGGTCTGGATGAGGCCCGCGATGGCGCGCAGCAGGGAGGTCTTGCCGCAGCCCGAGGGACCGATAATGGCGCCGAAATGGGTATCCGGGAAGGCCGCGGAGATGCCCCGGATGAGCGGTTGGCCATCGGCGGTCACCGACACGTCGTGCAGTTCCAACATGCGGGGTGGATGTTGGGTTAGGCCCGGGGTGGGGCGCAATGCCAAACGCCGCCGCCTTGCGGTTTTGCGCGGGGCGTGGGATGTTGACCGCGGACATGGGCAAGATGGGCCGTTGGGTTCTGATCGCGGTGGTGGGGCTGGTGGCGGTGCTGGCGGCGGGCGCGGTGGCCCTCCATGTCAGCGTGAACCGCTGGCTGGCGAGCGAAGGGTTTCGGGCCTGGGCGTCCGGGGCGGTATCTGGGGCGCTTGGCGTGGAGGGGCAGTTCCTGCCGCCGCGCTGGTCGCAGGCGACGGTGTACTCGGACGGTTTTTATGGGAGGGGTGCCGCGGGGGGGGGCGTCTCGTCGGTGCGCGCCGATCAGGTCAGGGCGCAGTTTGACCCGAGGGGCATTTTCGAGGGCGCGTGGCGGCTGGATTCCGTTTCGGCGGGGCGCGTCAGGATCGATTTGGCCGGGGCGGGGGAGCGCGGGGATGAGGCGGGTCGTGACGCGGGGACGGCGTCGGCCCCACCGTCGGCGGGCGGTCGCGCGGAGGCCGGGACCGACGCCGTCGCTCCGGGCGCGGTCGCGAAACGGAAGGGGGGCGGGGGCTGGAAATGGTCGCTTCCATGGTTGCCGCGTCGCATGGAGATGCGGCGGGTGCGGGTGGAAGACTTTGAGCTGAGGGGGCCCGCGGGGGGTGGCAAAGACGGTTCTATCTCGGGCACGGTCGTCGAGGCGCGGCCCGCGGGAAGGGCGTGGGAGTTCCAAGGCCAGGGTGGCAAGTTGCGGCATCCTGGCGCGCCCGACATGGCGATCGGGGAGTTCCGGGTCCGATTGGACTGGCCCGCGCTGTACGTGACTTCCGCGGACATGAAACTCGAAAAGGGCGACGAGGGCGGAGTCTCGCTGAGCGGCGAGGCGGTCTTCGCGGGCGATCATCCGGTCGATCTGGACGTGCGTGCCGACGGTCTCCCGATCGGACGATTTCTGGAGGGGGACTGGCGGGCGCGCATCGAGGGGCGCGCCCGCGGGCGGGCGCACATCCGGGGGGCGACGCGTGGCGGAAGCGGGCTCTCGGCGGACGGGGAGATCGAGATCACGGGTGGCAGGGTCGAGGCGCTGCCCGTGCTCGACGAGATTGCGGCGCTGACGGGCACCAGGGAGTTTCGCAGATTTGAGGTGGATCGTGCGACGTCCAGGGTGAGCTGGGGCGAGGGGCGGCTGCAACTGCAGGACCTGTGGATCGAGTCGCACGGGCTGCTCAAGATCCAGGGGTCCGTGACCGAATTGCGGGGGGCGATCGACGGGATGCTGGACGTGGGGACCACCGAGGGACGACTCCGGCTGATTCCCGGCGCGCGCCGGCACGTGTTCACTCGCGAGGCGGACGGCTATGTCTGGGCACAGCCCGGGGTCAGGATCTCGGGCACCCGCGATCGCATCACCGAAGATCTGACCCCGCGGCTCGCGAGCGGCGCGGTGAAAGAGGTCCAAGAGAACGTGGGCGGCGCGGTGCGGACCGTCATCGATGTCATCGACGCGCTGCTGCGGTGAGGCCCGGGCCCTGGCCGAAGCCGCGATGCTTTGGCGCAAGTTCCCCAAACGCCCGGATCTGGGTCTGCGGGCCAAACGCTCGCGCGTCCGGCTACGTTCTTTTCCAACCCACCCGGCCCAGCGCCGCCGCCACGAGGATGGCGCACAGTAGGGTCGCCGCGGCGTGATGCCAGGGCGTGAGGGCCGCGCAGTGGTCGTGGACATGGGCGACGACCGACGGGGCGAAGGGCAGCGCGTCGGCGAGAGCCCCCATGGCCCAGGCTGACGCGACGAGCGTGGCGAGATACGCCACGGCGCCGCGGGCGCCGATGATCTTGGCGGCGGTGGCGATGGTGGCCGCGTTGGTCGCGGGCCCCGTGATCAGGAAGATGAGGGCGGCCCCTGGCGACAGGCCGGCGGCGATCATGGCCGATGCGATCGGGATCGATGCCGTGGAGCACACGTACAGGGGCAGCCCGATGGCCATCGCGGCCACGTAGGCGAGATACCAAGGCGGGTTGATGCTCGAGAGGACATCGGGAGGGATCGTTGCGGCGAGTGCGCCGCTCACGAGCAATCCGATCGCAAGGTGCGCGCCGATGTCGCGCGGAAGATCCACGAAACCGAACCTCGCCGCCCGCAGCCACGCCGGGGCCGGGGGTTCCCCGGAGGCGGGGGCACCCTTTGCGTCGCCGGGGTCCGGGGGATCGCCCCCATGGCAGCAGCAACCACAGGATTCTCGGCCGTCGCCCGACGCGGGTCCCTCGCCATCGCCGCGGCGCGTCACCGCGTCCACGGCCACGCCGGACGCCATGCCGCTGACGAAAGCGGCGAACACCCGAAACGCGGCAAACCACGGGCCCATCAGCGCGTGAGTGGCCAGGATGCTGTCGGCGCCCGTCTGGGGCGTTGCCGTGAGGAACGCCGCGGCGGCCCCGGCCCCGGCGCCGTTCTTGCGGAGGGCCGCCGTCACCGGAATCACACCGCACGAGCACAGGGGCAGCGGAATACCGATCAGCACCGCCTTGAGCGAGGACCGCCATCCCCGCCCGCCGGCGGTCCGCCGCACCAGCTCGGGCGTCAGCACCAGTGAGAGCATCCCGGCCGCGGCAAATCCGACCAGCAGATAGGGCGCCATCTGGGCGGCCGTTATCCAGATCTCGCGGAGCACAGCGATTGGCGATGGCATCGGATAATTGTCGCCCAGGAGGGGGGAGTGTCCAGAGCGGTCGTGAAACCGTGCCGCGCCACGGACAACACGGCTATTCCATTCCGCGGTCTTTCTGCTATGCGTTCTCGCACGGCCCGGGCTGCAGGGGTCGCACCAAGGAGAGAAGATGAAGAAGATCGAAGCCGTCATCAAGCCGTTCAAGCTCGAGGAAGTGAAAGAGGCCTTGACCGGCATGGGCATCGAGGGCCTGACGGTCGTCGAGGTGCGCGGCTTCGGTCGGCAGAAGGGCCACACCGAGATCTACCGCGGCAGCGAATACACGGTGGACTTTTTGCCCAAGCTCAAACTGGAGATCGTCCTCCGCGATGATCAGGTCGATGCCGCCGTCGAGGCGATACTCAAGAGCGCCAAGACCGGCAAGATCGGCGACGGCAAGATCTTCATCTTGGCACTCGAAGAGGCCATCCGCATCCGGACCGGCGAGAAGGGCGAGAAGGCCGTCTGAACCGCGCGGACCCGCGAGCGTGCCGGGAGCCCCTGTACAGTATAGGACAGGCGGGCATGCTCATTAATGTACAGACAGTCTTCGATCCCGAGTGCGGTCCTGGGATCCCATGGCGTATCCTGCTGATTTTGAAAATGATACGATAATTCATCGCGCTGGCATGGTTCTTGATACGGGTTATGTGCGGTTGGAAGGCACCCCAGGTGGTGCATGCGCCCAGCGAATTTGAGAGACGGACGGAGCGAGAGCAGGAGGATGACGTGAAGAAGATCGAGGCGATCATCAAGCCCTTCAAGTTGGAGGAAGTCAAAGAGGCGTTGACGGAGATCGGCGTCGAGGGATTGACGGTGACCGAAGTCAAGGGCTTCGGTCGGCAGAAGGGCCACACCGAGATCTATCGCGGCAGCGAGTACACGGTCGATTTCGTGCCCAAGCTGAAGGTCGAGGTGGTGGTGGCCGACGAGTTGTGCGAGCGGGCGGTGGGCGCCATCCTCAAGCACGCGCAGACCGGCAAGATCGGCGACGGAAAGATTTTCATCCAGGGCCTTGGTGAGGCCATCCGCATACGGACGGGCGAGAAGGGGGACAAGGCGCTGTAGGACAATTCCCGCGGCGGGAGCCGAGGAGACACGTGGCCGGCGGCGGGCGGTGTTGCGCCGCGCGCGGGCCCATAGGTCACGCAACACAGAAACGGAGACGACAATGGAAGCAAGGTACATGGAAGCGAAATCCGGCAAGGAGGCCCTCGACTTCGCCAAGAAGAACGGCGTCAAGCTGGTGGACTACAAGTTCTGCGACATCCCCGGCACGTGGCAGCACTTCACGACGACCATCGGGGAACTGGAGGAGGCGACGTTCCAGGAGGGCCTGGGGTTCGACGGGTCGTCGATCCGCGGCTGGAAGGTGATCAACGCGTCGGACATGCTGGTGATCCCGGATCCGGCGACGGCGTTCATCGACCCGTTCTGCGCCGAGCCGACGCTCAGCCTCACGTGCACGGTCAAGGATCCGGTGACGGGCGAGACGTACGAGCGCGATCCGCGCAGCGTCGCGCTCCGCGCCGAGGCGTACCTCAAGAGCACGGGCATCGGCGACACGGCGTTCTTCGGCCCGGAGGCCGAGTTCTTCGTGTTCGACGACGTGAGGTACAGCAGCGGTTCCAACGGCAGCATGTACTCGGTGGATTCGGTCGAGGGCATCTGGAACACGGGCCGCGATGAGGGCCCGAACCTCGGCTACAAGATCCGCCACAAGGAGGGCTACCTTCCGGTTCCCCCCGCGGACTCGCAGCAGGACCTGCGCGACCAGATGGTGCTCACGATGGAGGCGCTCGGCATCAAGATCGAGCGGCAGCACCACGAGGTCGCGACGGCGGGCCAGGCGGAGATCGACATCCGGTTCGACTCGATGGTGCGCACCGGCGACAAGATGTGCCTGTACAAGTACGTCGTGAAGAACATCGCGAAGCGCTTTGGCAAGACCGCGACGTTCATGCCCAAGCCCCTGTTCGGGGACAATGGCTCCGGCATGCACACCCACCAGTCGATCTGGAAGGGCGGGCAGCCGGTGTTTGCGGGCAAGGGCTACGCCAACCTGAGCGAGACCGCCCTGTATTACATCGGCGGGATCATCAAGCACGCCAAGGCGCTGACCGCCATCTGCAACCCGACGACCAACAGCTACAAGCGGCTGACCCCCGGGTTCGAGGCGCCGGTGAACTTCGCGTACTCGGCCCGGAACCGCAGCGCGGCGATCCGCATCCCGACCTACTCGTCGAGCCCGAAGTCGATCCGCGTCGAGTTCCGGACCCCGGATCCGGCGGCCAACCCGTACCTCGCGTGCGCGGCCATGCTGATGGCGGGGTTGGACGGCGTGCAGAACAAGATCCACCCGGGCGACCCGCTGGACAAGAACCTGTACGAGCTGGCTCCCGAGGAATTGGCCAAGGTGCCGAGCGCGCCCGATTCATTGCAGGGGGCCGCGCAGGCGCTGGAGGCGGATCACGAGTTCCTGCTCAAGGGCGACGTGTTCAGCAAGGACCTCGTCGACACGATCCTGTCGATGCGGTACGCGGATTACGACGCCTTGCGCGTGCGACCGCACCCGTACGAGTTCCATCTCTACTACGACGTTTGATCAAAGCGGATTGTATATTGCGATGATCGGAGGGCCGGCCTGAGGGCCGGCCCTTTTTTTGCTCGCGGGTCGGTCAGATCCCATCTGGCAGCCGCCGGACCACCGGCTTGGGACAATGTAGCCGAAGCCGTGAGGCTCTGGCGGCCAAACGCTTACGCGTTCGGCTACGGGATGCGCTGCGGCAATTTTCGAGTCAGGCTGTCGGACTTTGTCCGACAGGCTGCTAGCGCCGGGGGACCGGGGAGGGCTTTCGCGCACCGGGCGGCGCGATGAGGCCCCCCACGGGTTCGCCCTTGGGATCGGGGGCCGGGGGCGTGAGGCGCGCGGCGTTGAAGACGGTGAACGTGTGGCCTTCGGGGCCCACGGCGGTGCCGAGGCCGATGTGGGTGACATTGGGATCGAGCAGGTTGGCCCGGTGGGGTCGGCTGGCCATCCAGTGGGACATGACGTCGGCCGGGTCGAAGGGCCGCGACGAGAAGTGGAGGTTCTCGGTGAGTGCCCACCAGCCCCTTTCGAGCATGATGTGCCGGAGGTCATCGCGGTGGATGAGCTTGCCCTTGGCGGCGATATGCTGGGACCAGGCAGCGGCCAGCAGTTCAAGGTCTGGCGAGGGGGCGAGGGGTTGGAGGCCGGCCATCGAGCGCTGCGCGCCGATGGCCTGATAGAGGGCGGCCAAGTGGGGGGGCGCCCCGGGGCGGGCGAGGTCTGGAATGGCGAGCGACGCCAGTGCGAGGAGGGCCATGGCATGTGCGGCGGGCCGATTCACGGGCGCGAGTCTGGGCCGCGCCGGGCTCGGGCGCAAGCCGCGGGCAGTGGCGGACCCGGAAATCTTGCTATATTTTCATTCATGGAATTGGGAAGGCATATCGAGGCGGCGAGGGCATTCCTGATGCTGGACATGGGCGACGATGCGCTCGAGGAACTCGAGGCCGCGGGCGCGGCGCACAGGAACGATCCCGACGTGCTTGAGCTGAAGGCGGCGATCCTGATGCGCCGGAAGGATTGGGCCTCCGCGCTGCGCATACTGGAGTTCCTTTGCAGGGCGCTGCCATTTTCGGGGGACCACTTCATGCACGCGGCCTTTTGCCTGCACGAGATGAGGCGGACCAGGGAGGCGAAGGAGAGGCTGCTAGCGGGGCCTTCCACATTGAAGAAGCGCGCCCTGTACCATTACAACCTTGCCTGCTACGAGGCGCAGCTCGGCGACTTGCCGGCCGCGCGACTCGCGCTGGATCGTGCCTTCGCGATGGATGATTCTTTTCGCGCGGTGGCGCGGGAGGATCGCGATCTGGCCCCCCTCCGAGAGATGGCGTGAGGGGAATCGTCGTCGGCCGGACGTGCCGCGCTTTCGTCGGGCTGGTGTGCCCCGCGCGCCTCCGGCCGCGCCGCCCGGCGTGCGGTTTTGACATTTCGCGCCAGGCATTTGGAATGGGGGGATGACCCGGGCGGAGCGCGCGGCACACATCGACAGGCGGCTGGAGGAACTCTTTCCCGAGGTGCCGGTGCCGCTGGAGCACGCCGACGCGTATACGCTGCTGGTGGCGGTGGTGCTTTCCGCGCAGTGCACCGACGCCCGTGTCAACCGGGTCACGCCCGCGCTTTTCGCGCGGGCGCGGACACCGGACGCCATGCGGCGCTTGCCGGTCGCGGAGATCGAGCGGGTGATCCGGCCCTGTGGCCTGGCCCCGCAGAAGGCGAGGGCGATCCGGGGGTTATCGAAGATGCTCTGCGAGCGGCATGGCGGGCGGGTTCCCGACGATCTCGAGGCGCTCCAGGAGTTGCCGGGAGTGGGCCGCAAGACGGCGCTGGTGGTGATGGCCCAGGCATTTGGGCGGCCCTCCTTTCCCGTGGACACGCACATCCATCGGCTCGCGCAGCAATGGGGGCTGACCGATGGGAGCAGCGTAGCGCACACCGAGCGCGACCTGATGAGAGCATTCCCGGAGGCGCGCTGGAACCGCCTGCACCTGCAGTTCATCTATTATGGGCGCGCGGTCTGCCCGGCGCGGGGGTGCGACGGGATGCGCTGCGAGATATGCAAGACCTGTTTCCCGGGCAGGCGCCGACCCAGCCGGGCCAAGAAGGCTTGAGCGCGTTGCCGTATTGGCATTCTGCGCGCCCCGCGCTACAAATCCCGCATGAGACTACCTGATCATCCCCTTGTCGCCATCATCATGGGATCCAAGTCGGACTGGGAGACGATGAAGAACGCGTCGGATCATCTGGAGAGACTTGGTGTCCGTCACGAGTGCAGGGTTCTCTCGGCGCACCGGACGCCGCGGGCCACCCACGATTTCGTCACGTCGTGCGAGGGGCGAGGCATCGAGGTGATCATCGCCGCGGCGGGTGGCGCCGCGCATCTCGCGGGGGTGGCGGCCGCCCTGACGACCTTGCCGGTGCTCGGGGTCCCGATGCAGAGCAAGGCCCTGGGTGGGCTCGACTCGCTGCTCTCGATGGTGCAGATGCCCGCCGGGATTCCGGTGGGGACGCTGGCGATCGGTGGCGCGGGCGCCACCAATGCCGCGCTATTCGCCGCGGCCATTCTGGCCAACAAGTATCCGGAGATCCGCGAGCGCCTCCGCGGATTCCGCGACGAGCAGACCCGGGCCATCGAGGGCCAGACCCTTCCATGAGCCATGCCCCCATCCCGCGCGGCTCTGTCATAGGCATCCTCGGCAACGGGCCCCTGGGCCGCATGCTTGCCGAGGCGGCCCGAGAGACCGGTTACCGCGCGTGGGTTCTTGGCCCTGGCATCAATAGCCCCGCGGGCCAGGTCGCCGACCGGGAATTTGATGCGGATTTTTCGGATCCGGGGGCGGTCGCCGAATTTGCCCGGGGGGCGGACGTCATCACGGTAGAGTCCGAGCACATACCGGCGGAGTGCCTCCGCGCGCTGGGTGGCCATTCGATCCTGCGCCCCGACCCGGAGATCGTGCTGATGGCCCAGAGCCGGATCGCGGCGAAGACATGGCTTCGGGACCGCGGCTTTCCGATGTCGGATTTTGTGTGGGTGCGCTCGCGCGCGGAGCTCGATGACGCGATCGACCTGTTGGGCGCCCCGGTCGTGCTGAAGAATTGCAGGGCGGGCCGCCGCGGTCACGGGGTGATCGAGATTGCCGCTGGGGACGACCTCGATCAGGCGTGGGGCGCCATGCGGGGCGAGGAGGCGATTCTCGAGGCGCGCGTCGATTTCCGGTGCGAGCTGTCGGGTGCGTGCGCGAGGGGCGCCTCGGGCGAGACCCGCTGTTTTCCGGTCAGCCAGAGCCTGCGCCACCGCCACATTCCCGTCCTGACGCGGGCGCCCGCCGAGATACCCCCCGATGTGGCGCAGCGGGCCCAGGCCATGGCCCTTCAGATCGCGCAGTCGGCCCGTGCCATCGGGGTCATGACCGTGGAGTTTTTCCTGCAGGCTGACGGGTCCATCCTTGTCAACGAGATGGCGCCCGCCCCCCAGGCCACTGGTCTGTTTTCCGGGGACGCGTGCTCCAGCAGCCAGTTTCAGCACCACATCCTGGCGATCACCAACCGCCCCTTGCACAAGATCGAACAGAAGGAGCCCGCAACAACGGTCGGCATCCTGGGCGACCTGTGGTTTCAGTCGCCGCCGCCATTTGACGCGATGCGCGCGCTGCCGCGCGCCCACCTGCACTTCTACGGCAAGGCAGATCCAAAACCCCTCGATGAGATGGGTCACCTCACGGTGCTGGGCGAGCTCGAGGGTCCGGTCCGGGAGTCGCTCGAGCGCCTGGCCATCGAGCAAGTATTTTATCCGCCGAAGCCGCCGTCGCCGGACGACATCATCGAGGGACGCCTGGCGCAGAGGCCCTTCGAGCCGTTCACGATCTCCCTGGTGGATGGGAGGTCGTTCCTGGTCGATGAGCCCGCGGCCATCGCGCGCCTGCGCGGGGCCTTCGTGCACCAATCCAAGGAGGGATCGGTCACCTCCTTTGCCCCCGATGACGTCAGCGCCGTCAGGTAGCGGGCCCTCGCCGGGCGACACGGACCTGATGCTGCGGGTCCGCGACGGCGACGGTGGCGCGTTCGAGGCGCTGGTGCATCGTCACCAGCACGCCGTGTACGGCACCGCGTGCCGCATGCTGGGCGATGCCGCCGAGGCAGAGGATATCACGCAGCTGACCTTCCTCCGCATCCACCGCGCCGCGCCGAAGTACCGGCCGACCGCGCGCTTCACCACCTGGATGTTCGCGATACTGCGCAATCTTGTCTTCAACGAGACGCGGCGCAGGAAGCGGCACCGGGGGCATGTCTCGCTCGATGCGCCCGCGGAGTTCGCGGGCGATTCCGCGCCGCGCGAGTTGGCGGACCCCGTCCAGACGGGTCCCGACGCCGAGGCCCTCCAGGCGGAACTGGAATCCCAGATTCAGGCCGCCCTGCAGGCCCTGCCCGAGCAGCAGAGGCTCGCGATGGTCCTTCTCCGCTACGAGGACATGTCCTATGAGCAGATCGCCGAGGTCCTGGGCACCTCGGTCCCGGCGGTCAAATCCCTGATTTTTCGGGCGCGGGAGGTCCTCCGCGTCCGGCTGAAGAAATATCTTGCTGCAACCAAGGGCCACATGGAGGGTTAAATATGGGTATGGATGACTTCCGGTCAGATCCATTGTGGGAGGTGATGGGGCGGGCCCGTCGCCCGGAGCCCTCGCCCTGGTTGGCTGGGCGCATCGTCGCCGCCGCCCGCGCGGAGGTGTCTGGGCCTGGGCGATGGGGCATTGGTGCGCTGTGGCGTTGGCTCGCGCTTCCCGCCGGTGTGGCGGCCATCCTGCTTGCCGTTATGGTGGTGAGCCGTCCGATGCACTCGGACAGCGCCGCAGACTCGGCGCAGCTCTATGCGGCTCTGGAGGCGTTCGCCGACAATGCCTTTGAGGTAGACTACCTATGGTCCAGCGACAGTTTTTGATACTGCTCGGCATGGTGCCTATCATCCTGGGGGGCAACGGGTTGCTATCCCAAGAGGCGCAACCTGCGCCGCCATCGCCGGCGGTGCCGCAGGGACCGGGACCCGGTCCGCATGGCTGGGGCTTCTTCAAGCGGCCCCCGCAGGCTCCTGGGCCGATGCCGGGCTCTCCGGATCACGGGCGGAGCCTGATGGCCGACCGGGCGCTGATGTTCATGCTGATGGAAGTCCCCCCCGCCGAACTGGAGAAACACTTGGCCGGGTGGCCCAGGTTTCGGGACATGAGCGATGCCGAGAAAGCGCAGTTCCGGAAACGGCTGGAGGGCTATCGGAATAGCCGTCGGCAGATGGCGATCCATGCCGCCAAGCAGATGGGGATCGAGGTCCCGCCCGACCAAGAGGAGGCGTTCATCCGCGATTTTTGGCGCGGGCGCCGAAAGATCGAGGAGACGCTATTCCGGGAGATGGAGCCGCGCCGCCGCGAACTTGAGGGAAAATTCCGGGAAGAGA
>JADLBR010000457.1 GCA_020847615.1 Verrucomicrobiia bacterium
GGTGGGTCTTTTGATGGGGTGGTACAGCCTTTGTCCGACTGGTGATCGTATGGTTCTTTGAGGCTCGCGTCCCGCTCGGTTGTCCGGGGAACCGGCGGGGGAGGTTCCCTCCTGGGCGACCGCGGGCGCCGAAAGGAGCCAGGCCTGAAAAAGAAATCTCAGGGGCAGACGTTGAACGGGTATCGGTTGGAAGGACCGTTCGCACACGAGAATCTCACGGTTTTCCTGATCGCGGGCGGGGAGCGGGCGGGCACCGGGGCCTACGTCACGCTGGAGGAGGCGCTCGCGAAAGAATCCATCACGATCCACGAGACCGGCTCGGTGAATCAGCTGGAGTTGGAGTACACGGGCGAGGTGGACCTCTTCATCTGCGCCGGCGAGCTGGTCAAAGGCGGCCGTCAGGACCGGGCGCTGCCGTTCGACCTGATCATCGGGAAACAGTCGGGCCGTTCCCCGCTGCCCTCGTTCTGCGTCGAGTCTGCCCGGTGGGGCCGCCGCGGGGCAGAGTCGGCAGCACAGTTCACCGTTTCGGAGCATTTTCTTGCGTCGAAACAGGCACGGCTCGCCGCCAAGCTTGATCGCGATCAGGGTGGCGTGTGGAAGTCGGTCGGAGAAGCCGTCCAGCACATGTCAACGAGCTTGGGAGCGAAGGTCGCCAGTTCCGAGTCGCCCACGAGCTACAAACTGGCGCTGGAGCACGAGGGACTGAAGAAGCGCGTCTCGGATTACGTGGAGGCGCTCAGAAAGGCCCCGGAGGGACAACCCAAGGCGATTGGTCTGGCCTTCGCGGTCAACGGCGAGTGGGTGGGTTTCGACGTGTTCGGGTCGCGGGACCTCTTCACCAAGCTTTGGCCAAAGCTGCTGCAGGCCGCGGCCACCGAGGCCATCCAGGGCCTGTGGCGGGCGCGCGAGCCGAAAGCGGAGTCCAAGAGGGCAGAAGCCGCGACGCTGTCGAAACTGTTGGAGGCACTCAAGAAGCGCCCTGAGAAGCGCGAGCAGATCAACCCCCGCACCGTCGCCGTCACCCGCGACGCCGAGCGCTCGGCGCTCTTCGAGACCTTCGACGCCGCCAAGGAGGGCGCGATGGTCCACGAGAACCTGATCGCGAAGTGAGGGGATATCATGCCCACATCGACAAGCGGAGGGTCGGAGATCATGCCGGATGATGGTGCCGTTGAACCGGAGTCGAGGATCGGCGCCGACGAACGATTGCACCAGATGGGGCAATCCTGCCGGCGCCCTCTCGTGGCCAACTGGCCCACGCACCCGGTTCTGGCCAAGCTTTTCGCCGACTGGACCGCGCTGTACCTGCCGCCGGATTGGTTGGCCGTTGGGCGATGGATCACGGTGGGGGTTGCATCCGGCGCGTACCTGGCATCGGAGGACCTCGCCGAAGCGGAGAGATTCGTCGCGTCACTGGATGTCGACCAGCGGCGCTCCGAGCTCCTGTATCGGGCGCTCCTGGATGCTTTCGATGGAGCGGGAAACCAGGGGAGTCCCGCGCCCATTCGCATGCGGGCGGCGGTCCAAACGCTCGTCCGGTCACGGGTCGCGGTGTCGCCCGGGGGCGAGCGCCTGCTCTGGGAGAGGGGGATCGGGGGCCTCCACTCCCTCGCCGCCGGGGCCATTGCCTGGGGCGTGCGCGCCTTCTGCGAGGGGTCCCTGATGGCCGGTATCCTGTTGGCCTTCGTGCCACGGCAACACCGCATGCTCCAAGAATTCCTGGTGAACCGCCTGACGCGCCTCGTGCGGCTGGGCGGACGGGATGACCGGGCCCTGGTTCTCGCGATCCTCGAGGACTCCTATCCGAACACCCCCATCCAGCGGGCCACACTGGCCGGCGCGGCAAAGCCGATCCTGCGGGGCATCGAGTGGATGGTCTGCCGGTCCAATATCTCATGGTGGATCCAGGGCGCCTACGGGGCGGGCGCCGAATTGCCGCACTCGAAACCGGAGCACGCCACGGCGCTCATCATGGAGCTCCTGCGGGTCATCGGCCCATCCACCTATGAGGAACAGCTCCGGTTCAGCGATGACATCGCCGGCTTCGGGCGCCGAAACGATGGCGCGATCGATGCGAACCCGGGCATATATGATCTCGTTCGCGCGCGCTGGCCGTGGTTGCTGGAGGGCGACACCTTCGGACACGAATGCGTCCTCTGGTGGCACGTCTTCGATCAGGCCTTCTGGGCCGGCATGCTGCACGAGTGCCGCGACCGGGAACTCCTTCCGCCCAAGCGGATCATAGACCGATTCCGGCGGACGGAGACATGAACCCGGACGGGTACCCCGTCGCGCGATGGATTGGCGGGCGAGTAGCCCCGGAAAAGTTTGCGCCATTCTCGATTCTCGAATAGCGTATCCCGTTGTCTATGAGGGCACAGGACATATTGGTGGCATGCCGACTACTGACCATGGGCCGATGGGACTCGTTTGCCTCGCTGGCGTCCTCGGTGGGATTGAGCGCGTCCGCGGCCCATGCATCGGTGCGCAGGCTGGTGGCTGTCAATCTGGTTTCCGAGGATGGCCGGGGCGTGAACGCGAACGCGCTGGCGGAGTTCTTGGTGCACGGGCTGAAATATGTTTTCCCGGGGAGGCGGGGTGGCATGGGCCGTGGCATTCCCACCGGCGTTGCCGCGCCGCCGCTGGAGCGGGAGTTCGGGCCGGGGGACGGCGAGATACCCGTCTGGCCGCACCCGGAGGGCAGGGCCAGGGGCTACGAGCTGACCCCGCTGTGTCCCACGGTGCCCCAGGTGTGCATGGCGGACCCGGCACTCTACGAATGGATGGCGCTGATCGACGCCATCCGGGCCGGCAGGGCGCGCGAGCGCGAGTTGGCCACCAAGATCGTGGAGAAACGCCTGGGACGGGGCCATGGCCATTGACCTCGCGGACGTCCGTGGGGTGGCCGAGGCGACGGCCCGGCTGGGGCTGAGGCACGCCTTCACCGGAGGGGCGGTCCTGCCGCTGTTGCTCGACGATCCGCATCTGGCGCCCGTCCATCCGACCGGTGACGTGGACGTGATCGTCGAGGTGCTCACCCGGATCGAGATGGGCAAGATGGAGGCGGAGCCGGCTCGGGTTCCAGCATGACATGAGTGAAGACCTTCTCGATACGCTGTTCGCCCCTTGGTAATGTCTTGTGCCGATAGCCGGAGCATCCTCTCCAACTCTCGCGCAGCCAATCCACTGGAGCCGGCTTTTTCCAGTGAAGCAGAACATCGGCTATCGCCGATGTCCAGGTCTCCGTCCCGTGACCGTAGCACCACTCACCGATCGGCCCATTCTTTGTACGCGCTCATTTGCCCTATCCGAGCATTGCGCTACCTGAATGACTGTTTCGCAAGACTGTTCGTTGCCATGCAGTGACGCGCTTCCATTGCCCGCAACCTTTCACGCGTCGCGGAACGCCGCGCTTCAGGGTCTTTCGGGTGAAGGAGGATGAGATGGCGCCCTTTACAGGAGATCCGGGCAGGACAGCATGGTCGGAATGGATGGGGATTACGAGTATCTGCTCAAGCTCTGCCGGGCGGGCAAGTTGTACGAGGCCGAGGTGCTGCTGGCGGAGGGCGTGGATCCCAATCCGCCGCCCAACCTCCGAAAGTCGGCGCTCGCGGTGGCCATAGAGAAGGGTTTCCATAGCCTGGTCGTCCTGCTGCTGCGGTCAGGGGCGAGGCCGGGGCAGAGGGACATGTGGGAGGTCGCCAGATCCGGCAACGTGGAACTACTCGGACTCCTGATCGATCATGGCGGATTGCTCCTCGAGCCACGGGATGTGGCGGCCGCGTGCGAGCGCGGTGGCGGACCGGCGATCGACTTGCTCGCCTCCCGTGGCGTGGACCTAGTCAAAGGGGCGCCGCTTTTCGAGGCCTTGTGCACCGGGAACAAGAGCGTCATTGGCGCATGGAAGCGTCACTTGGACCGCGATCCCAGGCTTGCGGCGCAAGGGGCGATGGCCCTGGCGGTCTTTTGCCGGGAGGGGTCGGCGCGTGGCGTCGCGCTAATGTTGTGGGCGGGGGCGGACCCGCGGATGCCGATTCCCTCCGAAGGAAAGATCGAGGAAGAGGATCCCGACAGGCGCACGACGGCGCTGGTCGAGGCCGCGGCTGGCGGCAAGGTCGCAATCCTTAAAGCGCTGCGTATCGATCCCCTGACGGACGACTTGCCCGATCTCATGTGTGCGGCGGACCTGCATGACCGGCGCGACGCCGTGGAGTTCTTGCTCGATCTCTGCACCGCGATCCAGCGCGCGGAGGCACTCTGGAGGATGCTCCAGTCGGCGATCTGGAGCCTGGAATGGAAATCCGATCCCAGGTCCGGCTGGTGGGGGCAGTATCCGGCATCCTTCGAGGTCGAGAAAATCGAAAGGCTGGCACGCATGGGTGCGAGGCTGTCCCTAGATCGGGAGCCAGCCTTGTTGCTCCGCGTACGTGCGGCGCTGAGGCGTGCCGAACCGGACCTCGCATTGCGGGTGATCCGGGCGCTGGCGAGCGGACCGGTGCCCGATACCGAGGAACTGCGCTGGTTGGTCAGAACGAAGGCAATCGTCGATAAGATGCGATACCAGAATCTGTCGCGGGGCGACATGGAGTTGCTGGGCATGAAACTGCCGAAAGAGGCAACGCCAGCAGCTCATCGGCGAGTGACCCGACGGTGCCATTCATCTCGCCATTGAGGAGGGATCCGTAACATGGTCGGGCATCACCCAGAACCAATGCCTCGCCTGTTCTTCGGTCACCAGCTCTCGGTAGTGCTTGAAGATGATCGCGGGGGAGTTGCCCGCCTCCAGCGCGACCTGGTCGGCGCTCTTGACCAGCGCGATCCGGTAGCTGATGAAGGACTGGCGCAGTACGTTGTGGGTGTTATGCCCTCAGTAGGGCGGTCGAAGGCCCACGACGACACGTGGGATGTCGTGCGATCCGAGGGTGCGGAGGAATAGGGGGATTCAACACCCGCTCAACGGGTCGTTTCCGTCGCGATGATTCGTCCCGAGGCATCGCGGACGGTGGTCGTTGTCCCGCCCGCGGCCTTGCGGGTGGTCGCCGTGCCCGTGATCCTGCCGCTGGCGTCGCGGAACGTCGTTTGCGTGCTGTTCCCGAAGGAGGACGAGTCGGCGGTGCCGGTGATGCGCCCCGAGGCATCGCGGAAGGTCTCGGAAACGCGCCCCCCCGAGGCCATGGCCGACGCTGTCGCCTCGATGCGGCCCGAGGCATTTCGATGCGTGGTCCTGGCCGATGAGCCCGAGCATTGTGCCGATGAGGTGCCGACGATGCGGCCGGAGGCATCGCGCTCGGTTGCCGAGGTGGACGACCCCCGCCCGGAGCCGGTGATCGACCCCTGAAGGCGACCGGACGCATCGCGGATCTGAGTTGATCGTGGCCGTGGGTCGTCGCACGGGGCCTTGGGTCTCCACCAGGGCAGGGGAGATTCGCCGGAGGCGATGCCAGCGGTGGTCAGGAGGGCTACGAGCAGTACGCGGCGAATCATCGGATGGCTATTGGACGGGGGCACGAACAAGGACATTCACGTCCTGTAGTGATCTGCCGGCAACGTCTACGGGCCGATGGGGGGCGAAAGCACCGGGTGCATGGATGAGGATCACGAGTTTCTCGCGAGACTCTGGCGGGATGGGTCGTTCGAGGGGGCAGTAGCCGTTGAGCGGGGCGGTTTCTTGTATACTGATTTTGTATACTGGGCGCTAAAAATGGGAGTACTGGGGAGCATTTGGGAGCGCGGCCCGAGGCGCTTTTCATAGGGGAGAATACGAGAGAGCATATGGGGCAATTTGGGTGAAACAAGTGGTAAGTGCTTAAAAGCCAACTGCTCTACCACTGAGCTACCGACCCGGGGGAGAGCTTCCTTATAGCGTGCCATCGGCGGGCGGCAAGGGCAACCTTGGGGCCGGAGGTCAAGTCCTAGCCTGCATATTTCACGCGCATGCGCGAAATATGCAGGCTCAAAGGAAAACCGCGCTCTGGAATACGGGTCCCCGATCGGTTTTCGGCACTGGAAACGCGGCCAACAGTTTGTGATTTCGAAAAA
>JADLBR010000458.1 GCA_020847615.1 Verrucomicrobiia bacterium
TTTCGAAATCACAAACTGTTGGCCGCGTTTCCAGTGCCGAAAACCGATCGGGGACCCGTATTTCAGAGCGCGGTTTTCCTTTGAGCCTGCATATTTCGCGCATGCGCGTGAAATATGCAGGCTAAGTCCGACAAGGCTGCTAGGCGCGACCGCCGTTCCTGGACCCGTGGCTCGGCCACGAGCGGCCCGACGCCCACGACACCGAGGCGCCCCGCCGGAATCGCTCCAGCTCTCGGGCGATCCTCAACCTCAGCTGGACGTATCGCACCGTCATTTCCCGCAGCACCGCGGACCGGGGCGTCCCTTCGCGCCAACAGCGGAAGTACTTCCCAAACTCACCCGCGAAGGGGAGCGCCAGCGCCGCCATCACGGCCCAGGACCTCGGTCTCGATTCGATGGGATACACCTCGCCCAACCCGCAGAGGTCCATGATGCCTTCCATGATCGTCCGCTCGCGCCCGGACAACTCCCGTTCCCATCGGCCGATCGGGCGGCGATCAAACGGCTCGAGCCCCGACTTCAGGTCCGGGGCGAACGAGTTTCCCGTCCATGCCCGGCCATCGCGCATCGGGCTCAGCAGCCCCTCGTCCCACTCCAAGTCGAGCCACTCCGCCAGTTGCCGCATCTTCTTCTCGCCGCCCGCAACCAGATCCTCATAGAGCAAGAACCGGTACTGCGCCGGGAATTCCCGCAGATGCTCCACCGCCGCGTGAAGGCTTGGCAGAATGCGATTCTTGATGAATGCCGCCGGGTGGTAGCCGACGTCGCCGCAGAAAATGCTGTCGGGGTCGTTCATCCGCCGTTTCAGGGACAGGTAGTTGTCCCGGGGGTCCCGCACGACATGGAGGAATTTCGCGTTCGGGAAATCGGAGATGATCGCGCGGACGGACTTGCAGTGCGATGGCGTCTTCTCGACGAAATGCGTCAGGGATCCGCGGCGCGCCGCGGGCATGGCATCGAAGGCCGCAGATATCAGGACGTCGAGCGCCCGCTTCGCCGGACGACGATCATCGGTCGTGCCACGGTCCCGCCAGGCGGCCTCGTCGTCCAGTATGTCCGGACTGAGGTAAGGGCTGACCCGCAGGCCGGGCGTCCCGAGCGCCTGGCGGACCAACTCCCGCGGGTCCAAGACGCCCCGTCGCGCGGTCGAGTAAATCCGCGTCTCGAACAGCGCCAATATCTTCGGGTGCGACTCGAAGAGCGACGCCAGGAAAGACGTTCCGGATTTTGCGGCTCCCACGATGAAGATCGGGCGCAAATCCGACGGACCCTTCTTCGCCGGCATTGGCGACTGTGTCTCGTTAACCTGCACTCTGTGCCACTGTTTTCCTGAACCTGCACGTCGGTCCCCTGAGCCGCCTCGGGGCCCCGTTCTCCGCGCGCCCGAGAACCCTTCGACGGCATCACGGAAACCGTGATATTTGGTAGAACTCTGGGTCCGCCGATTAATCTTGTCAACAAACCCATTGGCCCGTGATAGTTAAACACTGATCGGGCGCCGCGGCCCAACCGCCGATGCGGCGGCGGGCGGCCCCGTCGGCCCCGGCCCGGAAACCCATTGCGGTACCCCAGAAATCTGCTAGCAAGTCAGGACCCCAGAACGCGCATGGCGCAGCAGAACAATTTCATCCTCGGGCTTTCCGCGTATTATCACGACGCGGCGGCCGCGCTCATCTGCGACGGCGAGATCGTCGCCGCTGCGCAGGAGGAGCGCTTCACGCGCAAGAAGCACGACCCAGGCTTCCCCGCCAACGCCGTCCGATTCTGCCTGGGGGAGGCGGGCCTACAGTTGGCCGACGTGGCGGCGATCGCCTTCTACGACAAGCCGCTGCTCAAGTTCGAGCGCCTGCTGGAGACCTACTACGCCTTCGCGCCGCGCGGGCTGCGGTCGTTCCTCATGTCGATGCCGGTCTGGATCAAAGAGAAGCTATTCCAGAAGCGGCTCCTGTGGGACCACCTGGAGGAGGTGGCGGGCCCCGCGCGACCGGGCACGCCCTTGCTATTCCCCGAGCACCACCTCTCCCATGCGGCCAGCGCCTTCTACCCGTCGCCCTTCGACGAGGCCGCCGTCCTGACGATCGACGGGGTGGGCGAGTGGGCGACAGCGTCCCTGTGCCATGGCGAGGGCACCGGCATGCGCATCCTCAAGGAGCTCAAGTTCCCGCATTCCGTCGGCCTGCTCTACTCCGCGTTCACGTACTTCCTGGGTTTCCGGGTCAATTCTGGCGAATACAAACTCATGGGCCTGGCCCCGTACGGGGATCCCGATTCGGAGCAGGTCGCCGAGTTCGAGCGCAGGATCCACGAGGAACTCATCGACGTGGCGCCCGACGGATCGATCTGGCTGAACCAGGACTATTTCGATTACGCGACGGGCCTTCGCATGGTCCGGGAGGACCGCTGGCAGCGGCTCTTCGGGATGCCGCGCCGGGATCACGCCGACGAGCTGGAGATGCGCCACTGCAACCTCGGGCTCGCGATCCAGCGGGTGACCGAGGACATCATGCTCAAGATGGCGGCCGAGGCCAAACGCCTGACCGGCAGCCGGAACCTCTGCCTCGCGGGAGGGGTCGCGCTCAACTGCGTGGGCAATGGAAAACTCCAGCGCTCGGGCCTCTTCGAGCGCGTCTGGATCCAGCCCGCCGCGGGCGATGCCGGCGGCGCGCTCGGGGCCGCCCTCGCCGCATGGCACCTGCACCTCGCGGGCGCCCGGACGCCCTGCGGCCCATTGGATCGCATGCGCGGATCCCTCATCGGTCCGGACACGACCGAAAAGGACACGCTCCGGATGATCCGACGCTTCTCCGCGGAGGGGGAGCGCATTGAGGACTTCGACCGGCTCTGCGCCCGCGTCGCCGAGATCATGGAATCCGGCGCCGTGGTCGGCTGGGTCCAGGGCCGCATGGAGTGGGGCCCCCGGGCGCTGGGCAACCGGTCGATCATCGGCGACCCGCGCAGCCCCGAGATGCAGCGCAAGATGAACGTCAACATCAAGTACCGGGAGAGCTTCCGCCCGTTCGCGCCCAGCATCCTCGCCGAGGAGGCCGGTGAGTACTTTGACCTCCGTGGCGCGGACTCCCCCTACATGCTGCTCGTCGCCGACGTGCTCGAGCGGCACCGCAAGCCCCTCCCAGATGGCTACGGATCGATGTCCGTCCGCGAGAAACTCTACACCCTCCGCTCGTCCCTCCCGGCCATCACCCACATCGATTTTTCCGCCAGGGTCCAGACCGTCCACCGCGACGTCAACGAGCGCTACTGGCGCCTGCTGAGCGCGTTCAAGGAGCGCACGGGCTGCCCGGCCATCGTGAACACCAGTTTCAACGTCCGGGGCGAGCCCATCGTCTGCACACCCGAGGACGCCTACCGCTGCTTCATGCGGACGGATATGGATGCGCTGGTCGTCGGCGATTACCTTTTCGAAAAGCGCCGCCAGCCCCCATGGCCCGAGGACAGGCGTTGGAAAGAGGAGTTCGTGCTGGATTGAGCGGCCTGGGCCGGGGACATCGAAAGGAGCATGCCATGGAATTTCTGAAGGAGCTGTTCGCGTTTTTCATGGAGCGCAAGAAGTGGTGGCTGCTGCCCGTGGTGCTGGTGCTGCTGGTGCTCGGCCTGCTGCTGGTGTTCGCGGGCCAGTCGGCGGTCGCCCCGTTCATCTACACCCTGTTCTAGGCATGGCCGCGAACCCCAGGCAGGCGGACAAGGCGAGGCGGGTCGAGACCCTGGCGGTGCTGGCCCTCGCCTGCATCGTGATCGCCACGCTGCGGCGCCACCACGCTGGGATCCCCTGGCTCGATGACCCGTGGCTGGTCGCCGCCACGGTGTTCCTGGTCATCGGCTGCTTCGTGGCCCCGGTCGCGTCCCTCATCACGCGGGCCTGGTTCGGGCTCTCGCACGTCCTGGGCGCCGTGATGTCCCGCGTGGTCATGGCCGCGGTCTATTTCGCCGTGCTGCTGCCGCTGTCCCTCCTCAGGCGCCTTTTCGAGGCCGACCCGCTCCACCTCAGGCGCGACCCGAAACGGGCATCCTACTTCACGGAGGTGAACAGAGCTTACGGGTCACGGGATCTGGCCAAGCCTTGGTAGGACAAAGGCGCCCATCGCGCCCTACATCGCCACACTTCTTCTTGCTTTATCGTTCGGGCCGCCCTACCACTTCGCCGTGCTTAGGGATGCCTCTTCCGCCAACGCGGCGTTGCCCGCAACCAAGTTTACACGCTTCACCCGCAAGACCGCGCTTCGCGCGCTCTATTGCCGTCGACTGATCGGCCGGATAGCGGCTATTCCGGGCGATGTCGTCGAGTGCGGAGTTTTTCAGGGCGGGTCCTTGGCCATCTTGGGGCTCTGCCTTCGAGATGCCGGCCAGTCGCGCCGCCTGTGGGGCTTCGATTCCTTCCGTGGCTTCCCCGAGCCGGCGCCACAGGACAACCGCTCAAAGGCTGTCCGTGGGCGCTGCGCGGCGCCGGAATCGGCGGCGCGAGACACCATCGGGCAAATACTGGGACAAGACGCGCGCGATCTGGACGTCCAGCTCGTGGCCGGTTTCTTTGAAGACACCCTTCCGGCGAACCCGCTTCCGCCAATCGCTCTGCTGCATCTCGACGTGGATCTTTACGAATCCTATCGCTGTTGCCTTGACCACCTGTACCCCAAGGTCGTCCCCGGGGGAGTCATCGCTTTCGATGAGTATGACGCGGGCCGTGACCGCATAAAATGGCCCGGCGCGAAAAGGGCCATCGACGCGTTCATCGCCGAAACCCGGTTGAAGCTCGAGCGCGACCCGCTGACCCAGAAAGTCTTCTGCGTCCGCGTCTGACGCGGCCCCCGGCCGCGAGGGATCACACCCCGAGGAATTCAAAAGCATCGCACAGGCGCGGCCGGCGCGGCCGGGACGGCCGCTCGCGGATGTCGCGCCCCGCGATGCCCCGCATGACCAGCAGGTTCATCGCCGGATCGTAGGCGCACCGGCTCCCTGGAAAAACCCTGAGGAAGAGTTCCGCGGTGTGCTTCCGGCCATCCAGGATCACATCGGCGGGCACCTCGGCTTGCCCGGCCAAGGCGAAGAGCAGGTCACCATCCACCAGGCACCGGCCAGCGATGTTGGGACCATCGACGAACACCAGATCGAAGGGTCCCTCCGGCAGGTTCTCGTAACATGCCGTCCTGCACAGGCCACGAAACGACCGGATCGCCACGGGCGCCAGATGGTAGGTGACATAGGGCCGCAACCCCTCGGGGCAGAGATCGCGCGCATCCTCGAAGTACTTCGGCACGTCCTCGAGCGTGTGGATGTGCCCCGGGGCCGAGTCGGGGGCCTCGCGGAGCGCCTCGCGCAGCGCATCTGCCATGATCAGCGTCGTCACGCCCGAGCCGAGCTCCAGGATCCGCCGCGGCCGCCTCGCGAGGATGTACCGATGCAACAGGTGGTAATCCACGATCGAGGCGCCGGTGCTGATGGAACGGCCCAGCGCCTCCAGGAACGCGCGTCGCTCACCGTCGCCGAAATACCGCCTGGCCTCGTGGAAACGGATCTTCTTGAGCGCCGCGGTGGCCTCCGCCGGCCAGCGCCGCCACCACCACGATCCCCTCTTCCACACGAACCCGCGGACCGCGCTCCGCCAGCGCGGCTCGTCGACGGAGGGTGGTGGGAACAGCCATGCGGCGATTCGATTCCCAAGAACCATGATCTATCATGCTCGTCCAACGCGCCACCCGGTGTCAAACCCGATCGCTCTCGCGTGCGGCGCGGCATTTCCGCCGTGACAGGCTTGGCCCGTCTGATAAGGGGTAGGGACGATCACCCGCAGCCGTGCACATCTTCCTGCAGTTCAACGGCCGCTTCACGCCCAAGGCCGACCGCCTCGCCCGATGCCTCGGGCAGCACCACGGCTTTGACCGCTTCTCGGGCGTATCCACCGGCGAGGGCCACGCCCGCTGGCTGCTCGACCCAAAGAACACGCCGGTCCGATACGCGCACGTGCAGGCCCTGCCCGACCTCTGGCGGGGGGCGCTCTCGCGCGGCCGACCCGACCCGGGTCGCCTCGCCGAGCTGGAGGCGCGCTATGGCAATCTATGGCGATTCGTGATCGCCGATCGCAACCTGGGCCACACGTTCCTGACGGGCACCATCGTCCCCGAAACGGCCCTGCGCGGGCGCGCGCTCGAGCTCGACACCATGCTCTCGTGCCTCCAGTCCCTTTTCGATTATTTCGAGAGGCGCCTCGAGGAGGATCCGCCGGACGCCGTGTTCTTTCAGGTGGTGGCCGCGGCCCCCGCCCTCGTGGCCGCCGCGGTCTGCCGGCGCCTCAAGATACCGTTCCTGACCCTCGGGAAAACGAAATACGACGACCGCCATCACCTCGCGACCAACGCCCTGATGCAGCCGGACCCGGTCATCGACCGCTACGCCGACCCGTCCCTCTCGCCGCTGCCCGAGGCGTGGTCCAGGCTGGAGGCGTCCAGGGAGAGGCCGAAGGCGAGCGATCACTACGAGGCCGATCGCCGCAATTTCTCCAGGCGGCACGGCGGCGGCCTGGGCCGCATGGTCCGGGGTCGGCTCGCGGCCCTGCCCGAGGTATTCCGGCCATGGCAGAAACCCTACGCCCGCGACCCGCGCGCCCCGACGGCCTGGCAGCAGTGGCAGTGGGAGACGAGGGTCCAGTGGAACTTCAGGCGCATCGTGCGATCCGGGATGTTCGAGGCCGGGCCACCTGCGGGCGATTATGCCTTCTTGCCGCTGAGCGTCACCCCCGAGGCGTCGACGTGCGTCGTGGCGCCCGAGTTCGCCGACCAGCTCACGCTGGTGGGCGCGCTGGCGCGCGGCCTGCCGGCCGGATGGAAGCTCGTCGTCAAGGATCACCTCCCCATGTGCGGGCGCCGCACGCGCGCCTTCTACGAGCAGATCCTCCGATACCAGAACGCGGTGCTGGTGGACCCCACGATCCGCTCGACGGAACTCATCCGGGGCGCGCGACTGACGGCGGTGATCGCCGGCACCAGCGGCTGGGAGGCGATGGTCATGGGCTGCCCCGTCCTGGCCTTTGGCGACGCGTGGTACCTCGCGACCGGCCTCGGGCACCGCTGCCTAAACACGAACCGGATCCACGAGGACATCCGCGAGGCCTGCGCGATCGCGGCCCGGTTCGGGCCCGCGGAACGCGACCGGCGCTGCGCCCGGATGTTCCAGGCCCTGGTCGACGGCTCGTTCAGGTTCGAATACGATATGATGTGGTCGCGGCTCGACGCCCCCCAGCTCGACGCGCGCTCCGCCCAGTTCGAGGACCTCGCCACGCGGATCGCCGCGCGCATCGCGCGGGCGCGCGCCGAGGGGGTCCCCGACCCCTTCGACACCTCAGCGTGGACACGGGACCGGACTCCGGCCGCGGGCGGCGGGGCCAGACCCGCAGGATAGCGCGATGCCCCGGATCTCTGACTTCTTGAAGCGACGGCCCTGCCTCCGGGACGCCCTCTGCTGGAGCGCCCCGGCGCTGGTCGCGGGATTGATCGTCCGGTGGGTGCTCCTGGACTATTCGCCTTTCGCCCTCTGGACCAAGGACTCGTATTCGTTCATGAATTTCGCGGCCAGGCTTTTCCTCGATCACGCGTGGCATCTCGAGGACAAGCGGCGCTGGACTTACCCGATCGCCCTGGCGTTCAGTTGGATCCTTCCGGGAGGCTGCCTGAAGTGGGTGGCCGTGGGCCAGCATGCGGCGGGCCTGCTGGGGGTCCTGTGTCTCGGGTGGATCGCGCGACGATGCTTCGATGGCTGGCGAATGTGGATCGTGCCCCTCACCACGGCCCTGTCCCTCGCGCCAGACCTGATGTTCTACGAGCACTCGGTCCTGGCGGAATCGCTGTTCCTGAATCTCGGAATCCTGTCCATGGCGGGGTGGGTGAAATGGTGCATGCCGCACCGGGACCCGCGGCAATTCTGGCATTTTTTCGCGCCGTTCGCCCTGCTCGTGCTGTGCAAGCCGGCCGGCCGTTTCTTGTTCCCGGGGCTTGTCGCGGGCCTTCTGTTCAGCGGGTTGTGGCGCGGCATGAGCCGCCGGCAGGCGGCGGCCCTGGTCGCGCTGGCGCTGGCGACGGCGACCGTGGGCACGGAGGGCCAGGGCGCCCGCCTCCTCTTGACCACCGTGTTCCCCGCGATGCGGCTGGATACCCCGCGCCACGCCGAGTACAAGGCACAGGTCCGCGACCTCGTCGCGAGGGCCCGCGCCGAGATCCACGCGTACCACGAGGCGGATTCCGAACTCGGTATCAAGAGCGGCCTGGATAGCCCCGCCAGCCTCGAGGGGCGCCCCCTCTGGCAAGAGCTTGGCAAGAAGGGGGACGCCATCAAGGCGAAGCGCTACGCGCTGTTCAAGGACCTCGCCCTCGAGGCCCTGCTCCACGAGCCATGGCTGGCCGCCTATGTGGCCGCGCAGCGTATCGTGGCGTCGAGCATCAAGGCCTACTCCTCCGAGCGCATCGGGCCCGGCTACCAGGCGGAGAGGATGGCCCGGGACTCCATGTATCCGGAGTACACCAAAGAGCATCCAGAACTCCTCAGGGCGCTCTACGGCATTCCCCGCGATGGCCCCATGCCCGCCCTGGATTTTTTCTGCCGGCGGGTCTCACCCAAGCCCGACTCAAGGGGAGAGGGGATCTTTGAATCGCTGGGGCGCTTGAGCCAGCTGACGGTCCTGGCGCATCAGCCGCCGGGTCCCTCCCAGGCCCAGCCGATTTACCTCTATCGCCCCACCGTGTTCGGCCTCCTGGTCCTGGCCGGACTTGTCTTGGCCGCCCGGCGGCCGCACCGCGCCTTCTTCGCCGCCTGGGCGCTCGTCCAGTTCAGCTATCTCTTCGGCGTTTTCACCCTGGGGAGCACCAATCCCCGCTATTTCTCGCCCGCGTACCCGTTCCTGCTGATCGTCGCGGTGCTCCCGTTGGACAGCGCGTGGGCGTGGCTGCGCAGGCGCCTCGGGCGCGCGCGCTCACGCGCCGCAGAGGAATCTGCCGGACATCGTCCGACAGATTCCTAGCCTGCATATTTCACGCGCATGCGCGAAATATGCAGGCTCAAAGGAAAACCGCGCTCTGAAATACGGGTCCCCGATCTGTTTTCGGCACTGGAAACGCGGCCAACAGTTTGTGATTTCGAAAAA
>JADLBR010000459.1 GCA_020847615.1 Verrucomicrobiia bacterium
CGACGGTGCTGGGTGTCGCCAAGAGCGCATCCAAGATGGTGCTCAAGCCCATCGCGGGCGGCGTCGTGATCGAGTGACGTGGCCTCGGATGTCAGCTGCGAGGTGGACCTGACCGACTGGGAGCGGACGGTCCGGGACATCGAGGCGCACTACGACGACTTCAGTGGCAGGACGTTCGAGAAGTACACCCGCGGCCTGTTCCGGCGGGTGATCGACGTGATCCCGCCGCCGACGGTGGGCGCGGGACGGCGTGCGGTGCGGAGGGATTTCGCGCGGGGGTACCCGCGGGGCGCGGCGCTGAACCGGTTCCTGCGGCAATTGAAGCGGCCATTGAGGACGGCCTTCTGGCACGCGTACTTCCGAGGCGACGCGCGCGGCATGCGCGAGATCCTCACGAAGGGCGGCTCGCCTTTGGCGAAGGTGCCCATCGGCACCTTCGACCTGGGGCGCGCCATGCGCGGCTACAAGCGGGGCCGGTGGGGCAACCGCCACCCGCCGCCGTTGCGCCTGGCGCTCAATCCGGGGGCGGTCGATGCCCACGTCAAAGAGATCGAGGGCCACGTGGGGAAACTGAAGGGCGGGCTGATCCCGGCGCTGCGGCGGCTGGGGATCCCGGTCGCGGCGTATTTCGGGCGGCACACGGGGCGGGGTCGGTTCGTCATGGATGTGCGGAAGGCATTGAAATACTTCGATTGGGTGGGGCGGGGCGCGGAATACGAGCCCGCGATGATCGCACGCCTGAATCGGGCGATAGCGGACGCGGCGCGGGTGCACGTCGCGGGCATGCGCAAGGAGCTGGCGGGCTACCGCCCTCCGCGCGGCTCGCGCAGGCGTTGACACCCGCCCGCGTGCATGGCGGATGCTTTCGACAAACACGGCTCCCTCGCCGTGACGATGGGGATGAAGGCCGCCCTGCGGGCGATGTCCGACGACATCGGCATCGAGGTCAACTCGGTGGACCGGGCGCGGGAGCCGGAGGCGCAGGCCGAGGCCACCGACCGCGACGGCGAGACCGCGGCCCTGGGCATCCAGAAGCCGGAGCGGTGGAAGCGCAATTTCGACGTCCAGGGGCTGCTCACCGACGAGGCGAAGTTCGACGCGCTGGGCACGGTGACGGTCGAGGGGATCAAGTACATCGTCACCAACAAGAAGATCGGGGACAAGGTCCGCGACTTCGAGGAGGCTTCCTGCACGCTGGTCGCCTTCCAGAAGATCACCTGATGCCGATGTGCCATGGCCCTCAAATCACTCGTGGCGGGAAGGCTGGCGGCGTCGTTCCTGCTGCCGTGTGACGGGCACCGGATCTTCGGGCGAGAACTGAGGCCCTTCTGCGCGGCCCACGCGGTGGCGCTTCGCGCAATCGACAACCCGCTTCCCTGGGCGCCGTCGTCGGCGACGCTGCCCGAGCTGGTGGGGGCGGCGAAGGTCTGCGCGTGCGGGTCGTTCGAGGAACTGTGGGCCATCGACTGGCAGACGCCCGACAAGAGGGACATCGCCGCGATCCGACGAATGGCTCTCTCTCCAAGGTCCGTGCACAAGGCGCGGATGGCGTGGGCGAACTATCGCGAGGATTGCGTGGTCGTGCCGGAATTGAAGGAGCGGGCCAAGGAGGGCAAGCCGTGCACGACGCCCTTCCACCTGGGGATGGTGACGGCGGTGGCGAGGGCCTTCGGCAAGGACCCGGAATGGGCGTGGTTCCTGCGCTACGGTCAGTTGCTCCACTATGCCGCCGCGCTCAACGAGGGCGAGTACGGTTGCCGGTGGGTGACGGAGGCCGAGGAGGAGCAGATCGCGGCGCTGGAGGCCCGCGGCATCACCGGGACCAAACGGGGGACGCTGCCCGAGGGGGCGAGGGTGATCAGGAGGAAGCGCCGTGGCTGACCTGGTCACCCGATCTCGGCTGGACGACTCCGACTTCAACCGGGGGCTGGCCCGGATGCGGAAGGAGGCCCGCGATTTCAACCGGCGGCTGGGATCGGAGTTCTCGAAAGTATTCTCCGGCGCGGCGGTCGGTGGCGGGATCGCCGCCGCCCTATATGGCATCGGCAACGCGGTGCGCGGTGCCTTCGCCGACGCCGACAAGGTCAGCGACCTGGCCGAGACCCTGCGCGAGATGCCCTCGGACCTCGTGCGCGTGGGCGGCGCGGCGTCGCTGATGGGCGCGGACATGGAGGCGGTCATCAAGGCCGCGGTGAAGCTGCGGGTGAACCTCGCCAAGGCGGGCGAGGGCGGCAGGGAGCAGGCCGAGATGCTGGAGGCGATGGGGCTGAAAGCCTCCGAGCTATCGCGGATGCGGTTGCCGGACATGATCGTGGCCCTCGCGGGGGGCTACCAGAAAGCCGAGTCCAGCGGCCGCGGGTTCCTCGCGCTCCAGACGCTGCTGTCCCGCAGCGGCACCGAGCTTGTTAACCTCCTCCAGCGCAGCCCCGAGGAATTGCGCGAATTATTTGAATCGATCAAACCGGCATCCGACGCGGCGCTGATGGGCTCGGACATGGAGGGGGTCATCAAGGCCGCCGTGAAGCTGCGCGTGAACCTCGGCAAGGCGAGCGAGGGCGGCAAAGAGCAGGCCGATACGCTGGAGTCGATCGGCCTGAAGGCCTCGGAGCTATCGCGGATGCGGCTGCCGGACATGATCGTCGCGCTCGCCCAAGGTTATCAGAAGGCCGAGGCCAGCGGTCGGGGGTTCCTCGCGCTCCAGACGCTGCTCTC